>JBKPLI010000195.1:0-38464 GCA_046731555.1 Actinomycetota bacterium | reverse complement strand
TCCAGGATCGCCTGGTTGACGGCGTTCACCGAGTCGGAGCTGAAGCAGCCGGCGTCTGCACAGACGCGGTACATGATCACGTAGGCGCCTGGTGCGACACCTGCGATCGGGCCACGCTCGACGCCAAACGTCTTGGCGCTCGAGAGATCGTTGCCCGCCGCGGTGGACGATGTATGCGTCCCGTGACCCTCCGAGTCGCGCGGCGAGCACACCTTCGTCGTGTTGTTGCAGAACTCGCCCGGAAGCGCAGCTGTGACCGAGAGGTATGTCTGCAGGAACGCGTAGGCGCCGATCAGCTTGTGGTTGCAGCTGAACGGAGCGCCTAGCGCCGGATCGAGGCCGTTGCCGAACTGGCACGCGTAGGTGCCGGGCGGCGCAGGCAGGCCTGTGTCCGCGAACGACGGATGCTCCGGCCAGATGCCCGTGTCGAGCACGCCGACGATCTGTCCCTTGCCGCCGTTCTTCGAACCCCCGACACGCTCCCACACCGATGGAGCCCGGATCCACGAGACCGACTGGTAGTCGGGCTGGCGCAGCGAGTCCTTCTGGACCGCCACGACGCCGTCGACCTTCAGCAGCTTCGAGATCTGATCCGCCGGCACGACCGCCGACACGCCGCCGTACACCGTCTGGAACGTCTGCTTCACGACGGCGCCCGGAACGGCGCTCTCGACGGCCTTGTCGATCTTGTCGGACACCGCCGAGGTGTAGTTCTCGTAGGCGTCGACGGCGCCCTTGTTGGCCTCGAGCTCCTTGCCCGTCACATTCGGGCTCGTCGCCGCCAGGCCGGCCATGCCGCCGTCGTACGACGCCGTGGAGTCGTAGTCGTACTTGATCATCACGTTGACCGGTGTGCTGTCGGTGCGCCCGAGCAGCGACGGGTCGGTCTCTGCGAGTCGCGCGACGTCGGACTTCGCGCCCTCGATCGTGTTGTCGGCCGCGAGCGGCGACGCCGTCAGCTTCGACGGGTTCACCGCGCCGCTCTGGGCCGAAGCACTGGCAGCCACGACGCCGAGTGCAACCAGCAAGGTTGCGAGCACGACGGAAGCGGACAGCCTGCGCCCAAGCTTCGCCCTCAAGTGTTCTCCTCCCCTTCGATTGGTGATGCCGGCAGGGGCCCTCTCTTCCGCACTGCCGGGGACGGCCATTTTGGCGCGCGGCTCGGGAAAGTTCAAGACTTCGATATCCGCGGTACGATCCGTCACGTGAGGGCGAGGCCCCTCGTCGCAATCGTCGCGCTCGTGTCGCTGACGATCACCGGAGTCGCCGTCGCGGCCGGCGACGGGACCTCGGCGCGGTTGAAGATCGCGAGCAAGAAGCCGCTCGAACTGCGCGGCGAGCAGTTCAAGCCGAACCAGAGCGTGGCGCTACGCGTGGAGCTCGGCGCGAAGGTCTACAAGCGCACGCTGCGAACGACCGCGGCGGGGACGTTCACTGCGAGGTTCGACAGCCTCGTGCTCGACCGCTGCAGCAAGCGTCTCGCGGTCACCGCGGTCGGCGCGCGCGGCGACCGGGCGGAGTTCGAGCTGCACACGCTGCCCTGCCCGAACCGGACGACAGACCACTCGCCGCCGCCGATCGCGCCGTAGAGAGGCGAAAGGCCGCCCGGAGGCGGCCCTTCGCTCGGTCAGGCGGCGCCGGTCGTCAGCGCCGGTCTTCGATCGAGTCGACCCTCAGCTCCCAGACTCCCTGGGCGTGCGTCGCGGCGTACAGCTTCTTCCGCTCGCGCACGTACATCAGGTCGGCGACGACGACGTTCGGCAGGCCGTCGCCGCACTCGCGCCAGCGGTTGTCGCCGCGGCTCACGATGCAGCCGTAGTCGGTACCGACGTAGATCGTCCCGCGGTCGGTGACCGCAATCGACGTCGCGGGGATGTCGCCCAGCGCGTCGGACGGCTGGTTCGACCCGTCGAGCATCCGGAACGTCGTCCCGCCCGGCACGTAGCGGACCTCGAAGATGTGCCCCGGGAACCCGGGCGTCTTCGCAGCGAACCCGCTGTACGAGATCCAGGCATGGTTCGGGTCCTTCGGGTCGATGGCGATGCCCGTCGGGTACCGCGGCGGGTCGTTCGTCGCCGTCGGGTCGTTGTCGACACGGTCGAACGCGACCGCGGTTGGGTTCGGGTTGTCCGCGTTCTTCGAGACGAAGATGCGGCCCGTGCTCGTCGCGGCCCACACCGTGCTGCCGTCGCCGCGCGTCCGTTCGACCGCCGCGACCGTGCCGCCGGCGCGGTCGGCGCCGTACGGGCAGGCGGCCGCGAAGAACGGCGGCGCGGGAGTCGTGACGGCGTTCGTGCACGTCAGGCGCCCCGCGACACCCGGATCGCCCATCGGCTTCCAGTCGTCGCAGATGTCCTTCGTCGGCTCGAACGTGCCGTTGTCGTCGACGTCGCTGTCGCCGTACCAGATGTTGCAGTGCTCGCGGTGCGTCTCCTTCGTGAGGATCGGGTTGCGACCCTGGTTCATCGAGCGGAACACGTGCTCGCGGCCCGTCCACAGCCAGTGCGGGTGCACCGGGTCGTTCGTGGCGGGCCCGATGAACGGGACGCCCTCGTTGCCGTAGAAGACGAACAGCGTGTCGGCGATCCAGTTCATGTCGAGCTGGTTCTTCGGGGCGTACGCCACCATCAGCTGACCGTTCTGGAACGCGCTCTGCCGGAAGCAGGGATCGCCGATGTCGAAGTTGTTGTGTCCGCCGTCGGCGATGTTGATCTGCACCCAGGTCTGGTTGCTGTTGCCGTGTCCGTCGTCGTTCGAGTCGCCGCGGTTCCCGTCGTCCGTCCGGCACTCGTTGCCGGACGGCGCGGTGCCGGTGCTGTTCGGCGGGATCGCGTCGCTGTTCGTGCCCGAGCCGGCGGTGTCGCCGCGTTCCCACGAGCCGTTGTCCTGCGTCCCGCCGACGATCAGGTCGGGATCGAACGGGCTGTAGTTGAGCTCGTAGAAGTGCAGCGTGCGCAGGCCCTTGTTGATCGTCGAGATCCGCTCCGGCACGCGGGAGAGCACCAGCTGGCAGAACGCGAGCCGCGTCCCCTGGTAGCCCTTCGGCTGTGTGCAGTCGGCGGAGTCGTCGACGAACCGGCCGTTCGACCGCGCGATGCCGCCGTCGCCCACGTCGAAGAACTGCCGCCAGTTCTGCGGGTTGACGACGAGTGCGTGGTGATCGGGGTGGAGGCCGACGGGATAGCGGTTGTCGGAGGTGTCCTCCGTCATGTCGGTGAACGTCGCGCCGGCATTGGTCGAGACCGCGACGCCGCGGCCGTTCGAGCGACCCGTGTTCGGGTTGTCCGGACAGCAGAACGGGCTCGCCGGACCCCAGTTGTTCTCGAGGTACCGGTTCGCTCCCGACAGGTAGACGACATCGGCGTTCGCGCCGGAGTTCGGGAAGTGCCCGGCCGGCGCGAACACGTAGTTGTCGTACGAGCACTGCGGGTCGCAGTAGCCGAAGCTCGAGAACCCGGGCGTGTCGGGCGTCGGGTTGGTGAGGTCGATCCAGTTCGCCGCGACGACGCCGGCCGGCGCCGAGCGGACGTTGTCGTTCCGGCGGAAGCGGGCGAAGATGTCGCAGTCGCCCGTCGCCGGGTTGCAGACGCCGCCGCCGCCGACGCCGACGTACATCCGCGTCTCGCCGTTCGGCAGCCTCACGAGGTCGAAGTCCGCGCGCTCGGTCGTGATCGCGGGGTTCGGCCCGATGCGCGGCATGATCTGCTCCCAGGTGCCGGGGTCGCCGTTCTGCCGCGACCGCCAGATCCCGCGCGCGTAGAACGTCGCGTAGACCGTGTTCGGGTCGACCGGGTCGATCTTCACCCGGCGGGCGCCGCGCGGCGAGCACGGCGTCTGGTTGAGCGCGACAGCGTCGGGGCTCACGTCCGTGCAGAGCGCCGGCGCGCCCTGGTTGACGATCTGCCACGTGTTGCCGCCGTCGAGCGAGCGGTACACGCCGAAGTGCGGAGCACCCGGGATGATCGCGTCGGCCCCGCCGCAGCAGACGTTCGAGAGCCCGCGGATGCCGCGGCCCGACGCGACGAACATGACCTTCGAGTCGCCGGGCCGGATCGCGATCGAGCCGGCGGCGCGATCGTAGAACGCGTCGCGTCCAAACGGGCCGGACCAGTGGTCGCCGCCGTCCCTCGACTTGTAGAGACCGACGCCGGCCTCGCAACCGCTGCCGCACGCGTTCGGCTCGCCCGTGCCAGCCCAGATCGTGTTCGCGTCGCGGTCGTTCGGGTCGAGCTCGAGCGACGCGACGTTGTTGTGCTCGAAGACGCGGGACAGGTACTCCCACTGCGGCGTCGTGTCGAGCGCGTCGTCCGTGCGCCAGACGCCGCCGTTCGCGTTCGCGATCCAGAGGCGGCAGTCATCCTTGCCCTTCTTGCGGCTGCCGCTGCCGCAGTTCGGGTCGATCGCGACGTGCGCGATGCGCCCGCTGAAGTTCGGCGTCCCGGCCGTGTAGACCGAGCGGTCGCGCAGCGGCTGCGGCAGCCCCTTCGCGTTCGTCGGCCCGAGCGCGCGCCAGTTGTCCGACCCCTCGCGGCCGCGGCCGTTGAACCGCGACCAGTCGCGCTTCGAGTTCACGAGCACCGCAGCCGGGATGTCGGTCCCGGGCGCCGCCCGCTTCAGAAATTCCTCCTCGGCGGCCGAGCGGTCGCCTTCCTTGTAGCCGCCGAAGCTGCGCGGCGGCGCGAGCGTCGCGTCGATCGCGAGCTTCTTCGCGAGCGCCGGCGGCAGCTCGGCTTCACCGCCGACCTGGTAGTTGACCCCTGAGCCGTGGTCGACGACGGCGCGGCCGCCGACTGAGACTGCGAGAACGGTGACGGCAACGACGAGTGCTGCGACGCCGAGCCGCATGCGCTTCCTCGACACGCTTGCCTCCCTCCCCCTGAACACGGGATGTGTGCGGTTACCCCGAGAACGCGAGCGGCGCGGCGGGTCAGGCCCTCCTGCTCGGGCTCGAAGGACTGCTCGAGCCGATTGACCACCTCCGCATTGAAGCTCCGGCTGTTCGCCTTGGCCGAGTCGAGGACCTTGTCCCGCAGCTCGAACGGCATCCGGAGCAAGTAGCGGTAACGCTCGCTCATGACGCAGCGCGTTTGATACCGGACCAGTCGCTTCGAATCAAGCTGTCTATATCAGTGCGATCGGAGGCGTGATATCACCGCGCGCCGGGCATGATCGCAGGTGCCATGAAGGCACTCGTCTCTTTTCTTGCGGCACTCCTCGCGGTCGCGACGGCACTTGCGGCCCAAGCTGCAGTCAAGCCGACGCTCCGCGCGACCTCGCTGACGCCGCTCTCCGTGCGGGGCACGGGGTTCGCGGCGCAGGAGCGCGTCCGCCTGACGGCCTACGGGCCGTTCCGGGCGACGAAGCAGGTCCAGGCCGACCGGCTGGGGCGGTTCGCAGCGCGGTTCGCGCGGCCCGTCGAGTCGTGCAACGCGATGGTGCTCGTCACCGCGGTCGGCCCGCACAGCAAGGCGACGCTGCGGATCCCGCTCCGCGAGTGCCCGCCGCCGCCGAACTAGCTCGCGTCGTGCGGCTTGGCCATCGCGTGGTAGTCGAGCGCGCGGTCGAGCGTCTCGTCGTCCACGCCCGCCTCGCGTGCCACCTCGCGGAGCGAGCGGCCGGTCGTGGAGGCGGTCTTCACGATCTCGCTGGCCTTGTCGTAGCCGATGTACGGGTTCAGCGCGGTCGCGGCTGAGAGCGTCAGCTCGGCGTAGCGCTCGAGCTGCTCGCGGTTCGCCTCGATCCCGTCGACGCACTTCTCGGCGAAGAGCCGGCTCGCGGACGCGAGCAGCTCGACCGAGTCGAGCAGGTTCCGCGCGATTAGCGGCACGAAGACGTTCAGCTCGAAGTGGCCCTGCATGCCGGCGACCGTGATGGTCGTGTCGTTGCCGATCACCTGCGCCGCCACCTGCGTGACGACCTCCGGGATGACCGGGTTGACCTTGCCGGGCATGATCGACGAGCCCTTCTGCAGCTCGGGCAGGAAGAGCTCCGCAAGGCCGGCGCGAGGGCCGGAGCCCATGAGCCGGATGTCGTTCGCGACCTTCGTGTAGGAGACCGCGACGACCTTGAGCGCGCCGCTCAGCTCGACGAGCGCGTCGCGGGCTGCCTGCGCCTCGAATGGGTCGGCCGGCGCCGAGATCGTCAGGCCGGTGTCGCGCGAGAGCCGTTCGCGCACCCGCGCGGCGAACTCCGGGTGCGTGTTGAGGCCCGTGCCGGTGGCGGTGCCGCCGAGCGGGATCTGACCGAGCCGCGGCAGCGCGTCGCGCACCCGCTCGATTCCCTGGCGCACCTGGGCCGCGTAGCCGGAGAACTCCTGGCCGAGCGTGACCGGGACGGCGTCCATCAGGTGCGTCCGGCCCGACTTGACGATGTCGTCGAACTCGGCCGCCTTGCGCTCGAGCGCGGCCGCGAGCGCGTCCATCGCCGGCAGCAGGTCGTTCGTCACCTCGTCGAGCGCCGCGAGGTGGACGGCGCTCGGGAAGACGTCGTTCGAGCTCTGGCCCATGTTGACGTCGTCGTTCGCGTGCACGTCCCCGTCCTCATTCGAAGCGAGCGTGGCAATGACCTCGTTCGCATTCATGTTCGAGGAGGTGCCCGAGCCGGTCTGGAAGACGTCGATCGGGAACTGGTCGTCGAGCTCGCCCTTCGCGACCCGCTCGGCAGCCGCGGCCATGCGCTCGGCCTTGTCGGCGTCGAGCAGCCCGAGCTCGGCGTTCACCTGCGCGGCGGCGCCCTTGATCCGGCCGAGCCAGCGTGCGACCGGGACCGGGATCGGCTCGCCGGAGACGGGGAAGTTGGCGACCGCCTTCGTGGTCTCGCCTCCCCAGAACTCCTGTCGGGTCTCGACCTCGCTCACGCGATCGAGTCTAGCCGCGGAGGGGCGCTATTCCGGGCGGTTCGTGACGTGGACGGACGTCTTGTCCTCGTCACAGGAGCGCAGTGCGACCTGGCCCTCGGACGTCTCGTCCTTCGTCTTGTACGAGACCTCGGCGTCGTCCTCCTCGATCTCGTCGAAGAGGATCGTGTAGCCGGCGTTCTCGAACTCCGACTTGAAGTCGTCGTACAGATCCTCGAGGCCGCGCTCGGCGTAGCCGTCGACCACGTGGCTCGGGCCGGCCTCGGACGCCTTCACGAAGACGACTCCGTCGATCGTCGGGAAGTCGGCCGGGAGGCCGGTCTCACCGGTCATCGCCTCGCCCGAGCAGGTGACGGTGCCGCGACCGGACTCCTTCGCAGCCTCGGCTTCGCGCTCCGCCTCGCTCTTGCCGTCGCCGCCGCAGCCCGCGAGGACGAACGCGATAGCGGTCAGCATCAGAAGCGCCAGACTCCGCACGGCTCGGGAACATACCGGAATCGCTATGACGTTTTTCGACACAAGCGACGTGCGGGAGTGCGACCTTGCCTAGGCGACGCGCAACCTGCGGGTCTCGAGCGCGCGCTCGCGCAGCTGGCGGCGCAGCGCCTCGTCGAGATCCTTCTCCCACGCCCAGCCGACATACGTGCAGACCGGGCACGGATGATCCGGCTCATCCCGCTTGTGACCGCAGTTCAAGCATTCGACCCTCACCGCACAGGGACCTATACGCCTGGGCAATGGCCGACACGTCCCCCGCCTGGGGGATCTGTCAGCTGGGCGCGCCGGCGCGCGCGGCGTCGAGCAGGTCCTGCCAGGCGGTCAGCTTCACGCGCGGACGGCCGTGCGGCTCGCCGGCGGCGCGCTCTGCCGCGTCGATCGCCTGCCAGCCCGGGTACTCGACGAACTCGACGCCCTTGCGGCGCAGCAGGTCGTCGAGCCCCTCGTCCGACGCGTGCGAGAGCAGTCCCGCGCGCGCGTCCTCGAGCAGGAGCCCGACCGTCTCGGTCGCGTCCTTTTTGTTCGTGCCGATGACGCCGCTCGGCCCGCGCTTGATCCAGCCGGCGACGTAGAGGCCGGGCTCGACGCGGCCATGCTCGTTCGGGATCGTGCCGGTGCGCTCGTCGAAGGCGACGCCCGGGACCGGCACTCCCTTGTAGCCGACGCTGCGGAAGACGATCCCGCACGGGATGGTCTCGCGCTCCTCGGTCGGCACGGCGACGATGCGGCCGCGCTCGTCGGTCTCGAGCCGGTTGCGCACGACCTCGACGGCTTCGACCTTGCCGTCGCCGACGATCGCGACCGGCGAGGTGAGGAAGCGGAGGCGGATCGTGCGGGTCTTGCCGGAGGCCGTAGGCCGAGTCGAGTACTCGCGGAGGATGTCGACGTTGCGGCGCGCGCGGTCGCGGTCCTGCTCGAGCGCGGCCTCGCTCGCCGGGTCGAGCTCGAGGTCGCCCGGGTCGACGACGACGTCGGCGCCGGCGAGCTCGCCGAGCTCCTGCAGCTCGGGCGGCGTGAAGGCGGCCTGCGCCGGGCCGCGCCGCCCGAGCATGACGATCTCCTCGATCCCCGCCGCGTTGATGGCATCGATCGCTGGATCGGTCGTGTCGGTGGGCGCGAGCTCCTCGGGCGTCAGCGCGAGCATGCGCGCGACGTCGATCGCGACGTTCCCGTTCCCGACGACCACGACGGTCTTTCCCGAGAGGTCGAAGTCGAGCTCCTGGAAGTCGGGGTGGCCGTTGTACCAGGCGACGAACTGCGTGGCGGCCCACGAGCCGGGCAGGTCCTCGCCCGGGATGCCCATCTGCCGGTCGGTCTGCGCGCCGACGCTGTAGAGCACGGCGTCGTAGATCGCCGCGAGCTCCTCGTGCGCGACGTCGCGCCCGACCTCGACGTTGCCGAAGAAGCGGAAGCCGGGACGCGCCGCGATGCGGTCGAAGGCGCGCGAGACCGCCTTGATGTTCTCGTGGTCCGGTGCGACGCCGAAGCGCACGAGCCCCCAGGGCGTCGGCAGCCGCTCGAGCATGTCGAGCTCGACCGCGGGGTCCTCGCTCTTCAGCAGCGCGTCGGCCGCGTAGAACCCGGCCGGCCCGGACCCGACGACTGCAACCCTCAACGGCACGGCGCGACTCTAGCCGCCCGTTCCTCGTGCACCAGAGCACGAGTCGCGTTGGCGAGAATCACGGCGTGGGCGTACTCAAGACGAGACTTGCATGGATCGGCGACGGCGCACCGCGGATGGAGGTCGCGCAGATCGAGCTCCGCGGCCCGAGCTTGGTCGCGGAGGGAACGCAGCTCGGCGCCGTCTACGAGCTGCGCTACCGGCTCGGGCCGGGCACCCTCTCCCTCACGGTCGTCGGCGACGGCTCACGCGACGTCGAACTCGGCGACGCCGATTTCTTCGACCTCGGCTGGTCGCCGCTCTTCAACTCGCTTCCCGTGATCCGGGACGGGCTGCTCGACGCCGGCCCGCCGCGCGACTACGTGATGTGCTGGGTCGACGTGCCGTCGCTCGACGTGCACCGGTCGGTGCAGCGCTACGAGCCGCTCGGCGACGGTGTCGTCCGGTTCGCGTCCGGCACCTTCACAGCCGACATCCGCTTCGACGCGGCCGGGTTCGTCGTCGACTACCCGGGCATCGCCCGTCGTGCCGGCAGCTAGCGCTCGGTCCGCGCGGCGGCGACGCCGAGCAGGACGAACACGCTGCCGGAGAACCAGCGCTGCACCGCACGGAACGCCCGTCCGCGGAGGCGGTGCGCGGCCGTTCCGGCGGCGAGCGCGTACAGGCTGTCGCTCGCGAGCGCGAGCAGGACGAACGTCAGGCCGAAGATCAGGATCTGCAGCCACGCCGCGCCGGCGTCCGTGTCGACGAACTGCGGCAGGAACGCGAAGAAGAAGAGCGCGGTCTTCGGGTTCAGCACGTTGACGACGACGCCGCGGCGGAAGAGCGCCTTCAACGGGCGCGGCTCCCGCTCCACGAATTCCGCGGTCTCCTTGGTCAGGAGCCGCCGTACGCCGAGGTAGATCAGGTACGCCGCGCCCGCGAGCTTCACCGCTTCGAACAGCGTCGCCGACGAGACGAGGAGCGACGAGAGCCCGACGGTGGCGGCGACGACGTGCACGAGCCCGCCGCCTGCGATCCCGAGCGCGGACACGACCCCCGCGCGGCGGCCCTGGTCGATCGACTGCGCGACCACGTAGATCACCGCCGGCCCGGGCACGACGATGAGCGCGAGTGCGGCGCCGCAGAAGAGCAGAAACGTGTCGGGCGCGGGCATGCGCCGATCCTACGTTTGGTGTGTCGCGAGCCGCGCTACGCGGCGCAGCCGCTGCCGCAGCCGCCGACCTGTGTACCTTCGGGAAGCTCCTCGCCCTCGTCCACCTGGAAGCTGTGGCCGCAGCCGCACGAGGAGACGGCGTTCGGGTTCTCGATCTTGAACCCGGACTCCTGGATCGTCTCGAGGTAGTCGACCGTCGCGCCGTGCAGGTACGGGGCGCTGAAGGGGTCGACGACGAGGGTCACGCCGTGGAAGACGACCTCGTGGTCGCCCTCCGTGGCGCCGCGGTCGAAGCCGAGCGCGTACTCGAAGCCGCTGCAGCCGCCGCCCTGGATCGCGACGCGGAGGACCGCCGCCTCGCCCGCGGGCTCCTGTGACATGAGCGACTTGATCTTGTCCGCGGCACGCTCGGTGAGCGTGACGACCGCGGTCTCGGAGGTCTCGATCGTGGCCACGGACGCAGTGTAGCGACGCGTCCGGAGAAGGGAACTTCGTGACACGTGTAACGCGCTTGGCTGCGTGGGTTTCGGTTCCGTTCGTGCGGCCACCAGGGTCCTGCTAGGTTCACGCCGCCCGAAGCGAGGAGGAGCGCCTTTGTTCGACGATTGGCTGCCGTTCGCGATCTACGGGTTCTTCGCACTCGTGATCCCGGCGTCGATGGTCTTCATGAGCTTCGCGTTCGCCACGCGACCCTCGCACCGAACGCGCGCACGGACGATCCCGTTCGAGTCGGGCGTATCGCAGGGCTCGCCGCCGAAGCAGCGCTTCACCGTCAGCTTCTACCTGACGGCGATGCTCTTCATCCTCTTCGACATCGAGATCGTGTTCCTGTATCCGCTCGCCGTGATCCTCAACGACCTCGGCTGGTTCGGGTTCGTCGAGTTCATCGTCTTCCTCGGGATCCTTCTGCTCGCTTACGTCTACATCTGGCGCAAGGGAGCGCTCGAGTGGCGCTAGACAAGCCGTTGCGCCAGCTCGGGCTCCGCTCCGAGCGGCTGCTGATGCCGAAGCCGGCGGGCTACTTCGAGACGGAGGTGCAGAACCTCGAGGAGAAGGTCGGGCTGACGACGCTCGAGAAGGCCGTTCGGTGGGCGCAGACGAAGTCGATGTGGCCCGACACGTTCGGGCTCGCGTGCTGCGCGATCGAGATGATGTCGATCGTCTCGAGCCGCTACGACATCGCGCGCTTCGGGATGGAGGCATTCCGCTCCTCGCCGCGCCAGGCCGACCTGCTGATCGTCTCGGGCCGCGTGTCGCACAAGATGGCGGCGCCGCTGCGTCAGATCTACGACCAGATGCTGGAGCCGAAGTGGGTGATCGCGATGGGCGCCTGCGCGTCGAGCGGCGGCATGTTCAACAACTACGCCGTGCTCCAGTCGGTCGACAAGATCGTCGCGGTCGACATGTACGTGCCCGGCTGCCCGCCGCGGCCAGAGCAGCTGATGGAGGGCATCGTGCGGCTGCACGAGGCCGTGCAGGCGGGCGTGCCGCCGGCGTACGACCTCCGGAGCGTTGCATCGTGAACTGGGAGGACGTCCCCGGGTTCGTCTCGGCGAGCGAGGCGTTCGGCGAGACGACCGTCGTCGTCTCGACCGAGTCGCTCGTCGACGCGGCGACCTACCTGCGCGACGAGGAGCACTTCAACATGCTCTCGGACATCGCGGCCGCCGACTACCTCGGCTGGGGCGCAAAGGGCGTGTCGGGCTACATCGGCACGCCCGACGGCCGCAACCTCAACGCGCCGATGACGCAGGGCTACGGCGCGCTGCCTGCCTCGAAGCCGAAGCGCTTCTCGATGAGCTACCACCTGTTGTCGGTCACCGCCGAGCCGCGGCGCCTGCGCCTGCAGGTGTGGCTCGACGACGGTGAGCCCGTGCCGTCCGTGATCGGCGTGTGGCCGACCGCCGACTGGCACGAGCGCGAGGCCTGGGACATGATGGGCATCCGCGTCGACGGCCACCCGAACCTCCAGCGCATCCTGCTGGAAGACGACTGGGAAGGCCATCCGCTGCGCAAGGACTACCCGATCGGCGGCGAGCCGGTCCGCTTCTCGGAGGAGGAGTAATGGCCGTCGCGCCTCCGCGCCGGCCGCGCGCGCCGATCTACGAGGGCTCGCGCATCCCCGAGATCCCGACGGTGCTGCAGGTGCCGAAGGAGATCGCCGAGACGGGCGACGTGCTCACGGTCAACTTCGGGCCGAACCACCCGTCGACGCACGGCGTGCTCCGCCTCGTGGTCGACCTCTACGGCGAGGACGTCGTCGGCCTCTCGGCCGTGATCGGCTACCTCCACACCGGCTTCGAGAAGACGATGGAGCACAAGACGTGGTGGAAGTGCATCACGTACCCGGAGCGCATCGACTACGTCTCGTTCCAGAACAACGAGTACGTCTTCGTGAAGGCGGTCGAGCAGCTGCTCGAGCTGGAGATCCCGCGCAAGGCGACGTGGATGCGGACGCTCCTCTGCGAGCTCAACCGGATCCACTCGCACCTCGTGTGGCTCGGCACGTCGGCGCTCGAGCTGGGCGCGATCTCGATGTTCTGGTACGCGTTCCGCGAGCGCGACCTGATCCTCGACCTGTTCGAGCTCGTGACCGGCGAGCGGATGCACACGCGCTACTTCCAGGTCGGCGGGCTCGCCGAGGACATCCCGCGCGGCTTCTACCCCGAGTGCCGCACGTTTTGCGAGTGGATGCCCAATGCGCTCGACGACTACCTCGCGATGCTCGACCGCTCGAAGATCTGGCTCGAGCGCACGGAGGGCATCGGCCTCCTGTCGGCAGAGGACGCGATCGCGCTCGGCCAGTCGGGGCCGGTGCTGCGCGCGTCCGGCGTGAACTGGGACCTCCGGAAGGTGGAGCCGTACCTCGCCTACGACGAGGTCGACTTCCGCGTCCCCGTCTACCAGCAGGGCGACGTGTACGCGCGCTACCGCGTGCGCATGGACGAGATGCTCGAGTCGGTGCGCATCGTGGAGCAGTGCCTCGACCGGCTCGAGGGCATGGAGGGCGAGCCGTGGATCGCCGACGACCGCAAGGTCGTGCTGCCGCCGCGGCACGAGCTCCACACGTCGATGGAGTCGCTCATCCACCACTTCAAGATCGTCACCGAGGGCTTCCGCGTCCCCGAGGGCGAGGTGTACGCCGCGATCGAGTCGCCGCGCGGCGAGCTCGGCTGCTACATCGTCTCCGACGGCGGGCCGAAGCCGTGGCGTGTGAAGTTCCGCGCACCGTCGTTCGTCGCGCTCGAGGCGACGGCGACGTGCATGCGCGACGCGCTGATCGCGGACATGATCGCCATCGTCGGCTCGCTCGACGGCGTCATGGGCGAGGTCGACAGGTGAGCCGGCGCTTGCGACGGCGGTTCCAGGCCGTGGGGGCTTTGCCCGCGCGGCCGTCTGCGACGCCAACCGGGAACGTCGGCCGTCAGGAGCTGCTCCGGTGAGCACGCTGTACGACGAGATCCAGGAGGTGCGTGCGCTCTACCCGCCCGATTCGCGCTCGGCCGTGCTGCCCGCCCTGCGCCTCGCGCAGGAGCGTTACGGGTGGCTCTCGCCCGACGCGTTCCGCGAGGTCGCCGACGCCCTCGACCTCACGCCCGCCTTCTGCAAGTCGGTCGCGAGCTTCTACGACATGTTCGACCTCGCGCCCGTCGGCCGGCACAAGGTCGAGGTGTGCACGAACGTCTCGTGCGCGCTCTACGGCGCGCAGCAGGTGCTCGAGGCGTTCGAGTCCGAGCTCGGCTGCCACGCGGGCGAGACATCGGGCGACGGCGCCGTGACGCTGCGCGCGATCGAGTGCCTCGGCGGCTGCGGCTGGGGCACGATCGTCGCCGTCGACCACGAGTACCGGCTCCGGGTCAAGCCCGAGGACGCTTCCGGCATCGTCGCGGAGCTGCGCGATGGCGACTGAGGCGACGACGGTCGTCTTCGCGGGTGCGGACGAGCGCGACCTGACGAAGGTCGCCGAGTACGAGGCGGTCGGCGGCTACCGCGCGCTCGCGAAGGCACGCGCTATGACCCCCGAGGACGTCACGAACGAGCTCATCACCTCCGAGCTGCGCGGCCGCGGCGGCGCGTTCTTCGCCACCGGCCGCAAGTGGTCGTTCATCCCGAAGCCCGAGCAGAACCCACGCCCGCGCTACCTCGTCGTGAACGCAGACGAGTCCGAGCCGGGCAGCTTCAAGGACAACGAGATCCTGTCCCGCGTGCCGCATCGCTTCTTCGAGGGCTGCCTCATCACGGCGCACGCGGTCGGCTCGACGAACGTGTTCGTCTACATCCGCGGCGAGTACACCGGGCCGTACGCGGTGCTCGTCTCGGCGCTCGAGGAGCTCGCGCAGCGGCCCGACCTGCGCGGCGACGTGACGATCGTGCTGCACCGCGGCGCCGGCGCGTACATCTGCGGCGAGGAGACCGCACTCATCGAGTCGCTGGAGGGCAAGCGCGGCCAGCCGCGGTCGAAGCCGCCGTTCCCCGCGATCTCGGGTCTCTACGCGTCGCCGACCGTCGTGAACAACGTCGAGACGCTCGCGACGGTCGCGCCCATCATCGAGATGGGCGCCGCGGAGTACGCGAAGCTCGGCGTCGAGAACTCGCGCGGCACGCGCGTCGTGTCCATCTCCGGCCACGTCGCGAACGGCGGCAACTACGAGATCGTCCCCGGCATCACGCTGCGCAAGCTGATCTACGACGCCGAGTACGGCGGCGGCGTGCCGGGCGGGCACACGCTGAAGGCGGTCATCCCGGGCGGCTCCTCGACGGTGATCCTGACCGGCGACGAGATCGACGTCGGCTACGACTTCGACTCGCTGCTGAAGCTCGACACCGCGATGGGCTCCGCCGGCGTCGTGTGCCTCGACGAGCGCGTCTGCATGGTGCAGCTCGGGATCCGCGTCTCCGAGTTCTACGAGCACGAGTCGTGCGGCAAGTGCACGCCGTGCCGCGAGGGGACGCGCTGGATGACCGCGATCCTCCGCAAGCTCGAGGAGGGCCGCGCGAGCGCACCGGAGCTCGACCTGCTGCTCGACGTCTGCGACCGCATCAACGGCAAGTGCCTCTGCCCGCTCGGCGAGACGGCGGCGATGGCGGTCGCGAGCTACGTGGCGAAGTTCCGCCACGAGTTCGTCGCGCACCTCGACGGCGCCGGCTGCCCGTTCGGCGACTCGTCGCCGCTCGACCACGTCCTCGCGCCGGTCGCGATGCACACGCATTCGCCGGTCGCCGAGGTGCCGGCGTGAGCGCCCTCTGTTGCGTCTTTGTTGAGCAACCTCGTCCGGGACGAGGTTCCTCAACACGGAGTGAACATTGAGCACGCCCGACCTCGTCACGGTCACGATCGACGAGCGCACCGTGCAGGTGCCGAAGGGGACCGGCATGGTCGAGACGGCGCAGGCGGCCGGGATCGAGATCCCCGTGTTCTGCTACGAGCCGCGGCTCGGGCCGGCCGTCGGGGCGTGCCGGATGTGCCTCGTCGAGGTCGAGGGCATGCCGAAGCTGCAGGCCGGCTGCACGCTCACCGCGCAGGACGGCATGGTCGTCCGCACCGCGCGCGCGTCGGCGAAGGCGGCCGAGGGGCAGAACGCGACGCTCGAGTTCATCCTCGTCAACCACCCGCTCGACTGCCCCGTCTGCGACAAGGGCGGCGAGTGCCCGCTGCAGGACCTGACCTTCCGATACGGACCCGGCAACACGCGCATGGTGTTCCCGAAGCGCACGTTCGAGAAGCCGATCCCCGTGTCGCCGCTGATCGCGCTCGACCGCGAGCGCTGCATCCTCTGCTACCGCTGCACGCGCTTCAGCGAGTCCGTCGCGGAGGACGGCCAGCTCGTCGCGATCAACCGCGGCGCCGAGTCGATGATCGCGACGTTCGAGGACGAGCCGTACCGCGCGCACTTCTCGGGCAACGTCGTCGAGCTGTGCCCGGTCGGCGCGCTCACGTCGACGCAGTACCGCTTCGAGGGGCGGCCGTGGGAGATCCAGAACGTGCCGACGGTCTGCGGCCTGTGCCCGGTCGGCTGCAACATCAGTGCGACGACGCGCGAGGGCAAGGTGAAGCGCATCATCTCGCGCAACCACCCCGAGGTGGACGAGGGGTGGCTCTGCGACAAGGGCCGCTTCGCGTTCGGCCACCTGCGCGCGGACGATCGCGTCACAGAGCCGCTGAGGCGCACCGGCGGCCGCCGCTTCGGTGCGGTGACGTGGGACGAGGCGCTCGACGAGGCCGAGCGTCTGCTGCGCGAAGCCGGCTCGTCGATCGTCACGGCGCTCTCCGGCGGCGAGACCGTCGAGCAGGCGTACGCCCTCGGAAAGCTGCTGCGCGTCGGGCTCGGCGCGCACGCGGCCGTGCTGCCCGAGGAGGTGCCCGACGCGTTCGACGCCTACCGCGCGCCGCTGTCGCGCATCCGCGACGCGAAGACGATCGTCGTCCTCTGCGACGAGCCGGTCGTCGAGCGTGCGCCGATCGTCGAGCTGTGGCTGAAGGCCGCGCGCCGCGCGGGCGCGACGATCTCGTACGACGCACCGTCGGGCCCGGTCGACGTGCTCGTCACCGACCACGCGCGGAGCAGCGTCGAGGCGGCGGCCGTCTACTACCTGCCGCGCACGCCGAACGGCCGCGGCGTCACCGATGCCTGGAGCGCCGCGTCCGACGACGAGCCCGTCGACGAGAAGCCGCGCGTCGTGATCGTCTCCGGCGACGAGGCCGCGAACGACCCGTCGGTGCGCGCGATGGCCGCCGCGGCGGAGGCCGTGATCGGGATCGGCATGTTCGAGCCGAGCTTCCGCGGCTGGTGCGACCTCGTCCTGCCCGCGACGAGCTACCTCGAGCGCGACGGGACGACCGTGAACCTCGAGGGCCGGCTGCAGCGCCAGCGCCGCGTCGTCCTCGCGCCGTGCCCCGACGAGCTCGCGTGGATCGCGCGCCTCGGCGAGCGCTTCGGCGTCGAGCTCTCGCCGTACGCCTCGACCGTGTTCGAGGAGATCTCGCGGCGCTGCTACGGCGGGATCGCGTTCGGCGACGTCGGCGAGCTCGCGCCGCTCCCGCCGCCGGCCGAGCGCAAGGCCGCGCCCGCTCCGGCGCCGGCCGCGCAACCGGCGGGCACGGGCCTGCGCGTCGTCGCCTACCGGCCGCTCTTCTCGGGCCCGGCCGTCGAGCGGACGCCCGAGCTCCAATTCCAGCGGCCCGGCGGCGAGGTGCAGCTCGCGCCGGTCGACGCGCGTGCGCGCGGCATCCGCACGGGTGACACGGTCACCGTCAGCTCGAACGGCACGACGCTGCAGCTCCGAGCGCGGCTCGCGCGCGACCTCGCGGCCGGCGCCGTCCGCATCCCGCGCGAGCACGTCGGCGACCTCCACCCGACCGTGGAGGTGACGAAGTAGTGCACGAGGAGTGGTGGGTCTCGCTCATCAAGTCGGCGGTGATCGTCAACCTCGTGATGGTCGCGTTCGCGTATACGACCTGGCTCGAGCGGAAGCTGCTCGGGCGGATGCAGCTGCGCTACGGCCCGAACCGCGCAGGCCCGTTCGGGCTGCTGCAGCCGATCGCCGACCTGATCAAGCTCGTGCGCAAGGAGGCGTTCGCGCCGCAGTCCGCGCACGATGTGCTGTACATCCTCGCCCCGGTCGTCTCGATGTTCACGGCGCTCGCCGCGTTCAGCGTCATCCCGTGGGGCCCCGGCTGGACGATCCACGGCTACTACGTCGCGGGCGCCGTCGTAGTCGTGCCGATCTCGCTGATCCTGATCTTCGCCCTCGGCTCGATCGGCATCTACGGCTTCATCGTCGGCGGCTGGGCGTCCGACTCGAAGTACTCGATCCTCGGCTCGATGCGCACGTGCGCGCAGCTCGTCTCGTACGAGGTCTCGCTGGCGCTCTCCGTGCTCGGCGTCGTGCTGATGGGCCAGTCGCTGAACCTCGTCGAGATCGTCGACAAGCAGGAGAACACGGTCTGGTTCTTCCTCCCGCAGATCATCGGGCTGATCGTCTTCTTCATCGGCGGGATCGCCGAGACGTCGCGGCCGCCGTTCGACCTGCCCGAGGCCGACACCGAGCTCGTCGCCGGGTACCACACGGAGTACTCCGGCATGCGCTGGGGCCTCTTCCAGACCGCCGAGTACATCAACATGATCACCCTTTCCGGCCTCTGCGTGACGCTCTTCTTCGGCGGCTGGCACTTCCCGTGGGTCGAGGAGCTCGACAAGTTCGGGCCCATCTGGTTCGTGCTCAAGCTGTTCTTCTTCGTGGGCGTCTTCATCTGGCTGCGCGCGTCGCTGCCGCGCCTGCGCTACGACCAGCTGATGCGCTTCGGGTGGAAGGTGCTGCTCCCCGTCGCGACGCTGAACGCCCTCGTCACCGCGTTCCTGGTGGTGTGGATCTAGATGACCGTCGTCCCGAACACGCTCAAGGGCTTCGGCGTCACGCTGAAGCAGATCTTCAAGAAGCCGATCACGCAGCAGTACCCGGAGTACAAGCGGCCCGTGTACCCGCGCTTCCGCGGCCGGCACCGGTTGAACGTGCACGAGAACGGGCTCGAGAAGTGCGTCGGCTGCTCGCTCTGCGCGGCCGCGTGCCCGGCCGACTGCATCCGCGTCGTCGCGGCCGAGAACACGCCGACGCACCGCGTCTCGGCGGGCGAGCGCTACGCGCGCATCTACGAGATCAACATGTCGCGCTGCATCTTCTGCGGCTACTGCGAGCTCGCGTGCCCGTTCGACGCGATCACGCTCGGCAACGAGTTCGAGATCTCCGAGTACAACCGCGACGACCTCATCTACACGAAGGACATGCTCCTCGCCCCGCCCGTGAAGAAGATCCCGGTCGCGGACCGCGACCTCTTCGACACGCCGGTCCCGTACTACAAGGACCACAGCTAGGTGGCGAACTTCCTCGTCTGGTGCGTGTGGTTCGTCGCTGCGTTCGCGTGCCTCGCGAGCGCGCTCGCGGTGGTCTCGTTCCGCAACCCGTTCTTCTCGGCCCTCGCACTGATCGGGAACCTCGCGTCGCTCGCGGTGCTCTACCTGCTGCTCGGCGGCGAGTTCGTCGCCGCGGGCCAGGTGCTCGTCTACGGCGGCGCGGTGATGGTGATGTTCCTGTTCGTGATCGCCTACCTCGGCGACCGCACGGAGGAGTCGCCGTGGACCGGCGGGCCGTCGTGGCAGCTGGTCGGCGCCGTGCTCGCCGGGGGCGCGATCCTCGTCGAGGTGATCGTCGTCGTCGGGCTCAAGGCCGGCGACGCGCTGAACGACGAGGCGCAGATCACGCGCGCGTTCGGGTCGCCGCGGCGGATCGGCGAGCTCTTCCTCACCGACCACCTGCTCGCCTTCGAGATCACCTCGATCGTGCTGCTCGTGGCGGCCGTCGGGGGCGTCGTGCTCGGCTCGCACGCCCGCGCCGGGGAGGGCGATGCACGGGCCTGACATCAGCTGGTACCTCGTCCTCGCGACGCTGCTCTTCGTCACGGGCGCGCTCGGCGTGCTGCTGCGCCGCTCGCCGCTGATCATTTTGCTCTCGGTCGAGATCATGCTCAACGGCGCGAACCTCGCCCTGATCACGTTCGCGCGCCGCTGGGGCCAGGAGGACGGCCAGATCTTCGCGATCGCCGTGATGGCGGTCGCGGCCTCCGAGGTCGTCGTGGGCCTCGGCCTCATCGTCGCGATGGGCCGCCGCCACCTCGAGCTCGACGTCGACAAGTTCCGGACGCTGCGCGGCTAGCGGATGAACGCCGCCGCCTGGATCTGCCTGCTGCTGCCCCTGGGGTCGGCGTTCGCGATCACGCTCGCCGGGCAGCGGATCACGCGCCGCGCGGCCGGCTACGTCGCTACCGCGACGACGATGGGTGCCTTCGTCGCGGCTGCGGTCGCGTTCTTCGCGATGCTCGGCGACAGCCCGGAGGAGCGCGCGCACACGACGACCTCGTGGACCTGGCTCTCGGCCGGGCAGTACGACTTCGGCCTCACGCTGCTGACCGACCAGCTGAGCGTGATGATGATGCTGATCGTCGCGGGCGTCGGCTCGCTGATCGTCGCGTACTCCGTCGGCTACATGGACGGCAGCGACGAGGAGCGGCGCTACTTCGCGTACATGTCGCTGTTCGTCTTCTCGATGCTGCTGCTCGTGCAGGGCGGCAACCTGCTGCTCCTGCTCGCCGGCTGGGGCATGGTCGGCCTCTCCAGCTACCTGCTGATCGGGTACGACCAGCACCGGCCCGCCGCGATCCGCGCGGCGAAGAAGGCGTTCATCATGAACGCGTTCGGCGACGCGACGATGGCGCTCGCGCTGTTCCTGCTCGTCGAGAAGACGGGGAGCCTCGACTACGCGGACGTGTTCGCCAACGCGCCGACCGGCACCGTCGCGACGCTCGTCGCGCTCGGCCTCCTCGGCGGCGCGGTCGCGAAGTCGGCGCAGATCCCGCTGCACACGTGGCTTCCGGACGCGATGGAGGGCCCGACGCCGGTCAGCGCGCTCATCCACGCCGCGACGATGGTCACCGCCGGCGTGTACCTGCTCGTCCGCACGCACCCGCTCTTCGAGCAGGCGGACTTCGTCCTCGACCTGTCGGCCGGCCTCGGCGCCGCCACGCTGCTCATGGCCGGCCTGATCGCGCTCTCGCAGTGGGACATCAAGCGCGTGATCGCGTACTCGACGATGTCGCAGATCGGTTACATGTTCGTCGGCGCCTCCGTCGGCGCGTACGCCAGCGGGATGTTCCACCTGATGACGCACGCGTTCTTCAAGGCGCTGCTGTTCATGACGGCCGGCCTCGTGATCCACGCGCTCACGGGCGAGCAGGACATCCGGCGCATGGGCGGCCTCGGGAAGCTGATGCCGTGGACGCGCACGCTCTTCCTCGTCGGCTCGCTCGCACTCGTCGGCATCTTCCCGTTCTCGGGCTTCTTCTCGAAGGACCCGATCATCGCCGCGACGCTCGCGCGCGAGGACTGGTTCGGCTACCTCCTGTTCGCAGTCACGCTCGCCGGCACGTTCCTCACGGGCGTGTACGCGTTCCGGCTCTTCTTCATCGTCTTCACCGGCGAGCAGTCGTCCTTCGCGCGCGAGCACTACCACTCGCACCACGGAGCGGAAGGGCCGTTCTCGATGGTGTGGACCGTGCTCGTGCTGGGCGTGCTCGCCGCGGTCGGCGGCTGGATCCAGTTCTCGCCGTTCTGGGACCCGATCACGAAGTGGCTCGAACCGGTCGCCGAGCCGCTCGTCGTGCCGACGGACGCGCAGGAGTGGATCGCCTCCGGCTGCGCGCTCGCACTCGGCCTCGGCGGCATCGCGGTCGCGTGGTCGCTCTACGCGCGCACGCGCCGCGAGCGCGACCCGCTCGTCGTGCCGCTGTTCGCGAACAAGTTCTACTGGGACGAACTCTACGACCGGCTCTGGTACCGGCCGACGGACGCGCTCGCGCGCGCGCTCACGTGGGGCTTCGAGCGGCCCGTGATCGGCGGCTCGCTGACCGCGATCACGCGCGGCTTCCGCCTCGGCTCGCGTGAGCTCGCGATCGCGCAGAACGGCCTCGTCCGCTCCTACGCCCTGGCGCTCGCCGGCGGACTCGCCGTCCTCACCGTCGTCTTCCTCTCGGTGCGCTGATGGACTCCTGGCTGACGACGATCCTGATCTTCCTGCCGGTCGCGGGCGCCCTGCTCGTGTGGCTCGCGCCGCTGCCGCGTTACTGGGCCGGCTCGCTCGCAACGCTCGTGTCGCTCGTCGAGGTCGGCTTCTGGATCAGCGCCGTGCAGCAGTTCGACTTCGACGACCCGGCGCTGCAACTCGACCAGAAGGCGTCGTGGTTCTCCGACCTCGGCGTCTCGTACCACGTCGGCATGTACGCGTTCTCGCTCTGGCTCGTCGGCCTGACGGTGATCGTGCAGACGGCCTGCATCGTCTACGCGTGGTGGGTCGGCCGCGAGCGGCCGCGCGCGTACTTCGGCCTGCAGCTCCTCCTGACGGGCGCGATCGTCGGCGTGTTCACGTCCCAGGACCTCCTGCTCTTCTACGCGTTCTTCGAGGCGATGCTGATCCCGCTCTACGTCCTGATCGGCGTGTGGGGCGGCGCCGGCCGGATGCTCGCGACGATCAAGTTCGTCCTCTACACCGTCGTCGGCTCGCTGCTGATGCTGGCGGCGATCGTCGTCTACGGCCTGCAGGCCGGCACGTTCGACCTCGTCGAGATCGGCCCGAGCACCAACACGTGGATCTTCCTCGGCTTCCTCGCCGCGTTCCTGATCAAGTCGCCGCTCTTCCCGTTCCACGGCTGGCTCCCCGACGCCTACCGCGAGTCGCCGCCCGAGGTGTCCGCCGTGCTCTCGGGCGTCGTCTCGAAGGCGGGCCTCTACGGCCTGCTGCGGATCGCGATCCCGAAGTTCCCCGAGCCGTTCTCAGATTTCCGCGTCGCGCTCCTCGTGCTCGCGTCGATCACGCTCGTGTACGGCTCGCTGATCGCGTTCCGTGCACCGGACCTGCGCGGCGTGATCGCGTACTCGTCGCTCGCGCAGTCCGGTCTGATCGCACTCGGCCTGTTCGCCGGCAACGACCTCGGGTTCGACGGCGCCGTGCTGCAGATGGTGAACCACGGCCTCGTCTCGGCGTCGCTCTTCCTCCTCGCGGGGATGGTCGAGCGTCGGACGTCGACCGGCGAGTTCCGCCTGCTCGGCGGCATGGCGCGCGGGCGACCCGCGCTCGCGACGCTGCTGATGACGGTGGGCATCATCTCGCTCGCGGTGCCACTCTCGGCCACGTTCGCGGGCGAGTTCCTCATCCTCGCGGGCGTGTTCCAGGAGCACTGGGCCTGGGCCGTCGTCGGCGCTGCCGGGATCGTGCTCGCCGCGATGTACATGCTGCGCGCGATCTCGGCCGTGCTCCACCAGGACGTCGGCCCAGCCGTGCCGGACGCGGCGCTCGACCTCCGCACCGCCGAGCTCGCCGTCGTGGTGCCGCTCGTCGCGCTGCTGCTCGTCCTGTCGGCGTGGCCGGCGGCGATCTCCGGCCACGCCTTCGGCGGCGACCAGGCGACGCAGCAGATCCAGAGCTTCGCGGAGGCATCACCGTGATCCCGAGGCCACACGTCGACTGGTTCGCGCTCGCGCCGATCCTGGCGATGCTCGGCGCGTCGGGCGTGCTGCTGCTCGTCGCCGTGCTCGTGCCGCGCGTCGTGCGGAGGCCGATCGCCGCGGTCGTGTGCGCGATCGGGTTCGTGACCGCGTTCGTGCTCGCCTGCTTCCTCGACGCCCGCTCGCCAGACCCGACGACCGTCGTCGCCGACGCGATGTACCGCGACCGCTGGGGCGCGCTCGCGCAGGTGCTGATCGCGGGCTGCGGCCTTGTCGCCGTGCTGCTCTCCTACCGCGAGCCGTGGCGCGACGAGCACGTCGCCGAGTACTACGCGCTCCTGGCCGCCGCCGGCGCCGGCATGGCGTTCTTCGTGTCGGCCGGCAACCTGATGACACTCTTCCTCGGGCTCGAGTGGTTCTCGATCGCGCTGTACGTGATGTGCGCGATCGACTACGACCTCGTCGGGTCGCTCGAAGCCGGGCTGAAATACCTCGTGGTGGGCGCAGTCGGCGCGGCGACGCTGCTCTTCGGCTCGGCGCTCGTCTACGGCGTCACCGGCGAGCTCGCCTTCGACAGGATCGCGGCGGCGGGGCACGCGCACGACGCGATGCTCGTCGTCGGCCTCGCGATGATCATCACCGGCTTCGGCTTCAAGGCGAGCGCCGCGCCGTTCCACATGTGGACGCCCGACGCGTACCAGGGCGCGCCGACGCCCGTGACCGCGTTCATGGCCTCCGCGACGAAGATCGCGGCGCTCGTCACCGCCTACCGGGTGCTCGTGACCGCGTTCCCGCACGACGACCGGCTGTGGACGTGGGCGATCGCGATCATCGCGACGGTCTCGCTCGCGTGGGGCAACATCGCGGCGCTCGTGCAGCGGAACGTGAAGCGGATCCTCGCGTACTCGTCGATCTCGCACGCGGGGTTCATGCTCATCGCCGTCGCCGCCGCGAACAACCTCGGCGCGAAGGCCCTCATGTACTACCTGATCCCGTACTGCGCGATGTCGCTCGGCGCGTTCGCCGTCGTCGCGGCGCGCGAACGCGAGCTCGGCATGCCCGTCACGCTCGACAACCTCGCCGGCTTCGGCTGGGAGCGGCCGTTCCTCGGCATCGCGATGTGGACGTTCATGCTCGGGATGCTCGGCTTCCCGCTCACCGGCGGGTTCATCGGCAAGTTCTACGTCTTCGCGGCTGCGTACGAGCACGACGGCTTCTGGTGGCTGATCGTCGCGGGCGTGATCGCGACGATGATCAGCGCGTACTACTACCTCGGGATCGTGCGCGCGATGTACTTCCGCGACAGCGCGGAGCTGCAGCTCGCGCCCGCCGGAGGCTCGCCGCCGCGCGAGGCGCTGCTCTCGTTCGGCGTGTTTCTCTGCCTCGTCGTCACGATCGGCTCCTTCTTCGCGGTGCAGCCGCTGATCGACGTGGCCGAGAGCGCGGCGAACTCGCTGCCGCTCTAGCAGGAGAACTCGCCGCGGTCGATCCGGAAGTCGGTGACCGTGCCGGTGACGTGGACGAGCTCCGGCCGACCTGGGTCGTCGCGGCCGCGGGCAACGGCGAACCAGTCGGGCCGGTCCGAGGTGCGCATCCAGATGTCGGCCTTGTTGCCGGCGCGCATGAGTCGGAGCGCACCCGACGCTGCCTGCGCGTTCGACGACAGGCCGTACAGGCCGCCGATCGAGAGCTGCGCCCGCCCGGCATACGAGACCTGCACGTCGAAGCTGCCGCCGATCCGGCACGCCGAGACGAGGCCGTCGGGCTCGACCTGCCAGAAGAGCTTCGACGGCGCGCCGCCCATCGGGTCGACGAACCGCGGCGACGGCAGCGTCTTCTCCAGCCGCTCCTCGGCCGCGACGTCCGGGCGGCACCTGCGCCACGAGATGCACGCGACGTCGACGAAGTCGCCCGGCTGCGGCGACTCGACCGGGTCGACGCGGATCCGGGTGATCGCGCCGGCGTAGCCGGGCAGGCCCGCGAGCCTCACCACGTACGTGCGGAAGTGACCATCGGCGACCGGGAAGAACGGCCGGCTGCGCCGGTAGGAGAACGGGCCGCCGAGGCTCCAGTACACGCGCGCCACGGGGTCGGCGGACGCCCAGCGCGCGCGGACGTACAGCGTCGGGACTCGCGACGCGCGGAACCACGTGGTGCGCGAGCGGAGTTGCGGGTCGGGGCGGTCGAGAACAACGCGCCACGCTCGCTCTCCGGTGCCGGTGTCGGTTGCGTTCACGGCAGTCCAGCCGTGGCGCGAGCCCGCGAAGCGCGCGTCCGGCCGACCGTCGAACGCCGGTGCAGCCGCGGCGGCGGCCGTCACCGTGAGCGCTGCGAGCCCGACGGCGAGCCTGGTCACGCCGCGAGGCTACGACGCGAACGTTACGAATGATTCAAGCCGATGTACGGATCAGCTCCGAGAAGAGCGCCTGCAGCGCCTCGCCCGCGACGACGCGCTCGGCCTCGGCCCGCAGGCGCCGGATCGCGTCGGGGGACGCATCGTCGAGCTTCAGCGGGACGCTGTTCGGCTCGGGCGCGACTCGGACGAGGCGGATCGCGTCCGTGACGTGGGCGAGCGCGTCTGCCGTGTCGTGCGCGACGAGGCCGGTCGGGTACAGGATCAGGCCGGGCATCGCGCAGAGCCCGACGCGCAGCGCGCCGCGCAGCCGGCGTGGGTACGACGGGAAGAAGCCGCCGGTGCCGATCGAGAGCGCGAGCACGTCGCCGGGCCGGTCCCCGAGCGCGACCGCGAGCGCGTACGGCGTCGGGTCGTTCGCGCCGACGCCGCCGTCGAGCCACTCGCCGTCGAGGCCGTCGACCCGCACGGGGCCGAAGAACGTCGGCGCCGCCGAGGTCGCGGCGGCGACGTCGCGCGCGAGCGGATCGCCGGCGGCGACCTTCACGCGGCCGGGTGCCGTGCGCGCGCCGCTGTCGAACCACACGAGGTCGCGGCGCTCGAGGCTGAACGCCGGCACGAGCACGCGCGTCGCCGCGTCCGAGAGCCGCGCGTCACCGAGCGCGTCGCGCAGCGTCTCGTCGAGGCGGCGCCGCGGGTACTTCGACACGAGCAGGCCGCGGAGGCCGGTCAGCGGCGAGCGCGCGAAGATCCGCGGCCCGCGCGTCTCGTACAGCATCGCGATCTCGCGTGCCGACTTCCCCGTCGCGAGGCCCAGGGCGACGATCCCGCCGGACGAGGTGCCCGAGACAAGGTCGAACACATGCGCGGCGGGCGCGCCGACAGCATCCTCGAGCGCCGCGAGGACGTACGCCTCGAACAGGCCGCGCATGCCGCCGCCGTCGAGCGAGAGGACGCGCACGAAGCCCTAGGGCTTGGCGGGACGCAGCGCGAGCCGGAGCGCGAGCGGAGCGGCCGCGACAACGGCCTTGATCGCGAACACGCCGAGGCAGGCCACGAGCGAGGAGGCCGCGAGGGGCGGCACCTCGAGCGACTGGCTGCGCACGGCGCAGGCGAGCACGAGCAGCACGAGCGCGACCGCCCAGAGGAGCGACTGGAGCGCGCTGACCGCGTCCTCGCGGGTCTCGAGGTAGTCGCCGAACGACGCGAGCGCCGCGACCGCCGTGAACGGCAGCGCCCCCACCAGCATGTAGAAGCCGAGGCCGTGCGCCCCCGTCGAGTCCGCGACGGCGGCGACGAGCGCGAGCAGGGCCGGGAGCACGCGACGTCCCACGCCCAAAGATTCGCTCCCGGGCCGGACGGTCCTTCTATGCTCGGCCCCAATCAGGCGAAAGGAGACGAATGGCATCGCTCACGTGGCTCGGTCACGCCTCGTTCCGGATCGAGAGCGATCGCGGCAAACGGATCTACGTCGACCCGTTCCTCCAGGGAAACCCGAAGACGCCGGCCGACGAGCAGGACCCCGAGCGCGTCGACGTGATCGCCGTCACGCACGGCCACGGCGACCACGTGGGCCAGGCGGTCGAACTGTCGAAGAAGTTCCCCGACGCCGAGGTGATCGCCCAGGTCGAGGTGAAGGGCTGGCTCAAGCGGCAGGGCGCGAACGTCGGCGACCTGCCCGGCATCAACAAGGGCGGCTCGCAGGAGGTCGACGGCATCCGCTTCACGCTCACGCACGCGTTCCACTCGTCGAGCGCGGACGACGGGACGTACCTCGGCGAGTCGTGCGGGCTCGTGATCAAGCTCGAGGACGGCAAGACCGTCTACTTCGCGGGTGATACGAACGTGTTCGGCGACATGCAGCTGATCGCACGGATCTACGAGCCGGACGTCGCGGTGCTGCCGATCGGCGACTGGTTCACGATGGGCCCCGAGGAGGCGGCGGTGGCGCTCGAGCTGCTCGGCAACCCCCGCTGCGTGCCGTGCCACTGGGGCACGTTCCCGCTCCTCACCGGCACGCCCGACAAGCTGCGCGAGCTCGCGCCGAACGCCGACGTCGTCGACGTCCAGCCGGGCGGCAGCGTCGAGCTGTGAGGGAGCGCTGGTTCGGAGCGACGGGCCGGCGCGTCCCGGCGATCGCGCTCGCGGGCGATCTCGATCTCGACGACGCGCTCGTGCTCGACGACGTGGGCGACGAGGCCGCGCTCCGCGGCGCCCACGAGGCCGGCCGGCCGGTGGTCGTCCGCGCGCGCACGGCCGAGGACGTGAAGCGCGCGCTCGCGCGGCCGGAGGTGTCGTGCGCCCTCGTCGACGACCCGGGCCTGCTCGACCTCGACCTCACCGAGCTCACGTATGGCTGACGTCGTCGCGACCTACTCCATCGCCGCCTGCGACCTGGACGCGGGCCAGTGGGGCGTCGCGACGCAGTCGAAGTTCCTCGCGGTCGGCTCGGTCGTGCCGTGGGCCGAGCCGCACGTCGGCGCCGTCGCGACGCAGGCCTACGCGAACCCGCGCTACGGGCCGGACGGGCTTGCGCTCCTGCGCGAGGGCCTGTCGGCCGAGGAGGTCGTCGCGCGCCTCACGGGGGCCGACGACGGCCGCGACCACCGCCAGCTCGGCGTCGTGGACGCGCAGGGCCGCAGCGCGACGTTCACCGGTCCGGAGTGCATGGACTGGGCCGGCGGTCGGGCTGGGGCCGGCTACGCGGCGCAGGGCAACATCCTCGTCTCCGAGGCCACGGTCGACGCGCTCGCGACGGCGTTCGAGGGCTCGGCGGGAAAGCCGCTCGCGGAGCGGCTGGTCGCGTGCCTCGCGGCCGCGCAGGCTGCGGGCGGCGACCGGCGCGGGCAGCAGTCGGCCGCGCTGCTCGTCGTGGAGCGCGACGGCGGCTACGGCGGCCTGTCGGACGTCCTCGTCGACCTGCGCGCGGACGACCACGCGCGGCCGGTCGAGGAGCTCGCACGGCTGTACGGCATCCACCAGGCGCTCTTCGGCAAGACGCCGCGCGAAGACTGGGTCGAGGTCGACGACGAGCTCGCAGGCGAGCTGCGCGAGCGGCTCGCGCGGCTCGGCTACGACGGCGACCTGCTCGGGGCGTTCGACGCGTGGGCCGGCACGGAGAACCTCGAGGAGCGCGTCGACGGGATCGAGCGCATCGACCCGGTCGTGCTCGAGGAGCTGCGGCAGCGGTGAGCGCGCGGGCCGCCCACCTCGAGGAGCTCGATCGCCTGCCGACCGCATGGGGCGGCGTCTGGCGGCCCGTGCGGCGGCGCTTCGCCGTGCGCGCGTTCGGCGTCAACGCGTGGACCGCGGACGCGGCCGGCGACCACGTGATCGAGCGCCACGGCGAGGCCGACGGGCCGGAGGAGGTCTACGTCGTGCTCGCGGGGCGCGCGACCTTCACGCTCGGCGAGCAGACGGTCGACGTCCCGCGCGGCTCGGCCGTCTTCGTCCCGCCGGGCACGCGCCGCGAGGCGGTCGCCGCCGAGGCGGGCACGACCGTCCTCGCCGTCGGGGCGAAGGCCGGCGAGGCGTTCGAACCGTCGCCGTGGGAGGAGTGGGCGCTGGCGGAGGGGCTGCGCCGCTCAGGCCGCGTCGACGAGGGACGCGCGCAGCTCCGCGAGACGATCGAGCGTCATCCCGACCTGTGGCATCCGCGGTACAACGCGGCGTGCTTCGAGAGCCTGAGCGGCGACGCGGACGCCGCGCTCGACCACCTGCGCGCGGCGGTCGAGCTGGCCGGCGACGACGCGCGCCGCGCCGCGCGCGAGGACCCTGACTTCGACCCGATTCGCAACGACGACCGGTTCACGGAGGTGATCGGATGAGCGGCAAGCCGAAGTGGCAGGTCGCGCGGCTCGACGAGATCGAGCAGCGCGGACGCAGCGTCCCGGTGCGCGAGCACCTCGGCATCCAGGCGTTTGGGATCAACGCGTACACGCCCGCGGATGACGGGACGCTGATCAACGAGCACGACGAGACGGGCTCGGGCCAGCAGGAGCTCTACATCGTGATGGACGGCAACGCGAAGTTCGAGGTCGACGGCGAGACGTTCGACGCTCCGGCCGGGACGCTCGTGTTCGTCGAGCCGGGCTCGAAGCGCAAGGCGACGGGCGAGGGGACGGTGCTCGCGCTCGGCGGCACGCCCGGGCAGCCGTACCAGGGGCTCGACTGGGGCGACGCGTGGCCGTTCCACAGCGAGTCGCTCGAGGCGTACGGGGAACAGCGCTACGCGGACGCGCTCGACGCGGTGCGGCGCGGGCTCGCGGAGAACCCCGATCCGCCGGGGCTGCACTTCAACTACGCGTGCTTCGCCTCGCTCGCGGGCGAGGTCGACGACGACCTGTTCGACCACCTGCGCGTGTCGGTCGAGCGCTTTCCGCCGTTCCGGCAGCAGGCGCAGCAGGACGCCGACCTCGAGCCCGTGCGCGACGACCCGCGCTTCGCGGAGGCGATCCGCTGAGCTACGCGGTCGCGCACATCGACGAGCTCGACGCGATCCCGGTCGCGGACGGGTTCGTGTGGCGGCCGATCCGCCGCCGCTTCGACGTGCGCGGCTTCGGCACGAACGCGTACACGTCCGAAGCCGTCGGCCGGCACGTGGTCGAGGAGCACGACGAGGGCACGGGGCAGGAGGAGTGCTACGTCGTCCTCCGCGGCCGCGCGCGCTTCAAGCTGGACGACGAGGAGGTGGATGCCCCGGCGGGCACGGTCGTCTTCATCCGCGACTCGACGGTCGTGCGCGGCGCGATCGCCGAGGAGGAGGACACGGCCGTGCTCGCCGTCGGCGGCTTCGTCGGCAAGCCGTTCGAGGTGTCGGTGTGGGAGGCCTCGTTCGCCGCGATCCCGTACACGCGGGCGGAGCGGTGGGACGAGGCCATCCCGATCCTCGAGGAGGGCGTGCGCGAGCACCCGGGCGATCCGGCCGCGCTGTACTACCTCGCGCGCATCGAGGCGCGCGCGGGACGGCGGGTCGACGCGATCAGACACCTCCAGGAGGCGCTGGCCTCCGAGCCGGAGTGGGCCGACCAGGCGCGCGCCCACAGCGACTTCGCGTCGATCCGCCGCGAGCCCGGCTTTCCCGCCTAGCCGCCGGGCAGGCGCGCGCCGCGGGCGAGCTCGCGGAACGCGGGGACGGGGTCGGCCTCGGGCGGCGCGACGAGGAGCACCGCGCCGAAGCCGTCGCTCGGCGTGAGCGCGTCGACGAGGAGCTGCAGGCCGACGGCGAGCGCGAACGCCTTGTGCGCCTGCTCGCCGCCGAACGGAACGAGGTCCTCGGGGCGGGCGCGGCCCGCGAGCACGTCACCGTGCGTGACGGCACCCATCGACGTGTCCGCGACGACGGGGCGGCCGTCGGAGGACGGGATCGCGATCGAGAGCGGGTTCGTGCCGGTGAGCGGCGGGCCGCCGTGCGGGTGCCGCAGGCGCCGCGGCGAGGTGGCCGTCAGCACCGCGACGAGGCCGCCGTCGGCGAGCCGCCGCGTCCAGTAGCCGAGCGCGCCCGTGGGGAAGCTGTCGTCGGCGACGACGAGACGGGCGCGGGACGGCGGGTCGGCGAGCTGGGCCTCGACGATCGCGTCGAGCACGAGGTACCCGAGTGCGCCGCGGCTCTCCCAGCGCTCGTAGCCGGGCTCCGCGACGGCGCGTGCCGGCTTCGCACCGGTCTCGAGCGCGTCCCACGACTCGAGCCACTCGATCCGCGACAGACCGTGGCCGGTCGAGCCCCGCTCCTCGGCGGCGAGGAAGTGGCGCGCGAGCACCTCGACGTCGTGGTCGTCGAAGCCGAGCGCCGCGAGCCGCGGCCGCGCCTCGTCAGGCCGCACGCCGCCTGGCCGCGACCGCGGCCGCCAGCACGAGCGGGAGCGCGAGGAGCGCCGGGTGGAACCGGCGGTGCGCGTGCGTCACGTAGCGCTCGCTGAACTCGAGGATGGGCCACCCGCGATCGCGCGCCGTGCGGCGGAGAGACCGGTCGGGGTTGACCGCGACCGGGTGGCCGACGGCCTCGAGAAACGGCAGGTCGGTGTGGGAGTCCGAGTACGCGGTCGACGCCGCGAGGTCGATGCCCTCCGCGGCAGCGAGCTCGCGGACGGCGGCCGCCTTACCGTCGCCGTGCGCAGCGCGCAGCGACTTGCCGGTGTAGACGCCGTCGACGATCTCGCAGGTCGAGCCGACCGCGCCGTCGAACCCGAGGTCGGCGGCGATGTGCTCGACGATCTCCTGCAGGGTCGCCGAGACGACGTAGACCTGCTCGCCGCGCTGGCGGTGCTGCTGCACGAGCGCGAGCGGCTCGGCGTACACGAGCGGGCGCAGCACGGGCTCCATCGCGTCGCCGACGAGCTCGCGCATCTCCTCGACCGTGAACCCGCGGAGCAGCATCATCCCGTCCTCGGCCGCCGAACGCACTGTCTCGGCGCTCGCGCCGCGCAGGACGAAGAGCAGCTGCCAGAACGCCGACTTCGCGAGCTGCCAGCGCGAGATCACGCCGCGCTCGTTGAACGACCCCGCGAGCGCGAGCACCGACGAGCGGCGCAGCAGCGTCCGGTCGAGGTCGAAGAACGCCGCAGCGGGCAAGCGGCGCTAGGAGACGAGCGGGAGCGTCCGGGTGAAGCCGCCCGCGCGGCTCTCGTCGATCGTGCGCGCGATGTCGGCGATCGCACGGGCCGGCTCGGAGTCGGGCGCCCGCAGGACGAGCGGCTCACCAGCATCCCCCGACTCGCGCAGCGCCGCGTCGAGCGGCACCGAGCCGAGGAGCGGCACGTCGAGCTCGGCCGCGAGCCGCTCGCCGCCGCCCGCACCGAAGACGTCCGACGTCATGTTCTCGACCACGCCGAGCAGCCGCATGCCGGTCTTCTGCGCCATCGTCGCCGCGCGCACCGCGACCTCCTGCGCGAGCGGCTGCGGCGTCGTCACGACCACCGCCTCCGCGCGCGGCAGCAGCTGCGCGAGCGAGATCGACACGTCGCCCGTGCCCGGCGGCATGTCGACGACGAGCACGTCGAGGTCGCCCCAGTGCACGTCCTGCAGGAACTGCTCGAGCGCGCGGTGCAGCATCGGCCCGCGCCACATGACCGGCTGGTTGTCGTCGAGGAAGAACCCGATCGACATCAGCTTCAAATCGTGCTTGACCGGCGGGATCATCAGGCGGTCGACGAGCACCGGCCGCTGGCGGATGTCGAGCATGTGCGGGATCGAGTGGCCGTAGACGTCCGCGTCCAGCACGCCGACCTCGTGCCCCGCGGCCGCGAGCGACGCCGCGATGTTCACGGTCAGCGAAGACTTGCCGACGCCGCCCTTGCCGGACACGACCGCGAGCACGCGCGTCGTGGCGGGCAGCTGGATCGTCCGCTCCTCCGACGGCGCCCCGCCGCGTAGCTTCTGCGTCAGCGCCGCGCGCTCCTCGGGCGACATGACGTCGAACTCGAGCCGCACCGAGGCGACGCCCGGCAGGGAGCCGACCTCGCGCCCGACCTGGTCCTCGAACGAGTTGCGCAGCGGGCAGCCGGCGACCGTGAGCGCGATCGTGACGGCCACGTCCGCGCCGTCGATCCGCACGTCGCGCACCATGTCCAGCTCGGTCACGGGCTTCCGCAGCTCGGGGTCGATGACCCGGGAGAGCGCTGCCAGGATCTCGTCGCGCGTCGCCATCGGTCACAGGCTACCGAGCCGCTCCTCGACGTAGAGCGCGTTCTCGATCGCGTAGCCCTCCCAGTCGTTGTTGAAGTACGCGTAGACGTCGGCCTCGCGCGACCACTCGCGCAGCCTGCGCACCCAGACGGCGAGCTCGCGGTGGGAGTAGTTGCCGTTGCGCCCGCGCGTGCCGGCGTGGAAGCGGACGAAGGTGAAGTCGGCCGTGAGCTCGTGCGTCTGGAACGCGTGCACCTGAGGGCGGTCGCCGACCACGAGCGCGACGTTGCGCTCGCGCAGCATCGCCATCACCTCGGGCGTGAACCAGCTCTCGTGGCGGAACTCGACGGCGTGGCGCTGCTCCGGCGGGAACGCCTCGAGCGCCCGCGCGAGGCGGTCGTCGTCGCGCTTGTAGGTCGGCGGCAGCTGCCACAGCAGGGGGCCGAGCTTCGACGAGGCGAGCAGCGGCGCAATGCGCTCGTACAGGAGCGCGAGGTTCGGCGCGACGTCGTTCAGCCGCTTCACGTGCGTGATGTAGCGGCTGACCTTCACCGCGAAGAGGAAGTCGTCGGGCGTCTCGTCGACCCACCGCGCAACCGCCGCCGCCTTCGGGAGGCGGTAGAAGGTCGTGTTGATCTCGACCGTGTCGAAGTGCTGTGCGTAGAAGCGCAGCCAGTTCCGCGCGGCGAGGCGCGGCGGGTAGAAGACGCCGTGCCGCCAGTGGGCGTAGTTCCAGCCCGAGCAGCCTATGCGGATCCGGTGAGCGCCTCCGTCAGCGTGCGGCACAGCTGGTCGTTTCCCGCCGCGACGACGCGTGAACGCGGCTCGAGGTCGAGCGCGTTGGCCCCGAAGGCCGCACCCGAGTCGGGCAGGTCGATCGCGAAGCCGCGCTCGCGCACGAGCAGCTGCGCGGCGGCGATGTCGACCGAGCGTGCGGGCTTCAGGGACACGACGCCGTCGATGCGGCCGGCCGCGAGGTGGCAGAGCGTGATCGCGAGCGACCCCATCACGCGCAGCCGCTTCGCGACGCCGATCATCCGCGACGCGCGCTCGGCGACGAACTCCGTCGTCGTCGCCTCGAACGAGAGGATCTCGAGCTCGTCCTTCGGCCGCTCGACGAGCTCGCGGCCGTCGAGAAGCGCTCCGCCGCCGCGCGTCGCCGTCCACTCCTCGCCCGTGCCGAAGTCGTAGACGTAGCCGAACACGACGTCGTCGTAGGTCTCGCCGTCGGCGACCGCGATCGAGAGCGAGAAGAACGGGATGCCGCGCTTCGCGTTGTTCGAGCCGTCGATCGGGTCGACCACGACCGTCCAGCGGCCGTCGCCCTGCACGCCGACCTCCTCGCTCACGATGCGCACGTCCTGACCCTCGAAGCGCGCGAGGATGACCCGCTCGGCCGCCGCGTCGATGGCCGTCGTGTCGTCGCCGCCGAGCCCCGCGCCGACGACCGTCTCGCGGTCGGCGCGCGCGGGCAGCTCCTCCAGCACCGCGCGCACGTCGCCGACCGCGGCGCGGCAAAGGTCGAGCCACGGCTCCGTCACAGCGGGTGGAACAGGAGGCCGGAGGTGAGCTTCGGGTAGAAGAACGTCGACTTCTGCGGCATCGTCTCGCCGCGCGTCGCGAACGCGCGCACCTGCTCGACCGTCGGCGCGCGGACGAGGAACGCGGCCTCGCCCTCGCCGCGGTCGACCGCCGCGCGCGCTTCGTCGGCGTAGGGCGTGTACGCGACGTCGGTCGCGTAGCGCGCGACCGCGCGGGCGTCGAGCTCGTCGTCGGACTCGACCGCGCGCAGCTCGCCGTCCCGGTAGAGCGCGAGCCCGTTCGCGCCGGCGACCGGCCCGCCGAGCGGCGGCTCGGCGGCGAACGAGCGGACGATGCGGTGCGTCGGGAAGATCTCGACGCCGGGCGCACGCGAGGAGACGAGCACGGCGAACGTATGCGTCGCGCTCGGATCCTCGTCACGGAACGCGACGGCCGTCTCGTAGCGGTGGTGCCCGTCGGCGATCAGGAGCGGCGCCGGGAGCTCGACCGGCTCGCGTTCCACGCGCCACGCGCGTGTGTGGACGCCGCCCTCCTCGACGCCGAGATCGGGCTCGCCGCCCGGCCGGTCGAACGGCGGGTCGGCGTCGTAGAGGAGGAAGATCGGCTCGAGCTGCGTGTGCGTCGCGCGCAGCAGGCGAAGCCGCCCCTCCTTCGGGCCAGCGTGCGTGAGCTCGTGCGGCAGCACCTGTCCGGCTGAGTACGGCACGGCCTCGATCGAGCCGGCGATCCCCTCGCGCGTGCGCGGCACGCCGTCGGGGCCGATGTAGTCCTGTGCGATCCACCAGAGCGCCGGCGCCTCCTCGCGCAGCACGCCCTGCGCGCGCCAGTCGGCGAACGCGCGGGCAGCGTCATCCTCGGAGTCGGGCAGCGTGAGGTGGACGACGTTGTACGGGCTGCGCGCGAGGTACTCGCGGCGGGCCGCGTCGTCGATCACGTCGTACGGCGGCGCGACGAGCTCCGCGAGCGGCCCGGCGACCGTCTCGTCGTAGCGAAGCGCGGAGAACGGCCGCACGAGAGGCATGCCCTGAGCCTAGCGACCCGTCCCTTCGGGACATGTCAGTAGTCCGGAGTGAGGCCATGGCCGTTTCGGACGACCGCGGCGCACCGTTGCGCGATCGGCCCCGACGTTTTCCACAGCGGACATGTCCCGAAGGGCCGGACCCGCAGTCCGGAGTACGGACATGGCCGAAAAGGACGACGCCGGACCGCGAATTAGACTGGCCCTCGTGACGATCTCGGAGCTCGCGGAGGACCGTGTCGTCGACGCCGTGTTCGCCGTGCGGATGAAGCGCAAGCTACGGACGCGGTCGGGCGCTTCGTACCTCGCGCTCGAGCTCGTCGACGCGACCGGCCGGATCGACGCGCGCGTGTGGAACGACGTCGAGCTGCTCGACGGCCGCTTCGGCGAGGGCGACGCCGTGCGCGTCCTCGGGCGCGTCGAGCGCTTTCGCGACCGGCTCCAGCTCGACGTGCGGACGCTCGAGAGCGCCGACGTCGACCCCGCGACCCTCACGCCCGCCGCGCGACGCGACCCCGACGAGCTCGAGGGGTTCCTCGAGTTCCTCGTGGCGGAGCTCGCCCATCCCGGCCTCGCCGCCACGGCGCACGCGGTGCTCGCCGACCGCGAGCTGCGCGCCTACCCCGCGACGCCCGAGGACCACCACTCCTACGCCGGCGGGCTCCTCGAGCACACGGTCGGCGTCGCGACGCTCTGCCGCGAGACCGCACAGCTGCACCCGCGCCTCCGCAGCGACCTCCTTCTCGCCGCCGCCCTTCTGCACGATGTCGGCCGCACGCTCGAGCTCTCGCGCGGCCCGGCGTTCGCACCGACCGACGAGGGACGCCTGCTCGGGCACGTCCACCTCGGCCTGCGCCTGATCGACGAGCGCGCCGAGGGCCTTAACGACGCGCAGCGGGCCGAGCTCCTGCACTGCGTCGCGTCGCACCACGACGCGCGCGCGGCGCGCACGGCCGAAGCGGCCGTCCTGTACCACGCGAACCAGCTGGACGCCGTCGCAGCAACGCGCCGCGTCGAGTGACGGGCATCGTCCTCGCCCTCGCGGCGAGCCTGTCGTGGGGGATCGCGGACTTCGTCGGCCCCGTGAAGGCTCGCGTGCTCGGAACGCTGCGCGTGCTGATCTACGCGCAGGTCGCCGGCTTCGTCGGCATCGCGATCCTCCTCGCGGTGAAGCGCGCGCCCGTGCCCGGCCCGGAGGTGCTGCTCGCGATCCCGGCCTCGCTCTCCGGCACGCTCGGCCTGTACGCGTACTACCGCGGCGTGATCGCAGGCGCGGTCTCGATCGTCGCGCCCGTCGCAGGCGCGTCGGCGGTCGTCCCGGTGATCATCGGCATCGCCACCGGCGACCGCCCTGGGCCGCTGCCGTTCGTCGGGATCCTTTGCGCGCTGTTCGGCGTCGCGCTCGCCTCGCGCGAGCCGGGCGACAACGACCGCCGCCTCGCCGCGGGCGTCGGCCTTGCGCTGCTCGCCGCGGTCGGTTTCGGGTTCTACTTCCCGTTCATGCACGTCGCGGGCGACGAGGACCCGTGGTGGGCATCGATGATCTTCCGCGGCTTCTCGACGGCACTCGTCGCGATCGCCGTGCTCGCGCGCCGGCCGCCGCTGCACCTCGCTCGCACCGACCTCGCGGTCGTGATCCTGGTCGGCCTCGGCGACATGATGGGCAACCTCCTCTTCGCCGCGTCGTCGGGGCACGGGCTCGTGAGCGTGACGTCCGTGCTCGCGTCGCTGTACCCGATCGTGACGATCGTGCTCGCGCGCATCGTGCTCCGGGAGCATGTCGCGAGCATCCAACGCGTCGGCGTCGTACTGACGCTCACGGGTGTCGCGCTGATCTCCGTCGGCTAGCGGACGTTGCGCCGCCAGACCAGGAAGCCGAGCGGCAGCAGCGCCGCGAGCATCGCGTAGGGCGCGAGCGGATGCGACGTCGTCGCGCTGCGCGGCGGGACGACACGCTGCGGCGCACCCAGCGCTCGACGAACCGCCGCCAGCGCGCCGCCGACGTCCGACTCGTCGAACGACTCCGCGCGCAACCCGGTCGCGACCGCACGCGCGCCGATCGCGCTCGCGGGGTCGGCGCGGTACACGGGATCGCCCGCGATGCGCTCGCCCGCCTTCCAGAAGCGGACGATCACGAGATGCACGCGCGCGCGGCCGAGGGCACGCGCCACCGCACCTGCGTCGAACGGCCGCGTCTCGCCGTCGGTGAGCAGCACGACGACGCGTGCACCCTCCGTGTTCGTGAAGAACCGGGCGGCGCCGAGCGCGGCGAGCGCGTCGAACCCGGACGCCCGCTCGCGACGCTTCGCGGGCGGCGGACGGTCGACACCGATCGCGTCGCGCAGCGTCGTCACGTAGTCGTCGCGGTCGATCGTCGGGAAGATGTGCGGCAGGACCCGGTCCGTGACGGATGCCACCCCGACCGGCGTGCCGCGCAGACCGTCGCGGATCCGCTCGGCCGCGTCGACCGCACGCGTGAAGCGCGTCGGCCGGCCTGCGCGCATCGAGGTCGACGTGTCGAGCGCGACGAACACCTCGCCGGTGTTCTTCGTGCCACGCCCGCCGGCCGAGGCGAGCGTCGGTTGCGCGGCCGCGACGGCGACGAGTGCGATCGTCGCGGCGATCGCGGCCGGCGCCCACCACGTTCCGCGCGCGGGCGGGCGCAGTCCGAGCACGTCGCGCGCGCGACGCAGGTAGCGCTCGCCGAGCCACCACGCCGCGAGCGGCACGACCACCGCGAGGCCGACC
>JBKPLI010000194.1:0-22478 GCA_046731555.1 Actinomycetota bacterium | reverse complement strand
ATCTTCGGGCTGAACGAGACGGCGCTGCGCTTCGTGCTCGCGAATGCGACCGTGTGGCCGCTCGCGATCGCCGTCTCGACCGGCTTCAAGACGACGAACCAGACGCTCGTCGCGGTCGGCCGCAACATCGGCCTGCGGCGCGTCCGCATCATCACGGACATCCTCGCGCCGGCCGCGCTGCCGTACGCCGTCACGGGGCTGAAGACGGCGTGGGCGTTCGGCTGGCGGACGATCATCGCGGCCGAGCTCGTGTTCGGGGTCGCAGGCGCCAAGGGCGGCCTCGGGAACTACATCAACGACGCACGCCTCAACCTGCTCCCGCCGAAGATGTTCGCGGCGCTGCTCGTGATCGCGGTCCTGGGGGTCGTGTTCGAGGCGCTGTTCGGTTTGCTCGAACGGCGGACGGTGATCCGCTGGGGAATGAAGACGTCGTAGCAATGTCAGACAGGGGGAACAGTTGAAGACACGCATCGCCTCGGCGGTCGCTGCGCTCGTCGTGCTCGGCACGTGCGCCGCGGTCGCCCTCGCAGGGCAGACGGCCGACGCGCCGTCGAACATCACGATCGCGTACCAGCCCGGCCTCGGCTACGCGCCGCTGATCCTCATGAAGCAGCAGCGGCTGATCGAGAAGAAGTACCCGGGCACGAAGGTCGACTGGAAGGTGCTCGCCTCGGGGACGCCGATTACGAACGGCGTCATCACAGGCGACATCCAGATCGGCGCGATGGGCACAGGGCCGTTCCTCGTCGGCTACGCGCGCGGCGTCAACTGGAAGATCATCGCGCCGCTCAACCTCGGCGACCTGTGGCTCATGGCCAAGGACCCGAGCATCAAGACGGTCGCCGACCTGAAGGGGAAGCGCATCGCGACGCCGACGAACACGTCGATCCAGGCCGTCGTGCTGCGCAAGATGGCGCAGGTCAAGCTCGGCAATGCGTCCGCGCTCGACAACGGCCTCGTCGCCCTCGACCACCCGGACGGGATGCAGGCGCTCCTCACCGGGCAGATCGACGCGCACTTCACGTCGCCGCCGTTCCAGTTCCAGGAGAAGGTGCGCGGCGCGCACATCGTCGGCAAGTCGTACAACTACTTCGGCGCGCACACCTTCCTCGTGACGGTGATGCAGCAGAAGTTCTACGACGAGTATCCGGCCTTCGCGAAGTTCTTCTACAACCAGGTCGTCGCGATGCAGAACGTGCTCAAGAAGAACCCGGACAAGGCCGCGCACATCCTGCAGGACGACTCGAACGGCACGCCGACGTGGCGGCAGTACAAGCAGTGGATCGTCGCGAAGGACCCGGGCCTGAAGGTGCCGGCCCTCTCGTGGACGACGCAGCCGCTCGGCCTCATGCGGACGGCTAGCTTCATGGTGAAGACGAACCAGCTCTCGAAGATGCCGTCGAAGTGGACGGATCTCGTCTTCCCGCCGGTGCAGGGGACGAAGGGGAGCTAGGCGTGCGGGCGGGGGCGCGGCCGCGCTGCGTCCCCGCTCACTGCTCCGGCTCGTTCTCGGCGAGCCAGGCCTTGGCGACGCGCTTCTTCGCGCGCGTGAGCCACGCCTCGACGACGAGATCGCGCAGCTCGGCCCGGTCGATCTCCTCGAGCCGCGGGATCCGCATCAGCACGGCCGAGTAGCCGTTCCAGTGCGGCGTCGTGAAGAAGATGCCGCGCGGGTCGGCAAGCGCGAGCTCCTTCGCCTCGGGGCCGTCGACGCGGAAGACGAGCACGTCCGTCATCCGCTCGCCCGTCTCGTCGACGGCGTCCGGCCGCGGGCCGCGGTGGAAGCAGAACATCTTCCCGTCGACCGAGTAGGTCGGACGCCCGTCCTCCGAGACGTCCTTCGTTGCGCCGGGCATCGCGAGCGCGAGCCGGTCGAGGTCCGTCATCGTCGCCATCGTTCAGCCGGCCAGATTCTCGTCCCAGGCGCCGAGGCGCGCACCGGCCTCGTACGTGCGCGCGAGCCAGTCGAGCAGCGCGCGTTGCGGGTCGTCCGCCGTGCGCACGTCCTCGTACGGAAGCAGGAACTCGCCCATGCCGTCGTCCCAGCCGGGCTCGCGCTCGAGCCCGTCCGGCTTCGGGTACGCGTACGCGAAGAACGTCGGCGCCGGCACTCGCTCGTCGCCGGGCCACCAGCCGCAGCAGATCTGCTCCGCATCGGTCGACCGGCGCATGATCACGTTGTCGCCGTGGGGCTCGGCGGGCCGGCCGTTGTAGCGCGTGTATGCGAGGTCGAAGGTGCCCCAGAAGAAGTGCACGGGCGTGTGGCGGCCGCGGAACGGCGCGCGGTGCTCCTTCGTCGCGGCGGCGACCGTCGCGAGCGTACGCCAGAAGCGGTGCGCCCACTCCGGGTCGTACGACGCGTGCGTCGTGTCGTCCGGGAACGGGATCGGGTCGGGCACCTCGGACGGCAACGTGCTGATCTCGACCGGGACGCCGCTCCGCTCGAGCGCGCCCATCAGCTCCTCGTAGAACTCGGCGACCGGACGCGGGCGCAGGGCCACCTCCTCGACGCGCCCGTCGCCGGTGCGCACGCGGACGACGTGGTCGTGCAGGTCGACGTCGACGTCGAACACCTCGCCCGACGGGTGCCGGAGCGGCGAGGTGCCGAGCCCGCGCGCCGTGACGTAGAGCGGCACGTTCGCCCACTCGGGCTCGAACGGCGAGAGCGCGAGTCGGAGCTTGCCGACGACCTGGAGCTTCATGTGGAGCGTGTCGCGCGTGTCGCGCCACGCGTCGTACGGCAGCTCCGGCCAGCGGGTCACTGCAGGACGAAGGCGATCTCGTCCACGTAGCACCACGACCAGTCCTCGCCGGGCTCGGCCGAGCGGATGATCGGGTGGCTCGTCTCGTGGAAGTGGGCCGTCGCGTGCCGGTTCGGCGAGTTGTCGCAGCAGCCGATGTGGCCGCAGGTCTCGCACATGCGCAGGTGCACCCACGTGCCGCCGATCCGGAGGCAGTCCTCGCAGCCGGGGATCTCGCCCGGGAGCTCGGTCAGCTCGACCTGGTCGAGGTGGGTGCAGGCGGCGGCCATCGAGCTCAGGCTAGCCGCGATCCGGCGGGTGACCGCGGGGTGAGGCCGGTTAAGCCGTGGTTGTGTCTAAGAACCTCTCAACATTCTCTTATCCCCTTGTGGTGTGCTTCCATCCCGTCTAGACGAACCAAGGAGGGCCCATGGCCGACGTGGACGCTGCCCAGCCCGACGAGCTCGCGAGCAAGCTCGAGGAATCCCTGTTCGAGATTCGGCGCGTGATCGCGGGCCAGGAGGCGATGCTCGAGCGCGTCCTCGTCTGCTTGCTCGCCGGCGGCCACCTGCTCATCGAGGGCGTCCCGGGTCTCGCGAAGACCCTGACGATCAAGACGACCGCCGCCGTGCTCGGCGGCACGTTCCAGCGCGTGCAGTTCACGCCTGACCTCGTCCCGTCGGACCTCGTCGGCACGCGCATCTACCGCCCGGATCGCGCGGAGTTCGACACCGAGGTCGGCCCGGTCTTCTGCAACTTCCTGCTCGCGGACGAGATCAACCGCGCGCCCGCGAAGGTGCAGTCGGCGCTGCTCGAGGTGATGCAGGAGCGCCAGGTCACGATCGGCCCGCGGACGTTCCCGGTCCCCGATCCGTTCCTCGCCATGGCGACGCAGAACCCGATCGAGTCCGAGGGCACGTATCCGCTCCCGGAGGCCCAGATCGACCGCTTCATGCTCAAGGTGCTCGTCGACTACCCGGCGCGCGACGAGGAGCTGACGATCGTCGCCCGTCAGCTCGAGGCGCCGCCGACGCTCGAGCAGGTGCTCGAGCTCGACGACCTGCGCGCGCTGCAGGCCCGCGTCACCAACGTGTACGTCGATCCGGCGCTCATCGCGTACACGGTCTCGCTCGCGGCCGCGACGCGCACGCCCGGTGAGCACGGCGTGCCGGACATCGCCCCGTACATCGCGTACGGCGCGAGCCCTCGCGGCCCGATCTCGCTCGTCCAGTCCGCCCGCGCGCTCGCCCTCCTGCGCGGACGCGACTACGCGACGGTCGCGGACGTCGACGCGCTCGTGCGCGACGCGTTCCGCCACCGCCTCGTGCTCTCGTACCAGGCGCTCGCCGAGGAGGTCTCGCCGGACCGGATCCTCGACGCCGTGCTCGACGCGGTGCGCGCGCCGGAGCTCGACCTCGGGAGGAGCGCAACGGCAGCGGCATGAGCGAAACCGGGCTCACGGGAGTTCTCCCGCACGAGCGGACGCCGGCGCAGCCTGGGCCGGGCCCGCTCTCCGCGGCGAGCCTGCGCGCGCTCGAGCTCGCGATCGCGCGCAGGGTGGACGGGCTCCTCTCCGGCGACTACCGCTCGGCGTTCCCCGGCATAGGGACCGAGCTCTACCAGGTACGGCAGTACGAGCCGGGCGACGACGTGCGGCGCATCGAGTGGAACGTCACCGCGCGCACCGGCCGGCCGCACGTGCGCGTCGAGCTCGCCGAGCGCGTGCTCGTCACGTGGCTCGTGCTCGACGCGTCGGCGTCGATGGCGTTCGGCACGGCCGAGCGGCGGAAGGCCGACGTCGCCGAGGGCGTCGCGCTCGCGATCGGCTACGCGGCGACGCGCCGCGGGAACCGGCTCGGGCTCGTCTCGTTCGGCGTCGACGAGCCGCGGCTCCGCCGCCCGCGCCAGGGACGGGTCGCGCTGCTCGACACGCTGCAGGCGCTCCGCGTCGCGCCGACCGGCAACGAATCGCTCGGGCGGGCGCTCGAGCTCGTCGACCGCGCGGCGATGCAGCGGGCGCTCGTCGTGGTCGTCTCCGACTTCCGCGGCCCGCGCGACTGGCGGCTGCCGCTGCTGCGCGTCGCCGGCCGGCACCCGACGCTCGCGATCGAGGTGCGCGACCCGCGCGAGCAGGAGCTCGCGGACGTCGGCGAGCTGCGGCTCGTCGACCCCGAGACCGGACGGCAGCTGCGTGTCGACACGCGCGACCGCAAGCTCCGCGAGCGGTTCGCGACCGCGGCCGCCGACGAGCGCCGCTCGCTCGTGACGATGCTCGCGGCCGCAGGCGTTCGGCACGTCGCGCTCTCGACCGAGGGCGACTGGCTCCGGCCGCTGGCCGCATTCCTGCGCAGGAGCGCGAAGTGAGCTTCGGCTCGCCGACGTTCCTCCTCTTCCTCCTCGTCGTGCCCGCGCTCGCCGTGGGCTACGTGCTGCTCGAGCAGCGGCGCGACCGCCGCGCCTCGGCGTGGGGCGCGCCCGCGCTGCTGCCGAACCTCGTGCGCAACGATCCCGGACGCCGCCGCTACATCCCGACGGCGCTCTTCCTGATCGGCCTCGCGCTGCTGCTCGTCGGCTTCGCGCGGCCGCAGGCGATGCTCAGCTCGGAGCGCGAGGGCGCGACGGTCGTGCTCGCGATCGACACGTCGCGTTCGATGCAGGCGACCGACGTCAGCCCGTCGCGCCTGCGCGCCGCGCGCACCGCGCTGCTCGCGTTCCTCGCCAAGCTGCCCGAGAAGTACCGCGTCTCCGTCGTCACGTTCTCCGACCGCGTGACGGTCGCCGTCCCGCCGACGTACGACCGCGACCGCGTGACGCGCGTGCTCGCCTTCTCGCCCGCCGGCGAGGGGACGGCGCTGAGCGACGCGGTGCTGCGCTCGGTGCAGGTCGCCTCCCGGGCGGTCGGGCGCAAGACCGGCCCGCGCCCGCCCGCGGCCGTCGTCGTCGTCTCCGACGGCGCGCAGACGCAGGGGCAGACGACGCCGCAGCAGGCCGCGACCCGCGCGCGCCGCGACGGCGTGCCGGTCTACGCCGTCTCGCTCGGCACGGCGAACGGCGTCGTCGAACGCAAGCTGCCCGGCGGCTTCACGGAGCGCACGCAGGTGCCGGCCGACCCGCGCACGCTGCAGGCGCTCGCGTCGGGAAGCGGCGGGAAGCTCTTCCGCATCGGCAGCGCGGCGCGGCTGACGGAGGTCTACGAGGATCTCGGCTCCCGGCTCGCGCACCAGAAGGAGAAGAAGGAGGTCACGGTCGCCGCGGCCGGCGGCGCCATCATCTTCATGCTCGCCGGAGCGTTCGCGTCCGGCGCCTGGTTCAGGAGGGTCGTATGACACACGCCGTCCGCGTCCTGCTCGCCGCCGTCGTCGCCGCGCTCGCCGCCGCGGCGCTCGCCGCGCCCGGCGGTGCCGCGAACGAATGCCGCGGCATCCTCGTCTGCATCAGCGTCCCCGGCCCGTGGGTCTACGTGCCCGCGAGCGGCGAGGCGACGTACCTGCTCGAGTGCCCGCGGCGCCGCGGCGTCGTCGGCGGGCTCGACGCGCTCTCGACCTCGCGCGACGTGCGCGTCACGTTCGACGCGCGCACCGGCAGCCCGGTCGCGCCCGGCACGACGACCGGTCGCGACGCGTTCTTCCGCGCAGTGTCGGCGCGCCACCGCGTCGCCCAGTTCCAGCCGTACCTCGGCTGCATCCCCGCGGGCGGCGGAGGCGGCCGTTCGACGACCTCGGCGAACGCGGTCGTGCGGCCCGGCGTGCCGTTCGAGCGGCGCGCGCGCAACGTGAAGCTCGGCCGCGTCTCCACGCTGACCGCGACGCAGAAGTGCGCGAAGGGCGAGCGCCTCGTCGGCGGCTGGCATGCCCTCGCGTTCCGCGTGAAGACCCCGCCCGAGGTCGGTATCGCCCGCCTCGTGAAGATCCAGCGCACGATCCGGAACGGGGCCGTCTCCGTCCGCATCCTCACGAACGAAGGCGTGCCGGCGGCGGCGCACGCCGAGGTTCAGGTGGGAGCCGTCTGCGCGACATGACGTTCGCCTGGCCACTCGTCCTCCTCTTGCTCGCGGTCGTCCCGCTGGTGCTCGCGTACGCGCTGTGGGTCGACCGCAGGCGCGCGCGGTACGCGGTCGCGTTCACGAACCTCGAGGTGCTGGCGGCGGTCGTCGACAAGGGCGGGCTCCGGTGGCGCCGCTGGGTGCCGCTCGTCCTGTTCCTCCTCGCGCTCACGTGCGCGACGACGGCGCTCGCCCGGCCGCGCGGCGAGACGTGGGTGCCCGACGACAACGCGACGGTCGTGCTGCTCGTCGACACGTCCGGCTCGATGCGCGCCCGCGACGTCGAGCCGACGCGCCTCGACGCGGCGTCGGCCGCGATGCGGTCGTTCCTCGATCGGCTGCCGAAGCGGTTTCACGTCGGCCTCGTCGAGTTCAGCTCCGTGCCGGACGTGCTCGCGGAGCCGACGCGCGACCGTCAGCTCGTGCGCGACGCGATCACGTACCTCACGCCCGACGCAGGCACGGCGATCGGCGACGGCCTCGACATCGCGACGCGCCTCGCCCAGTCGACCCTCGCCCAGGAGGGTGCGAAGCGCGCGCAGGACGGCAAGCTGCCGGCGGCGATCGTGCTCCTGTCCGACGGCGCGCAGAACCGCGGCCGCCTGCGCCCCCAGGATGCGGCGCAGAAGGCGCGCACCGCCGGCATCCGCGTCTACACGGTCGCCCTCGGCACGCAGAAGGGCGTCGTCCGCTTCGGCTTCGGCCCGTTCGGCCAGACGATCCCGGTCCCGCCCGACCCGGCGACGATGCGCATGATCGCCCGCACGACGGGCGCGAAGACGTACACGGCGAACAACGCCGAGCGCCTCGAGGCCGTCTACCAGCAGCTCGGCTCGTCGATCGGCCGCCGCCGCGAGACCCGCGACATCAGCTCGTGGTTCCTCGCCGGCGCCGCCGCGCTGCTCGCCGCCTCCGTCGGGACGGCGCGCTTCCTGACCGCGCCGCTGCCTTAACAGAACGTGGTCCGGGACCAGGTTCTGTAAAGACGCTTACAGGTCGAGGTTCAGCTCGCGCAGCGCGAGGAAGACGGCTTCGCTGAACGTGGGGTAGGGCGGGATCACGTCGAGGAGGACCTCGATCGGGGTCTCCGCGCGGATCGCGAGCGTGAGCTGCTGCAGCCACTCGCCCGCCTCCGGGCCGACGGCGACGGCGCCGTTCAGCGTGCGCTTCTGCGGGTCGGCGAACACCTTCACGAAGCCGGGCCGCTTCGGGCGCTCGTAGGTCGAGAGGCGCGGGGTGGAGGTCAGCTCCCAGCGGGCCGAGGCGCCCTCCGGCGAGCCGACGGTCGCGACCTGCGGGTCGGTGAAGATCGTCGCCGGCACCGCGCGGTGGTCTGCTCGCGCCGGGCGGCCGGCCATGTCGTACGCGGCGACGCGCGCGTGGTACTTGCCGACGTGCGTGAACGGCGCGATGCCCGTCACGTCGCCGAGCGCCCACACGTTCTCGGCGGCGCGCATGCGCTCGTCGACCTCGATCCCGCGCTTGGAGATCGTCAGGCCGAGCGCGTCGAGCCCGCCGATGTTCGCGCGCCGCCCGGTCGCGACGAGCACGCGGTCGAACCCCTCGAGGTCGTCACGCGCCACCGAGGAGGACAGCCGCACGTCGACGCCGTCCTCGCGCAGCGCCTCGTCGACGAGCGCGCCCGCGTCGGGATCGATGCGCGGCAGCAGCCGCGGCGCCGACTGGAAGAGCGTCACCGACGAGCCGACGCGCGCGAAGAACTGGGCCAGCTCGCAGCCGACGGGCCCGCCGCCGAGCACCGCGAGCGTCGCCGGCGCCTCCGTCGTCTCCGTCGCGTCGACGTTCGTCCAGTAGTCCAGACCCTCGGCGACCTCCGGCACGATCGGCGACGAGCCGGTCGCGACCACGAGGCGGTCGTACTCGAGCGCCTCGTCGTCGACGCGCACGACACCCGGCTCGACCACGCCCTCGCCGCGCGCGAGCCGGGCGTCCTTCGACCGGAGCCACTCGACCTGCGAGGAGTCGTCCCGCTCGGCGACGACGTCGCGCCACGCGAAGACGGCGCCGGGGTCGAGCCGGGCACCCGACAGCGCCCCGAGCGTGCGCCCGGCCGCCGCGGCGAGCTCCGGCGCGCGGAGCATCGTCTTCGTCGGCATGCACGCCCAGTACGAGCACTCGCCGCCGACGAGGCGCCGCTCGACGACGGTGACCTGCGCTTCGTGATCGAACCGGCGGAGGGCGCCGACGAAGTGCTCGCCGGTCGACCCTCCGCCGAGGACGACGATGTGCACCTACTTCAGGCCGTTCGCCTTCAGGAAGGTGTTCGCGACGGTCGCGGCCGACTTCTTGTCGATGATCACGGCCTTGTTCATCGCGATGATCGCGTTGTTCGTGAGCTTCGCCGAGACGCGGTCGATCGTCCGCCGGAAGTTCGGGCCGAGCTCGGTGGCCAGCGACTTCTTCACGACGGGCGCGACGTTCTGGAACCCGAACTGGTGCACCGGGTCGGCGAGCAGCGCGTACTTCGACGACGGCCCGAGCACCGGGTCGGTCGAGAACACGGCCGCCGCCTGCACCTTCTTCTGGTCGAGCGCCTGGTACGGGCTCAGGCCGGCGAGCGGGACGAACGTCACCTTCGTGATGCCGTAGTTCTTGCGCAGGCCGACGAGACCCGTGTTGCGCGTCTTGAACTCCGGCAGCGCCGCGAGCTTCAGTCCCGGGATCTTCTTCAGGTCGCCGAGCGTCTTCAGCCCGTACTGCTTCTTCGTCGAGTCGAGGACCGCGATCGCGTCCGTGTCGTAGAACGGGGTCGGGTCGAAGAGGGTGAAGCCGCGCTTCTCCTGCAGCGTCTTCGCGAGCTTGTACGTCGCGAGCGCCGTCTTCGCCGACAGCGGCTTCCCGAACACGACCTGCACGATCACGCCGGTGTACTCGGGATAGAAGTTGATCTTGCCGCTCGTCAGGGCCGTGTCGATGATCTCGGTCGACCCGATGTTCTCCTTGTACTGGACCTTGAAGCCCTTCGCCTCGAGCGCCTGCTTGTAGAGCTGGCCGAGGATGAACTCCTCGGGGAAGTTCTTCGTGCCGATCACGACCGTGGTCGCATGCGTCGACGACGAAGCCGGCCGCGCGGTCGCGGCGAATAGGCCGATGACAATCGCGACCCCGAGTGAAATCGCGAACGCCGCCTTGGCGGCACGCCTCGTGTGCTTGCGGATCACAACATCTCCTTTCCGGGGGTGGCCTCCCGCGGCACCCTAGTCGCTCGCAACCCCCTGGGAGTGACCGCCTTTTGAAGGATGTTCAACGCCACGAACACCCCTGCGGAGAGCGCCATCACGCACAGGGAGGCGCCGAGGACGCCCGGCAGGCGGTAGCTCGCTTGGTTCACGATGATGTCGCCGAGCCCGCCGCCGCCCGCGATTGCGGCGATCGGCGCGGTCGCCACGACGGTCACGGCGGCCACGCGGATTCCCGTGAAGAGCAGGGGAATCGCGAGCGGCAGCTCGATCTTCGCGAGGATCTGGCGGCTCGTCATGCCCATGCCGCGCGCCGCCTCGACCGCGCCTCGGTCGACCCGGTCGACCGCGTCGTAGCTGTTCGTGAGGATCGGCCCGGTCGCGAGCACGGCGAGCGCGACCATGTTGTTCACGAAGCCGATCCCGAGCACGGTGAGAAAGACTCCGATCAAGACGAGGCTCGGCAGCGCGCGGCCGACGATCGACGCGCCGATCGCGACGTTCGAGCCGCGGTGGAGGTGACCGAGCAGCACGCCCGCGGGCAGAGCGACCACGAGCGCGATGAGCAGGGCGGCGCCCGCGAGCTCCAGCTGCTCGAGCGCCTTCGTCGCGAGGAAGCCCGGGTTGTCGCCGATGAACCGCACGGCGTCGGCGAACGTCGACGGCTGGAACTCGTCGGCGAGCGGGATCACGCGAGGCCTCTCCTCGCCCACGGCACGAGCAGCCGGCGGACCAGGACCAGCAACGCGTCGCACGCGAGCGCGAGCCCGACCGCGAGCGCGCCGGCCGCGTAGATCTCCGTCTTGAACGGCGTCGGCAGCTTGATCGCGTTGAAGATCGGGTAGCCGAGCCCCTTCGGCAGCAGGATCGCCGCGATCGTCGCGACCGCGATCGTCGACACGACCGCGATGCGCAGGCCGCCGATGATCGCCGGCACCGCGAGCGGCAGCTCGACGCGCGTCAGCATCTGCCGCCGCGTAAGGCCCATGCCGCGCGCGGCCTCGACGACGTCGTCCGGCGCCGAGTTGAGGCCGGCCATGATGTTCGGGAACAGGATCACGAGCGTGTACGAGACGAGGGCGATCTCGACCGTCGTGGTCGTGATCCCGGTGAACGGCACGAGCAGCTGGAAGAGCGCGAGGCTCGGGATCGTGTAGAGGAGCGCCGCGAAGATGCCGAACGGCTGCTCGATCCTGCGCACGCGGTGCGCGAGCAGCGCGAATCCGAACGCGAGCACGAAGCCGATCGCGACCGCGATCAGCGTCAGCTCGAGGTGCTGCACGAGCGCGGGCTGCAGCGTGTCGCTCCAGTGGTCACGGACCCAGCTCCAGCAGAACGTGTGGTCGCCGGTGACGCAGCTGTCGCCCTGGCCGAAGTCGGGGATGACCGGGCCCTTGTTCGGATCCGCCTCCATCAGCGCAGCAGCTCCCCGGCGCGCGAGAAGGGCAGGACGCCGAGCGGTCGGTCGCCGTCGCCCAGGACGACCACGCGGTCCGCTCCCGACTCGAGCATGAGCGACACGGCGTTCCGCACTGTCGTCGCCGCGCCGACCTCCGCTGCTCCGTCGCGCGATGCGTCGACCGGGTCGAGCGGCACCTCGCCGACGCGCCTGAGCGCGAGGCGGCGCAGCGCGCGGTCCTCGCCGATGAACCTCGCGACGAAGTCGTCGGCCGGGTGCGCGAGGATCGCGTCGGGGGTGTCGTACTGCACGAGCGTCCCGCCCTCGCGCAGGATCGCGATGCGGTCGCCCATGAGGATCGCCTCGTCGATGTCGTGCGTGACGAAGATCACCGTCTTCTCGACCTCGCGGTGCAGGCGGCGCAACTCGTGCTGCAGGCGGTTGCGCGTGATCGGGTCGAGCGCGCCGAACGGCTCGTCCATCAGGAGCAGCGGCGGGTCGGCCGCGAGCGCGCGCGCGAGGCCGACGCGCTGGCGCTGGCCGCCCGAGAGCTCCGCGGGGTAGCGGGGCGCGTACTCGCGCTCGAGGCCGACGAGGTCGAGCAGCTCGTCCACGCGCTCGCGGATGCGCGGCCGCGGCCAGCCGAGCAGGCGCGGCACGGTCGCGACGTTCTCCGCGACGGTCATGTGCGGGAAGAGCCCGCCCTGCTGGATCACGTAGCCGATGCCGCGCCGCAGCTCGACGACGGGCAGCTCGCGAATGCTGCGACCGTCGATGCGGATGTCGCCCTCCTCGAACGGGATCAGGCGGTTGACCATCTTCAGCGCGGTCGTCTTGCCGCCGCCGGACGGGCCGACGAGGACGCAGAACGCCCCGGCGGGGATCTCGAGCGAGAGGTCGTGCACGGCGGCGACGTCGCGGCCCGGGTAACGCTTCGTGACGCGGTCGAAGACGATCTCGGCTGCGCCGCTCACGCCGCCCGCGCCTCCGCCCTCGCGCGCTGCTGCCGCGCCGGGTTGTGGATCCCCGCGAGGCCGATGACGCCTCCGGCCGCGAGCAGCGCCGCCGTGATCCACATGGACGTGTGGAACCCTCCGAGGTCGAGCTGGTTCGACGGTCCGGCGATTGCTGCACCGACGACCGCGATCGCGAGCAGCCCGGCGACGCGCGCGACCGCGTTGTTCACGCCCGACGCGATACCCGCGTCGTCGACACCGGCGCCGGCGAGCACCGTCGCCGTGAGCGGTGCGACGATCATGGACAGCCCGAGCGCGAACACGAGCAGAGCGGGCAGCACGTCGAACGCGTACGAGAACCCCGGCTCGAGCGTCGTGAAGCGGAGGAGGCCGAGTGCAGCGACGAACGGGCCGATCCCCATGAAGAGGCGCGGCCCGTAGCGCATCGACCACGCGCCGATGCGGCGCGAGAGCACGAACATCACCGCGGTCACCGGGATGAGCGCGGCCCCGCTCGCCGTCGGCGAGTAGCCGCACAGCTGCTGCAGGAACAGCACGAGGAAGAACGTCAGCGTCGAGAGCCCGCCGTAGACGGCGAGCGTCTCGAGGTTCGCGAACGTGAAGTTGCGCCGCCGGAACAGTCCGAGGGGCAGCATCGGCTCGCGCGTGCTGCGCTCCCAGAGGACGAATGCGACCAGCAGCGCGAGCCCGCCGAGCAGCGACGCGAGGATGAGCGGGTCGTCCCAGCCGCGACGCGGCTCCTCGATCAGCGCGAAGACCGGTCCGCCGAGTCCGAGGACGCAGAGCAGCCCACCGACCCAGTCGACCCGCCCGTGCCCCGTGCCGCGCATGGTCGGCCGCAGCGAGAGGCGGACGAGCACGAGCGTCACGATCGCGAACGGGACGTTGATCACGAAGATCGCGCGCCACGAGGCGGCCGTCACGAGCCAGCCGCCGGCGAAGGGCCCGATCACGAACGCGATCCCCGTCCACGCGGTCCACGACCCGATCGCGGCGCCGCGCTCCTCGCCCGAGTACGTCGCGGTGATCGCGGCGAGCGCGGCGGGCGTGAGGAGCGCGCCCGCGGCGCCCTGCAGCGCCCGCGCGGCAATCAGCGTGTTCCCGTCGGGCGCGAGCGCGCAGAGCAGCGACGTGACGCCGAACGCGGCGACGCCGATCGAGAACACGCGCCGCTCGCCGAAGATGTCGCCGAGCGACCCGCCGACTAGGATCAGCGAGCCGAGCGTGAGCAGGTACGCGTCGACGACCCACTGCTGGAGCGACAGCCCGCCGCCGAGGTCGTCCTGGATCGCCGGCAGCGCGACGTTCACGACGCTCGCGTCGACGAACACGATCGTCGACCCCAGGATCGCCGAGACGAGCACCAGGCGTTTGCGCGCGCTGTCGTCCAGGTGGTGAACTCTCGCAGACGAGAGGAGGCCGACGATGAGCGAGTACCAGGTCGTGCGCCTGCACGAGGTCGACGACTGGCTGGGCGACTACCCCGGCGAGATGCGCGGCATCACGTACCCGATCGGCGCAGAGCAGGTGGCGCTGACGTACCGCCGGATGCCGCAGCACACGGGCAGCAAGGGGTCGTACGGGCACCGCCACCGCGAGCAGGAGGAGCTGGTCTTCGTCATCTCCGGCAAGCTGCAGTTCAAGCTCGACGACGACGTCGTCGAGCTCGTCGGCGGCGACACGGTGCGCATCCCGCCGCACGTCGTGCGCGGGATCTGGAACGACGAGGCCGAGGACGCGGAGATCGTCATCGTCTCCAAGCGGATCGACAACCCGCAGGGCGACGTCGAGACCGTTCCCGACTTCTGGCCCGAATAGAGCAGGCGCCCCGTCGGCCGGGGCGCCTGCGTTCGACGAGGAGTCTGCGCCTGAGCCTCGTCAGTTGGAGCGGGGGAGCCGCCGGTCGGGCCGCCGGCGGGCGCCGCCGCGAAGGGATTCGACGTGGGCTTCGATGAGGACCTTCGTCGTCTGCGGGTCTGACGGCCGCATCTTCCACCTCTTTCTTCGGCCTTGAGTATCTTTACGTCGAGATAATACCGGCAGGCTATCTTGACGTCAAGAGTTTTTTCGTCAAACTACGAGGCGGCGATGGAGAAGGATCACATCGACCTCTTCCTCGAGGGCCTCGACCTGCCGGGGCTCGATCCCGAGGTCGAGGGCATCGTCGACCGGATCAACGGGATCGCGCGGCGCGTGAAACGCGAGCTCGAGGAGACGCTCGACGAGTTCAAGCTCACGCACGGCGAGTGGCAGGTGCTCGCGTCGCTGCGGATCGGCGGCGAGCCGTGGTGCCGCTCGCCCGGCGACCTCGCCGAGCGGCTCGAGCTCTCGAGCGGCGCGATGACGAACCGCATCGACCGGCTCGAGGAGGCGGGGCTCGTGGCTCGGCATCCGGACCCGAAGGACCGGCGCGGCATCCAGGTCGAGCTGACGGACAAGGGCCGGCAGACCTACGAGGACTCGGTCAGCGCCCAGGCGGCGAAGGAGGCGCTCATCGCCGGCGCGCTCACGAAGGCCGAGCAGCAGGAGCTGAACGCGCTCCTGCGCAAGGTCATGCTCGCGGCCGAGAAGCGCGACCCGGCCGCCTGGAAGAAGAAGCGGACCGGCTCCTAGCCCGGCGGCGGAGGCGGCGCGGGCGGAGCGACGGTGACTGTGACCGTCGACTCCGCGGTGCGGCCGTCGGCCGTGACGGCGCGGACGGTTGCGCGGTGCGGGCCGGGCGTCTCCGGGGTCGCGTCCCACGCGTAGGTCCACGGCGCGGCGGTCGCGGTGCCGCGCGGCGCGCCGTCGACGAGGAACTCGACGCGCACGACCGGGCCGTTCGTCTGCGCCGTCCACGTGACCGGGCCTTGCACGGTCTGGCCCTCGGCGAGCGACTGCGCGTTGACGAGCGGCGGCGCCGGCGCCTTCGGCTTCGGCTTCGGCTTGGGCGTCGGCTTCGGTCTGGGCTTGGGCTTCGCCTTCGGCTTCGGAAGCGGCTTGTTGTGGACGACCACGGGCACCCGGCGCTTCGCGACGCGGCCGTCGCGCGCCTCTGCGGCGACGGTGAGGCGGTGGCGGCCGTCGCCGACGCGATGCGAGTTCCACACGAGGCGGAACGGCGCCTTGCGGTCGCGGCTGACGACGCGGCCGTCGACGTAGAGCCCGATCCCGGTCGTGCGCGAGCCGAAGACGTTCGCATGAACGGTGAGCCGCCCGCGCACGCGCTGCCACGCGCGCAGGCCCGCGGTCGTGACGGCGAAGCTGCGGTTCCGAACGTCCACGGCGACGCGTGACAGCGCGACCTTGCCGTTCCGGCCGACGGCGCGCACGACGAGGACGTGCCGGCCGTTCGGGAGCTGCGTCGTGTTCCAGCCGCGCCCGCCGGCGAACGCGAACGGCGCGCGGTGGTCGCTCCACGCGAGCTCGCCGTCGAGCAGGAAGTCGACGCGCGCGACGGGCGGCCCTTTGGTCGCCGCGCGCCACGGCACGATGCCGACGAGCGTCTCGCCCGGGTCGATCGTCGTCGTGTGCACGCGCAGCGGCGGCACGGTGCTGGCGTAGCGGCGCACGAGGCCCATGTAGAGGCGCCAGTTCCAGTACGGGCCGGGATCGGTGTGGTGCGAGGATCCGCCGGTCGGCGCGCCCGTCGCGGGATCGGGCACCTCGCCGTGGCCGATGATGTGCCGCCGGTCGATCGGGATGCTCGACCGGTGCGCGAGCCATGCCACGAGCTTCGCGGACTGCCGGTACTCGTCGAGCGTGAAGCCGTTCGGGTCGTACGTCTCGCCGACGTGCTCGACGCCGATCGAGCGCGCGTTCGTCTTCCAGTTGCCCGCGTGCCACGCGATGTCGGAGAGGTGGACGAGCTGCGCGATCTCGCCGCCGCGCGCGACGACGTAGTGCGCCGACGCGTGCGAGTGGCCGCCCGAGAGCCACCACACGTTGCCGGTGAAGGAGCCGCCGTCGGTCGCGTGGATGACGATCTGCCTGATCGCGGCCGGCTTGCGGCTCGCCTTCGTGAAGCTGCCGTCGCCGCGCACCCACGTCACGGGCGGCCGCTTCACGGCGGCGGCGTGGGCGCCCGGCGCGAGCATGGCTGCGCCCAGCAGCGCGAGCAGGAGCCCTCTCCTCGACACGGCGAGCCCAGTTGTAACGCATGTTCGCCGGGGGCGCCGCCCCCCGATGGTGCAGTTAGAGCTGCCGGGCGAACGTGCCGCCGCCGACGATGCGCTCGGGCGCGTCGCCGAGGCGCCGCCGCAGCTCGCGGTCGGAGGTCGCGACCCAGTGCGGACGCCGCTCGCTCGTGCTGCGGCGCACGATCTCGTCGTCGGCGTGCGGCGAGGAGACGAGATCGGGCGCGTCCTCGGGCGCCGTGCCGTCGAACACGACCAGGAGGTCGTGGCCCGCCCGGTCGGCCCACGCGCGGGCGCGGTCGACGAGCTCCTCGCGCGACAGGTTCGGCCACTGCGAGCGGCGGACGTTCTCCGCGTCGACGATCACGAGCGCCACGGCTACGGCTCCGGCAGCCCTCGGCGTCGGCGTGCCTCGGCGAGCTCGTCCGCCCGCCGCGTCTCGAGCCAGCCGGGCGGCATGTGCGCGTCGAGCTCCTCGAAGCGGAGCGCGCGCCCGTCCGCCAGGCGCTCGGATGCGACGACGTCGCCGCCCACCACGGTCATGTCGCCGAGGTCGAGCGTCGCCGCAACGCGCACCTCGACATACCCGAGCGCGTGGAGCAGGATCGGTGCGCCGGTGATGCCGCGGCGCGCGGCGAACGAGCCGAGCTTGTCGCCCTCGCGGCCGGTGCGCAGGCCGAGCGTGCGCACGAGCGCGAGCGTCACTTCGTCGGGCGGCGAGCGGAGGAGGTGGAGGACGAACGCGCCCGCGGCGAGCGCGAGCTCGTGCGTGAGGCTGCCGTGCGAGAGGTCGACGGTGAGCCGCGGCGCCTCGGGCACGATCGTCGCCGGCACGGCCGTGAGCGCGATGAGGCCGTTGTCGCGGCCGCCGTGCGACGCGGTCACCGCGACGGGCAGCGACCAGAGCTCGTCGAGGAGGTCGCTCACCGGTCGACGGCGGCGGTGCGCAGGCCGGCCTGGCCGGTCCGCGCGCCGAGGCCGTGGAACTGCTCGGGCTCGCGTTTGCCCTCGACGCAGTCGGCGACGTACTCCCCGAGCGCCGGCCCGTGCTTGAACCCGTGGCCCGACCCGCCGCCGATCAGCCACCAGTCGTCGCGCTCGGGGTGGCGTGCGACGACGAAGTGCGTGTCGCGCGTCAGCTCGTACTGGCAGACGCGCGAGCCGGTGATCGGCGCGTTCGCGAGGGCCGGGAAGCGACGCGCGGCGTAGGCGCGCGCTTCGCGCTCGCGGTCGCGCGACGGGAGCCGCTCGAGCGTGTCGGGGTCGATCTCGTCGCCGGCGCCGTCCGGCGCGATCTTCATCCCGAGCCCGGCGATCTCGCCGTGCCCGTAGAACGCCGCGTCGTAATCGGCGAAGCCGGGCGTGCCGCGCCACGAGCCGTCGACGCCGAAGAAGAACACGTCGCGGCGCGCGATCTTCAGCTCGAGCAGCCCGGGGAAGTGCCGCGGAAGCCACGCACCGCACGCCCACACGACGACGTCGGCGCCCGGCGGGTCGGCCGGCGTCGCGACGCGGCTCTCGAGCCGGAGCCCCTCGGTGAGCAGCTGCGTCGCGCGGCGCGCGTGCAGCACGCCCGCGTCCGGCTCGAAGAGGACGCTGCGCAGGTCGTCGCCGCCGACCGAGGGGAAGAGCTGCGTCGCCTCCTCGGGCGTGTAGCGCTCGGAGCGGAGCCCGAGCCGCGCCAGCGTCTCCTCGCTGCGGTCGGTGAAGTCGCCGCGGCCGCTGTCGAACCACGCGACGCCGACCGGCTCCCAGATGCGCTGGCCCGTCTCCTCCTGCAGCCCGATCCACAGCTCACGTGCGCGGACGGCCGTCCGCGTGTACCAGTCGACGTTGCCGTGCGCGAAGCGCAGGAGCCGCGTGTCGCCGCCCGAACCCGACCGCGTGCTGCCGGGCGTGTACTGCTCGACGAGCGTCACGTCCCAGCCGCGGCGTGCGAGCTCCCGCGCGGTCGACGCGCCGAACACGCCCGCGCCAACGACGACCGCGTTGCCCACGGCCGCGAGTCTACGTTCGCGCGGTGACCGTGAGCTGCAGCACGTCCGGGCGGTGGTAGTGCCCGGCCGGGTCGAACCGCTGCCGCTCCTCCCACAGCCGCGCGGGATCGAGCTCGGCGTAGAGGATGCCCTCCTCGTCGTAGAGCGGCCCGGCGAGGTACGCGCCGGACGGGTCGAGGATGGCCGAGCCGCCGCGCCCGATCACGTCCGCGTCGGCGATCAGCTCGCGCAGCGGGAAGTCGTCGGGGTAGGCGCTGGCGCGCTGGAAGTGCGACGGCGCGACGACGAACGCGCGCGACTCGCGCGCGATGTGCACGAGCGTCGACTGCCACGCCTCGCCGTCGTCCGCGGTCGACGCGATGTAGATCTCGACGCCCGACTCGTAGAGCGAGAAGCGTGCGAGCGGCATGTAGTTCTCCCAGCAGATCAGCCCGCCGATCCGGCCGAGCGGCGTCCCGAACGCACGCAGGCCGCCGCCGTCGCCCTGGCCCCACACGAGGCGCTCGTGGTTCGTCGGCACGAGCTTGCGGTGCTTCTGCGCGAGCGAGCCGTCGGGCGCGAAGTAGAGCAGCGAGTTGTAGAGCGTCGCCGGCCGCTCGGGGTCGACCTCGTTCACGCCGACGACGAGCCACACGCCATGCTCGCGCGCCGCAGCGCCGATTCGGTCCGCCGCCGGCCCGGGCACGGCGACGGACTCGCGCGCGAGCCGCGCGAACGCCTCCTTCGCGCCGGGCTGCGCCCAGCCGGCAAGCGCACGCGCCCAGATCGACGACGGGTACGCCGGTACGAACGTCTCGGGGAAGACGACGAGCTGCGCGCCGTTCGCAGCGGCCTCGGCCGTCTGACGCTCGAGCTTGTCGATCGTCGCCTCGCGGTCGAGCACGACCGGCTCGGCCTGCACGGACGCGACGCGAACGAGCTCGTTCATTCGGGTGACGATAGTGCAGGCGAGGCGACCGAATCGACCGCGTCGCGCAGCGACCTGACCCATTCGGACAGCGCTGCCGCACCCTCCTCGGCCTTCTCGACCGCGCGCGTGCCGACGACGATGCCGTCGCAGAGCTCGGCGGCAGCGCGCGCGTGGTCGGGCGTCGAGATGCCGAACCCGGCGTAGAGCGGCACGTCCGTCAGCGCCCGCGTCCGCGCGGCGAGCGGCGCGAGCGCGGACGAGAGCGACGCCCGCTCGCCCGTCGTGCCCATGACCGTGACGAGGTACAGCCACCCGTCGGTGGTCTGCGCGGCGAGCCGGATGCGCTCCTCCGTCGAGGTCGGCGCGACGAGCTGCACGCGGCGGAGCTCGGGCCGTTCGTCCACCGGCAGGTCGGCGACGATCATCGACGTCGCGCCGACCGACTCGGCGTCGGCCGCGAACCGTTCCCAGCCGTACGCGTCGAGGAGCGACGAGTACGTCATCGGCACGAGCGGGACGTCGACGAGCGCGCGCGTCGCCGCGAGGCACTCGAGGCACTGTGCGGTGCGCATCCCCTCGGCGAGCGCACGCTCGGCGGCGCGCCGGATCACCGGCCCGTCCGCGAGCGGGTCCGAGAACGGGAATCCGAGCTCGACGACGTCGGCGCCGCCGTCGACCGCCGCGGCCGCGAGGGCCGGCGTGTCGCGCCCGGCCATCAGGTAGACGACGACCTTCTTCACACGTCGTCCACGAGCCGCGAGAAGATCGTCGCGTCGGCGTAGCCGCCCTCGTACCGGAGATAGCGCCGGCGGACACCCTCGCGCGCGAAGCCGAGCCGCTCGAGCACGCGCTCCGAGGCCCTGTTGGTGAGCCGCACGTGCGCCTCGACGCGCCGGATCCCGTTCGCGAACGCGTGGTCGACCATCGCGGCGACCGTGCGCGTGGCGATCCCGCGGCCGCGTCCGTGCGGGAAGAGCCAGTAGCCGACCTCGACCGCGTCGCGCATGGGATCGAAGTGGTGGAGCGTGAAGCCCCCGACGATCGTCCCGTCCTCGGCGACGACGTACGGCGCGAGGAGGCCGCGCTCGTGCATTGCGGGCAGCTGCTCGTCCATCAGCGCGTGCAGCACATCGGCACCGAACGGCGGCAGGCCGGCCTCGCCGCCGACAGCCGGGTCGAGGAACGCCGGCGCGATCACGTCGATGTCGTCGTGGGTCGGCGCGCGCACGACGAGCTCGCCGACGCGCACCTCGTCGGGGAACCGGAAGGTCGAGAGCAGCGCGTGACTCGGGTCGGACGCGGTCACCGCGCGAGCACCTCGGCGAGATCCTTGTCGCCGCGCCCCGACAGGCACACGAGCACGAGCTCCTCCTCGAGGTCGAGCGCACGGACGAGCGCATGCGACGACTCGAGGGCCGGGATGATCCCCTCGGTCTTCGCGAGGCGGTGGAACGCGGCGAGCGCCTCGTCGTCGGTCGCCGTCACGTACTCGGCGCGGCCCGAGTCGCGCAGCGCCGCGTGCTCCGGCCCGACGCCGGGGTAGTCGAGGCCGGCCGAGATCGAGTGCGCGTCGAGGATCTGGCCGTCCTCGTCGGCGAGCAGCGACGACCGCGCGCCGTGCAGCACCCCCGGTCGGCCCGAGCCGAGCGACGCGGCGCCCGCAGCCTCGACGCCGACGAGGTGCACGTCCGGGTCGTCGACGAACCCGGCGAACATGCCGATCGCGTTCGAGCCGCCGCCGACGCACGCGACGACCGCCTCCGGCAGGCGGCCCTCGAGCGCGAGCAGCTGCTCGCGCGACTCGCGGCCGATCACGGTCTGCAGCTCGCGCACGATCTCGGGGTACGGCGACGGGCCGACGCACGAGCCGATCAGGTAGTGCGTCGTCTCGACCGTCGCGATCCAGTCGCGGATCGCCTCGCTCGTGGCCTCCTTCAGCGTGCACGTCCCGAACTCGACGGGCCGCACCTCGGCGCCGAGCAGCTCCATGCGCTCGACGTTCGGCCTCTGCCGGCGCATGTCCTCGCTGCCCATGTACACGACGCACTCGAGCCCGAAGCGCGCGCACACGGTCGCCGTCGCGACGCCGTGCTGGCCCGCGCCGGTCTCCGCGACGATGCGCCGCTTGCTGAGCCGCCGGGCGAGCACCGCCTGCCCGAGCGCGTTGTTCAGCTTGTGCGCGCCCGTGTGCATGAGGTCCTCGCGCTTGAGGTAGACGCGCTTCTCCGGCGCGAACCGCTCCACGCGCGTGAGCGGCGTCGGCCGTCCGCCGTACGAGGTCAGCAGCTCGTGCAGCTCGCGGCCGAACGACTCGTCGGCGACGGCCGCGCGCCAGCCTGCCTCGAGCTCGTCGAGCGCGGGGATCAGCGTCTCCGGCACGTACCGGCCGCCGTACGCGCCGAACGTCCTCGTCACCGAGCCGCCCTCACCCATGCCAACACCTTGTCGTGATCCTTCACGCCCGGTTCGCGCTCCGTCGAGCGCGCCGAGTCGACCGCCCACGGCCGCACCGCCTCGATCGCCTCGCGCACGTTCTCAGGCCCGAGCCCGCCCGCGAGCATCACGCGGCCCGGGGTCTCCCGCGCACGCGCGAGGTGCGTCTCGTCCTCCTGCTCCCACGGCAGGTCGACCACCGACGCCACCTGCTCGCCGCCACGCAGCAGGACGGCGTCGCGCGAGCGGTGGCCGTTCTCGCGCGCGTAGAACTGCACGAGGTCGGCGTCCGTGTCGTGCCGGTCGCCGACGAAGACGGCGACGCGCAGCACGTCGTCCGGCGCGTCGAGCAGCTCGTCGCTCCGGCGCGGGCTCTCCTGGGCGAGGATGAAGCCGACGAGGTCGGCGCCCGCATCGACCGCGGCATCTACGTCCTCCTGCCGCGTGAGGCCGCACACCTTCACGAGTGGCCGCGCGAGCAGCGCCTCCAGCTTCGCGCCGGGGTCGGGCGCGCGCATGAGCGTCGTGCCGACGAGCACCGCGTTCGCGCCGGCGAGCTCCGCCGCGGCGGCCTGCGCGCGCGTGCCGATGCCCGACTCCGCGATCACGACGCGGTCGCGCGGCACGCGCGCGACGAGCTCGAGCTGCGCGCGCCGGTCGACGG
>JBKPLI010000193.1:0-15665 GCA_046731555.1 Actinomycetota bacterium | reverse complement strand
GCGGGCCTCGTCGTCGTCGCGATCGCCGGCAACGCCGTCGAGAACGTCGTCGGCGTGCAGCTCGCCGCGCGGAACCGGCCCGACTTCGCGATCTCCGTGATCATGAACTCGTCGCTGCAGGTCGCGCTCGCGCTCACGCCGGCAATCGTCTTCCTCAGCCTCTTCTCTGGAACGCACCTCGTGCTCACGTTCCCGGTGCTGCTCGCGTTCTCGCTGATCCTCGCGGGAATCCTCGCAACGGTGATCGTCGTCGACGGCGAGTCGAGCTGGCAGGAGGGTGCCGTGCTCGTCGGCCTCTACGTCGTGATCGCGGCCAGCTTCTGGTGGGGCACCTAGCGGGGGAAACCTCCGGTTTCCCCCCACGGGCACCCCTTCCGACACTTGGCGGCTCGTCGTGGGCGAGCACCGGCTGAGCCGGTGCTCTCGGCAGCTCGAGGTGCATCAGCCGACCGCGCGAAGGCCGCGTGAGTCCGTTCGGGCGGCGAAATGCTCGCCGGTGCCACTCCTGGCACCGGCTCGAGTCTCGAGGTCAGGTGCGGCTGACCGTGCGTGTCTCGGCGTTTGTGAGCCGGACGAGGTCGCGCGGGTCGAGCTCGATCTGCACCCCGCGCTTGCCGGCGGAGACGAGGATCGTGTCGAACGCGAGCGCCGAGTCGTCGAGCGTGAGCGGCAGGCGCTTGCGCTGCCCGAGCGGCGAGATGCCGCCTGCCGCATAGCCGGTCGCGCGCTCGGCCTGCGTGCGGTCCGCCATCTGCGCGCGCTTGCCGGCCGCGTGCAGGTCGAGCTGCCGGTCGGCCGGCACGACGAACACGCGCAGGCTTCCGTCGACGGACGCGACGAGCGTCTTGAACACGCGCGACGCGTCGAACCCGAGCTCACGCGCGACGGCGGCCGCGTAGTCCGGCTCGCCGTACACCGCCTCCGAGTACTCGTGCAGGCGGAACTCGATGCCCGCGCGCTTCGCGGCCGCGACCGCGGGAGTCACTCGGCGAGCTCCTCGGCAACGAGCCCGAGCGCGAACAGGCGCCACGCGAGGTCGACGTCCGCCGCGAGAAAGAGCATCGCCTCGCGCACCTGCGGCAGGTCGCGCGCGCGGAGCGTGAGCGCGTCGACGGCCGAGCCGAGCTGCGCGCGCCGCTCGTCGCTGTAGAGCTCGACCGCGAGCCGCTTCACGGCCTCGTCGTCGACGTCGAGGTCCCGGTGCACATCGCCGCCTGCGGCGCGCACGGTGATCGCGCGCCGCCGCGCCGCGTTGAGCTCGGCGTCGTCGAGCTCGACCGCCTGGCCGGCGACGTACGCGAGCACCGGGAGCGGGTCGCCGAGCTCCCCGCCCTCGACCCGCTCGAGCAGCTGCTGCAGCTCGTCCACCGCGCGCCATCATCGCGCCGGAGACGGCGCGGGGCGCCCGGAGGCGCCCCGCCGAGAGGACGTCGGTTCGCGCGTTACGCGGGCGACGGGGTCGGCTCGCTGGCGCGCGTCGTCACGAACCCGAGCGCGATCATCGCGACACCGAGGACGAAGTGCAGCCAGTCGTCCGCGGTGTTGACCGGGATCCAGTCGCCGCCGCCGACGATCCCCAGCAGCCACAGCACGAGGTACACGGCGCCGCCGCCGATCAGGAACGTGCGCGCACCGCTCCACGTGCGCGCGAGCGCGAGGCCGGCGAGGCCGTAGAGCACGTGGACGATGTTGTGCAGGACGCTGACCTGGAAGATCCCGAGCAGCTTCGCCGTCGAGCCGTCGCCGGCGAACGCGAGGTCGCTGTAGTGGGTCGTGATGCCGGGGATGAACCCGAGCACGCCGACGGCCAGGAACACGACGGCGATGAGCACGGCCAGTGACTGAACGGGTGTGCGATCTCTCATGTGACCTCCCCACCGAGTGAGTTCGACTCGTCATTTCCGCGCGGCGGAGCGCCAATCCTCCCGGCGCAGCCGTCACGGTGATTCGCGCGGATACGCAAGACGGTTCGGCCTAGGCGGCGAGCCGCGCGTCGACACGGTCGAAGAACGCGCCCCAGCCCTGGCCCGCTCGCTCGTACTCCTCGGGCGTGAGGCCGCCGCCGCGCTGCTCGAACTGCATCTCGGTGCGGCCGTCGCCGAGGTCGACGAGCACGACGGTCACGAGCTCGTACGCGTCGCCGTCGGGCTGGTCGGTGACCGTGAAGACGAGCCGCTCGGGCGCGACCACCTCGCGGTAGTCGCCGCGCCAACGGATCTCACGCCGCTCCGCGCCGAAGTACATCGTGAGCCGCCACTCGCCGCCCGGCCGGACGTCCATCGCGACCGTGTCGAGCGGCACGTCCGACTCCGTGCCGCCGAACCAGTCCGCGAACGCCTCGGGCTCGGTCCACTCGCGCCACACGCGCTCGCGCGGCGCGTCGAACACGCGCGTCATCGTGATGCCGGGTTCGCTCACGTCAGCCGAGGCGCTCGTCGAGCCGGTCGAAGCTCTCGCGCCAGAACGGACGGTAGCCCTCGAGCCACTCGGACGCCTCGCGCAACCGCTCGCCCTGGAGGCGCGACGGCCGCAGCTGCGCCGAGCGCCCGCGCACGATCAGCCCGGCCTGCTCGAGCACCTTCAGGTGCCGCGAGACCGCCTGCAGCGTGATCGGGAACGGCTCCGCGAGCTCGTTCACGGTCGCCTCGCCCGAGGCGAGGCGCTCGAGGATCGCCCGGCGTGTCGGGTCGGCCAGGGCGGCGAAGGTCCTCGTCAACTCGTCGACCGGCACGCGTATTCACCTCATCGGTTGATCAACGTTGCGGTTGAGTATGGTACCCGGGAGACCAGTCGGACAAGGAGGAAGACGCGTGGGCAGGATCGTCGTGACCGAGTTCGTGTCCCTCGACGGCGTCATGGAGGACCCGGGCGGCGCCGAGGACTACAAGTACGGCGGCTGGACGTTCCAGATCAGCCGCGGCGAGGAGGGCGACAAGTTCAAGCTCGACGAGACGATGTCGTCGGACGCGCTGCTGCTCGGCCGCAAGACGTACGAGGGCTTCGCGGCCGCGTGGCCGTCGCGCGACGGCGAGTTCGCCGACAAGTTCAACTCGATGCCGAAGTACGTCGTGTCGTCGACGCTGAAGGATCCCGAGTGGCAGAACACGACAGTGCTCGACGGCGACCTGAAGGACGCGGTCGCGAAGGTGCGCGACGCGCACGACGGCGACGTCGTCGTGCACGGCAGCGCGTCGCTCGCGCAGGCGCTGCTCGAGAACGACCTCGTGGACGAGCTGCGCCTGATGGTGTTCCCCGTCGTGCTCGGCACCGGGCTGCGCCTCTTCGGCGAGACGTCGGACAAGAAGCCGCTGAAGCTCACGTCGTCGCAGGCGGTCGGCGACGGCGTGGCGATCCTCGTCTACGAGCGCGCGGGCGGCTAGCGCGCGGGGATCCAGACGCGCATCGCGCCCGGGCCGCGGTTCGCCCAGGCGAAGTACGGCACCGCGGTCGCCTGCGCCTCCACGGTCACGACGCCCCCGAGGAGGTCCGGGCGCTCCGTCTCGCCGAGCGGCGCGTCCGGGTCGAGGACGACGTCCGCGAGCTCGGCCCTGGGCGCGTCGGCTTCCTCGAGGCAGTAGACGAGCGGCCCGCGCTCGATCGCGAGGCACCCGCGCACGGCGTCGACGCGCGGGTGCGGCGCGGTCAACCGCGGCGCGATCGGCAGGTCGAGCACGACGCGGTCGCCGGCCGACCAAACGCGCCGCACCGGCGCGGCGTCGACCCGCTCCCCGTTCACGGCGAGCCTCGCGCCCTCGCACCAGGCCGGCACGCGCAGCGACAGCGTCCACGGCTCGGGACGCGTCTCGACGACCTCGACCTCGACGCGGCCGCGCCACGGATACCCGGTCTCGACGAGCAGCCCGGCGACGCCTGCCGCGATCGTGCCCGTCGCGTACTGGTGCACCTGCACGCCGCCGTCCGTTTCCGTCGCAACGTAGTGATCGAGCGACGCGAGCAGCCGCATCGCGTTCGGCGGGCAGCACGCGCACGCGAACCACTCCTGCCGCTCGTCGCCGCCGCGGGACTCCAGCGGGTTGACGTAGAAGAACCGCCGGCCGTCGAGCGATACGCCGGCGAGGAACCCGTTGTAGAGCGTGCGCTCGATCGAGTCGGCGTAGCGCGCGTCGCCGGTCGCGAGCAGCAGGCGCCAGCTCCACATCACGCTCGCGATCGCGGCGTAGGTCTCGCAGTACGCCGTGTCGGGCGGCAGCTCGTACGCCTCGCCGAACGACTCGTCCTCGTGTCGCGAGCCCCGCCCGTGAGGTACCTCTTCGTCGCGGCGGTGTCGTCCCATAGTCGCACCGCGACGTCGAGCAACTCCGTGTCGTGCGTCTCGACGGCGACGTCCGTCACGCCGGACATGAGGTAGAGCGCGCGCACCGCGTGGCCGGCGAGCGACGTCGACGCGCGCACCGGCTCGTGGTCCTGCGAGTAGACGGCGCCGCGCGGGTTCGCGTTCAGGTGGCCGTGCCCGCGCCGCTCGACGAGCACGGACGCGAGCTCGAGGTAGCGCCGCTCGCCCGTCACGCGGTAGAGCTCGACGAGCGCCGGCTCGACCTCCGCGTGCCCGTCGAGCCCTTCGCGCCGTCCCGGGCCGAAGGTGGCGTCGAGTTCGTCCGCGAAGCGCCGCGCGACCGGGAGCAGCTCATCCCCGTCGCCCGCGCGCGCGTGCGCGACCGCCGCCTGGAGCAGGTGGCCGGCGCAGTAGAGCTCGTGCCCGAGCGCGAGGTCGGTGTAGCGCCAGGAGGGGTCCGTGAGCCGGGCAGTACGTGTTGAGATAGCCGTCAGGCTCCTGCGCGGCCGCAACGAGCTCCGTCGCCTCGCGCGCGAGCCGGTCGAGCTCCGTCGACGGTGCACGGCCGAGCTCCCACCCGACCGCCTCGAGCCACTTGTAGACGTCCGAGTCCGCGAAGCGAAAGCCGCGGAACTCCCCCTCCGCGCGCCCGGCCGCGATCCGGAAGTTGTCGAGCGTGCCCGTGCGCTCGAGCTGCTCCCAGCCCGCGGGGATCGTCACCTCGCGGTTCACGCGCTGCCGCTCGGCCCAGAAGCCGGCCTCGATGCGCACGGCGCCCGAGCCGAGCGGCCGAAGTGTCGTGCTCGCCTCCGCCGTGGGGACGACGGAGGCGACGGGTGCCGCGTCAGGCACCGGTCGCGATCGACCACACGTGCCCGAACGGGTCGGTGCGCATGATCACCGCGCCGCCGATCTCGAGCGCGGCGTGGCCGACCTTGCCGCCGGGGCCGTGCATAGCACCCGCTTCGTCGCGCTGCCTCCACCTTGCTGACGCCGCGATGCTAGAGGCTCGGCGCGCGCCGCCCAGACGCGCGCGGGGCGATGATGAACAACATCGACACACGGAGGAGGCGACGTTGACACAGGAGACCGAAGTTCGTCCCGGCATCCCCGCGGCCGAGCTCGAGGAACGGCGCGGCCGGCTGCTCGAGCACGTGCGCCGCGAGGGGCTCACGGGCTACGTCGTCTTCGGACAGGACTACATCCAGTACCTGACCGGCTTCTGGTTCCTGTCGACCGAGCGCCCCGTCGTCTATGCGCAGAGCGCGTCCGGCGACATGGCGATCTTCGTGCCGGAGTTCGAGGTCGAGCGGACGCGCGCGGAGACGACCTTCGAGCGCGTCGAGTCGTACCCCGAGTACCCCGGCACCGAGCACCCGATGTCGATCCTCGCGCGCGTGCTCGCCGACCTCGGCGTGTCCGGCAGGGTCGGTGCGGACCAGGACGGCTATCCGGGGATCCTCGGCTACGCAGGCCCGTCGCTGACCGACGCCGCCGGCGCGACCGTCGTCCCCGTCGCGGACGCGATCGAGGCGATGCTCGTGCGGAAGAGCGAGGCCGAGCTCGCGCTCATCCGCGAGAGCGCCCGCTGGTGCGCCGAGGCGCACCGCCTCCTGCAGGAGTACACGCGGCCCGGCGTGACCGAGGCCGAGGCGAGCCTGCGCGCCGGGCACGAGGCGACGCTCGCGCTGCTCGCGGCGACGGGCGACTCGTTCGGCGGGCAGCTCGCGTCGTCCGACGGCGTGTCGGCGGGCTACCGCGGGCAGATCGGCAAGCGCAGCTCGTGGGCGCACGCGATCGCGCACAACATCGAGTTCCGGCCGGGCGACCTGCTCGTGACCGAGACGAGCGCGCCGATCTGGGGCTACAACGCCGAGCTCGAGCGCGGGATGGTGATCGGGCCGCCGAGCGACGCGGTGCGCCGGCTCTTCGAGCACACGGTCGCCGCGCAGCAGGTCGCGTTCGACGCGCTCCGCCCGGGCGTCACGTGCGCCGACGTCGACGGCGCCGTCATGCGCTACTTCGAGGAGCACGACCTCCTCGGGTACTGGCGCCAGCACACCGGGCACGCGATCGGCCTGCGCAATCACGAGGCGCCGTTCCTCGACCTCGGCGACCACACGACGATCGAGCCCGGGATGGTGTTCACGATCGAGCCCGGCCTCTACGACGGCGAGCTCGGCGGCTTCCGCCACTCGGACACGGTCGCCGTCACCGAGGAGGGCATCGAGATCCTCACGGACTACCCGCGCGACCTCGAGAGCCTCACGATCCCGGTCTAGGTAGCCCGCTGCCGCGGCGGCCCTGCCGCCCCGACAGCGATGATGCGGCCATGACCGAAAGGGTCGTCCTCGCCGTCGACGTCGGCGGCTCGCACGTGAAGGCGCGTCGCAGCAACGACGAGGAGATGCGCCGGTTCAAGTCCGGCAGGGGCCTGACCGGCCAGGAGATGGCCGACGGCGTGCGGAAGCTCATCGAGGGCTGGGACTACGACGTCGTCTCGCTCGGCGTCCCGGCGCAGGTCCGCGCCGGCCTCGTCGCGCACGAGCCGGTCAACCTCGGCGAGGGCTGGGTCGGCTTCGACTACGAGGGCGCGTTCGGGAAGCCCACGAGGGTCGTGAACGACGCCGTCATGCAGGCGCTCGGCAGCTACAGAGGCGGGCGCATGCTCTTCCTCGGGCTCGGCACCGGGCTCGGCTCGGCGATGATCGTCGAGGGGGTCGTCGAGCCGATGGAGCTCGGCCACCTGCCGTACAAGAAGGCGACCTACGAGGACTACGTCGGCACGCGCGGCCGAAAGCGGCTCGGCCGCAAACGCTGGGAGAAGGCGGTGCACGAGATCGTCGGCGCGTTCGCCGACGCGCTGCAACCGGACTACGTCGTGATCGGCGGCGGCAACGCCGACGACCTCGCGGAGCTCCCGCCGAACACTCGGCGCGGAGACAACGACAACGCGTTCGTCGGCGGGTTCCGGCTCTGGGACGACGAGGCCGGAGCCTCCGGTTCGCCGGAGACTCCGGACACGCGTACGTCCTAGGTCGCCCGGCGCGGCTAGATGGCGGGCGGCGGCAGCCGCCAGCGGTTGCCGTCCTCGGTGACGAGGTACATGCGCGCGTGCGGGAACGCCTGGTCGACGTTGCGCGACGCCTGGATGACGCGGTAGATGACGGTGCCGCGCTTCAGCTCCTCGTCCGGCTCGATCGCGATCGTCGTCGTCGTCCCGTCCTCGTCGGCGATCTCCGCGTGGTAGTCGAGCAGGAGCTCGACGAGCATGCGCCCGGCGACCTCGGGCGTCGCGGTGACGAGAACGGGTTTCACGTCCGCGATCTGTTTCGCGTCTCGCCCCGCGCCAAACGCGAGGCTTTCGCGCGCCTCCGGCGAAAGCGTTGGCGATGGTCGAGGCGTTCCTGTGGGGAGCGGTCGGCGCGTCGGCGCTGCTCGTCGGCGCGTTCGTCGCGTACCAGTTCGCGCCGAGCCGGCGCCTGATTGCGGTCGTGATGGCGCTCGGTACGGGCCTGCTGATCGGCTCGGTGTCGTTCGAGCTCGTCGACGACGCGCTCGAGACGTCGACCGTCGGCTGGGTCGCGCTGCTCGTGCTCGTCGGCGCGCTCGTGTTCACCGCCGGCGACGTGGTGATCGACCGCCGCGGCGGCGCCGACCGGAAGGACCCGGAGGGCGCACAGGCGGAGGGGTCGCCGCTCGCGATCGTCCTCGGCTCGGTGCTCGACGGCATCCCGGAGTCGTTCGTGCTCGGCCTGACGGTGCTGCAGGGCGGCGTGAGCCTGTCGCTTCTCGGCGGGGTCCTGCTCTCGAACCTGCCCGAAGGCATGTCGTCGTCGAGCGGCCTCAAGGCTGCCGGGTGGCCGGAGCGACGCGTCTACCTGATGTGGCTCGCGGTGATCGTCCTGTCGGCGCTGTCGGCGGCAGCGGGCTGGGCGCTGCTCGACCCGGCGAGCGGACGCACCGGTGCGCTCGTGCAGTCGTTCGCGGCGGGCGCGCTGCTCGCAATGCTCGCCGACACGCTGCTGCCGGAGGCCTACGCGGTCGAGGGCGTCTACACCGGCCCTCTCGTCGTCACGGGCTTCGCCATCTCACTGGGCCTCGCCGCCCTCTAGCACCGCCTCCTCGGGACGCAGCCGACGCCAGGCGACGCCGGCGAGCAGGCCGAGCACGAGCGTCGGCAGCACGGTCAACGCGCGGTAGAGCAGCACGGCCGCGACGACCGCGTCGTTCGGGCCGCCGAAGCCGACGAGCGCGCCCGTGAGGCCGAGCTCCACGACGCCGATCCCGCCGGGCGTGATCGGCAGCGAGCCGAGCAGGCGCACGAGCGTCCAGCCGGCGAACGCCTCGGTCAGCGACACCTGCTCGGCGGACACGCCGAGCGTGCGGAGGCAGGTGAGCAGCACCCCGAACACGGTCAGCTGCCCCGCGATCGTCGCGAGCGTCAGCACCCACCAGCGCCGCCGCAGGAGCCCGACCGCGTCGCGGCGGAACGCGACGAGCGACGCACCGCCCCACGTCACGCCCGCGCGGCGGATCAGCTTGAACGCCCACGTCGCGAGCCGCGCCGCGTAGTCGCCGACCGACTGCGCGTAGCGGTCGCGCGAGAGCGCGAGGCCGAACGCGATCACCGCCGCGACGAACACGCCGAGCCCGATCAGCGCGACGGTCTGCAACAGCCGGCTCGACCCCCCGTTCAGCGTGAGCAGCGCCAGCGCGATCGCAGGCGCGCCGAACAGGAAGAGCTGGTTCCACGCCCCCGTCAGCGCGACGGCGAGCGCGACCGCCGACGGCTCGAACCCCCAGCCGCGCAGCATCGCGTACGCGAGCACCATCCCGACCGCGGCACCGCCGGGCGCGAGGTACGTCGACGCGGTCGACGCCTGCGTCAGGACGAGCGCGCGCAGAAACCCGAGCCCGGGCAGCGTCGCCATGAACGGCGGCGCGAACGTGACGATGTTCAGCAGCGTCGCGCCCGCGAGCGCCGCGACCTGCGGCCACGTCAGGTCCTGGATCGTGTCCCAAACCGCGCGGTAGCTCGCGATCTTCGGCAGCACGAACAGGAACACGGCTGCCGCGACCGCGATCGCGACCGCAAGGGCGACGGCGCGTCTCATCCGCGTGCACCGTGACACACGAGGCGCGTGAGCACACATCCACCCGCACGGTGGAAGATCGCGCGCCGCGCGCGCGGCGAAGTGCGGGGGTGCCGCGCGGAGCCGCGCGGCACCCTGTCGTGTCAGCCGCGCCGGTCGTGCGGCACGACGACCGTGGCGACGCAGTCGGCCGAGTTTCCGGCGACGTCGCTCGCCGTGTACGCGAGCGAATAGACGCGACCGCTCGGCGTTCCGGGCCGCTCGGCGCGAAGCAGGCCGGCGACGTCCGCCGTGCCGACCTCGAAGCCGACGATGTCGCTCGCGACGTCTTCGAGATTTGTCGAGACCTCCGTCAGAAGGAACCCTCCCGGCCCGGACGTCGCGTCCGAGACCTCGATCAGCGCGGCGACCGGCACCAGCTTGCCGTTGGGCGGCCAGAGCACGGACGGCGTCGCCTCGCAGCTCGCGTTCGGCGGCGTCGCGTCGCGCTTCACGGTCACGCCGCGCGATGTCGTTCCACCGTCGCTCGTGGCGCTGCACGTGAGCGTGGTGCCCGTCGTGTCGGCGGCAATCGTCCGGGCTTCGCAGCCCGCGGTCACGATCGCGGCGGCCGACTGCGGGTCGACGACCTCCCACCTCACCATGACGTCGCCCGTGTACCAGCCCTCGCGGCCGAGCGGGCCGTCCACGTGGGGCACGATCGTCGGCGGCGTCGGGTCTCCGGCGAACACCGCAAACCTTCCCAGGCGCTCGGTCCGCCCGCAGGCGGTCGAGTCATCGACCCTCGTCGTGATATCGACCCAGCCGGCGCCGGTGGACGTGAACAAGTGCGGCGCGTACCCGTCGTACTCGGCTGCGTGGTACGCGATGCAGATGTCGACGACACCGGCATACGCCGCGGTCGTGGAGATGTCGTAGGCGCGCGCGCCCGGGCGGAGCTGGAATTGCGGCGGCGGCCGGAGGCCGGCGGCGGTGGAGGTGACCTCCGTCGCGCCACGCGCGTCGACGGACGCGTACGTGACTGTCACGTCCGGCCCGATCTGGACCCGCACGTCGAGGCCTTCGAGCGTGTTCGCGAAGGCCTTCCAAGCGTCGTTGAACTGCGCGCCGTCGATCGGCGCGAAGCACAGCACACCCGTGAGCCCGCACGCGCCGCTCGCCGCCGCCTCCGACGCCTGGATCGCTGCTGCGACCCGCTCCTCGACCGCCTTGTTGTCGGCGGCGGTCGCGGAGCGCGGGACCACGGCGAACCCGAAGCGATCGGGCACGGACGAGCGCAGGGCGTACGTCTGCGCGGAGACGAAACTCTGCATCGCCGTCAGCGGGATGTCCGTGTAGCCGAACCACGGTCCGGGCGGTGTCGGTGCCGTCCAGCGGTAGGCAGCGCTCCCGAGGGGCGTGTACGCAGTCGCGAAGAACGAGCGCGCCGCGTCACTACTCCCGTCGCCGGCGGCTGCGAACCGCAGTCCGTGGAGGAAGTAGTCGTTCAGGTAAGCGCTCCGCTGCTCGAGCGTCGAGCCGGCAACACCCCATGCATGCGCGTCGGCGTACGACTCCTGGGCCCAGAAGCGCACGTACCGGCTCATGTCCTCCCAGAAGAGTTCGTCGGCGTACCAGCTCCGGAGATCCTGCTCGTACCCGGCGAGGTCGGTCGTGACGTGCACCGGGTTCGCGGCGAACACGGCGCCGGGTGCCGGCGGCATGCCGACGTCACCCGTGTAGAGCCCGCGCACGAGCTGCCGCACGTCTGCACGCGCCGTCCCGGTGCCCTTCGTGACGGCGAAGCCCTTCGTCGTGGCCGTCGGCTCGCCGACCTCGTTGACGATCCACGTGTCGCCCTTGGCGACGTCAAAGCCGGCCGTCACCATGCGACGGCGAAACTCGACGCCTGCGTCGAACCAGGTCTTGTCGGGGTTCGCGGCGATCCACTTTGCCCATTCGTCGAGCCGGAGCTCCGGCATCGCGTGGAACTCCGATCCGTTCGCCCGGATCAGCGGCGCGATGCTCGACCGCGGAGACAGCAGGTCTCCCGCCGGTGTCGTCGAGATGTAGTAGTCGGCACATGCCGACTGCGCGGCGTGGAGTCGCTGCGCGAGCAAGTTCGAGTCGGTCGAGTAGAAGACGACGTCGGTGTGCCGGCACGACTCGGCGCCGGCGCGCGGCGGCACCCCGGCGGACGCAAGGGACGTGAGCGCCAGCGCAACCGACGCCGCGAGCAACCAGGCTTTCATCGAGACCCCTCCTGCGGCTGTGGCGGACCAAAACACGGTAGGACTCCTTTCGTCCCGTGTCGAGAGACGCCCGAGTGTCCGCGGACGCGCTAACAGCCGGCTAATCGCGCAGGGCGGCGGACGGGGCGGCCGAGGTACTTGGCGCCGTCGACCGACGGCTGGTCTAATTTCGCGCATGCAGTTCGACCGCCACACGCTGGTGTTGCTGGTGCGTCCGCCCGATGCGCCCGAGCTCAGCGACGAGGAGGCGGACGAGCTCCAGGACCGGCATCTCGCCTTCCGGGCCGATCTGCGCGACCGCGGTCATCTCATCGGCGGAGGGCCGCTCGTCGACCAGGACGACGAGCGCCTGCGCGGCATCTCGATCATGGCGTGCGACCCAGAGACGGCGCGCCGGCTCAGCAGCGACGACCCGGCGGTCCGGGCCGGCCGGCTCGCGGTCGAGGTGATGACCTGGATGGTTCCCGCGGGCAACGTGCGCTTCGAGAACGTCCGCGCGCCCCGGTCGATGGCCGAGGCGGCGGACGAGTAACGCCTGTCACAGGCGGCGGGGTGGGATTCGAACCACGGACGGCCGAGTCACCAGGGGCTGTCGAAGTGGTGGCAGATGTAGTAGTCCCAGCCGAACCGCGGTCCGAGATAGCTCCACTCGTAGAGCGGCGGACTGCGCGTCTCGCCGGGCGGGCCGCCGGGCGGGTCGGTCGGACAGGGCTGGTTGTGGAAGTGGTCGGCCCGAAGCATGTGCTCGGTGCCGAGGAAGGGCGCCTCCTCCGCGTTCACATCCGGAGTTGCGAACGTGACGAGCAATGCACTCACGGCCGTCCCCGCGACCACGGCCTCGAGTTTGCCCGGCGGGAAACAGTGGACATTCGGGTTCTCCGGGAAGGCCGCCGCCGGGTTGAGGCAGTCCCAGCCGGCCCGCTGGAGCTGGGCCGGGCTGCGTCCGCCGCCCGCTGCGGTTGCCGTCAGCGCAAGGGTCGCGGCCCCGACGACCGCGAGAGCGATGAGCACGTAGCGCATGAAGTCCTCCTTCCGCACCTAGCCGGTGCTCGATGGCTGGATGCTCGTTGGCCGTCGAAGACGCTAGGAGCTCGAACTCGGGCGCACATCTGCAGGGCTGCCTAGATTGGTGGAAGCCGGTATGCAATTTGGACCGGCGACCTCCGATGAGTTTCGGGTGGGCCGACGGTCTACATCCGAGATCACCCGACACACGCACCCAAGGAGGCCCGCATGACCGCGACGCCGCGGATCGTCGACCGCGAGACCTGGCAGGAGCAGATCGATGCGCTCCGCGTCCGGGAGAAGGCGCACACCCGCGAGGGTGATGCGATCGCAGCGGCCCGCCGGCGACTGCCGATGGTCGAGGTGGACCCGACCACGCCGCTCGTCGGGCCGGCCGGCGAGGTCCGCCTGATCGACACCTTCGAGGGACGGACGCAACTCTTCGCGTCGTACATGATGTGGTACGACGGTGTCCCGGCCGCCGGTCAGTGCGAAGGCTGCACGAAGGACAACGCGCAGGTGCGCGAGCTGTCGTTCCTGCACTCGCGCAACGTGACGTTCGCGGTCTTCTGCCAGGGACCGTTCCCGGAGAGCGACCGCTATCGGGAGTTCCTGGGCTGGGAGATGCCGTTCTACTCGGTCTCCGAGACCTCGCGCGACGCGCTCATCTCCGGGCGGCACTTCGGGATGAACGTCTGCTACCTGCGCGACGGCGACCGCGTCTTCGAGACCTACTGGACCACCGGGCGGGGCAACGAGACGATGGGGAGCTCGTACGCGATGCTCGACCAGACCGTCTACGGGCGCCAGGAGTCCTGGGAGGACTCTCCGGAGGGCTGGCCGCGGCTGTACCTCGGCACGTGGAGCGAGCAGATGCGCACCGACGAGCACGGCCGCTCCGTCGGTCGGCCGGACGGCCGCCCGATCTCGCACTGGCCGCGCCTTGCCGCCGGCCACTCCGACGACCTCGCCCGCCGGTAAGCCCACGTCACGGCGGACGTCTACTCGATGAGCCATGCGAGTTCGTCGTCGTCGTACGCAGGCCCTTCGGGCCGACCCTTCGCCCACATCTCAGGCAGCGGCTTTCGCGCGAGGACGGCGAGGCGGCGCTCGGCGAAGTCACGGTAGAGGCTCGGCGCCTGCAGTCTCCGCCGAGGTACCTGGATGTCGATCTCTAGATAGGTGTCGGCTTGGAGTCTCAACGTCTGGTACGCGGTCCGCTGCGTTCGGGCTTGGTCGAGTTTGTCCGCCGGACGGAGGGCCGCGTTGACAGCGCTCAGCGCAGCGGCTGTCAGGGCAAGTGCGGCGATGATGCTCGTCCGAACGAGCTCTCCGAGAACCGATGCTCCTGCGACGGCCGACACGAGCGCCGCAGAGAGGCCGAGTATCAGGTTCGTGTTCCCCCAAACCCTCGCGCTTCTGCCCCATTGGCGTTCGGCCGTCGCGCACCCGTCGCGGAACTTCGCGAGCTGCTCTATTGCCGCGTCGACTTCACGCCGTTGCCAGTGATGCGGGTCGCGTGTCTCCATGGGGTGATGATTCTTCAGGGAGCCGTCCAGCGTCCAGTGCCCGACGCTCGCGCCGACCGCGCGACTCAGAGTCGAACGCCTACTAGAGCGGCGCGTTGCCGGTCCCGCGAATCCCTAGTCGCGTCGACTAGAGCGGGCGTCTCATCACCCCTTTGAGGGACGAATCCGTTGGCGTTGGGTGGAAGTAGTTGTGTAACGCTCGGCTCTGCGGCCGTCGAGCGGGGGCGCGGCGTGGCGCCCCAGTTCTTCGTCAGCCTGACTCGATCGTCACCTCGCCGTAGCCGAAGCGGTGAACGTCGATTCGGCGTTGGGTTCCGGTTCGTCCGGGCGCTGGGCGCGCGCTCGACTAGACGGGTCGCGTGACGGCGGCGCGCGGTGCTCGACGGCGAGCTGCTGGTCGAGCAACCAGCGGCGAACAGGTTGACCCGCCACGCGCGCGCTTTCATTCGGATTCGCAAGCCCGACGGCGGCGCGGGCGGCCAGCTCGGCGGCGGTGATGCCGACGACCTCAAGCATGGCTCGCATCTGTCACCGGCCGCCGCGTGTTGTCCAAGTCGGCATCGGTCTAGAGCGGAAACCGCATGATTGAACGGCGGGGGTGGGATTCGAACCCACGGACGGCTTGCACCGTCAGCGGTTTTCAAGACCGCCCCGTTCGACCGCTCCGGCACCCCGCCGCGCGCGGACATCGTAGGGCGATGCGGACTCGTCGGCTCGGTCAGGCCGGCGTCGGCACGCCGCCGAGGCGACGCGGCGCGCCGAACTCGACCAGCGGCTCCGGCACCCCGATGCTGCCGGCGTCGTCCTGGAAGTTCTCGAGGATGGCGATCAGCGAGCGCGCGGTGATGGCCGTGCCGTTCAGCGTGTGCACGTGCTCGAGCTTGCCCTCGCGGCGGTAGCGCACGTCGAGCCGCCGTGCCTGGTAGTCGGTCGTGTTCGAGGTCGACGTGATCTCGCGGTAGCGCGACTGGCCTGGGAACCACGCCTCGATGTCGTACTTCTTGGCGGCCGACGCGCCGAGGTCGCCGGCGGCGACGTTCACGACGCGGTACGGGATGCCGAGCTCGGCGATGAGCTCCTCCTCGATCTCGAGCAGCCGGTCGTGCTCCTCGGACGACGAGTCGGGCGTGCAGAAGACGAACATCTCGACCTTGTCGAACTGATGCACGCGGAACATGCCGCGCGTGTCCTTGCCGGCCGCGCCCGCCTCGCGGCGGAAGCAGGTCGAGTACGCGACGTAGCGCAGCGGCAGCTCGTCCTCGGCGAACGTCTCGCGCGCGTGGAACGCCGCGAGCGGCACCTCGGACGTGCCGACGAGGTAGAGCCCGTCGGCAGGCACCTCGTAGAAGTCGCCCTTGTCGGAGGGGAAGAAGCCGGTGCCGTACATCGCCTCGTCGCGCACGAGCACGGGCGGCAGCATCGGCACGTGGCCCTTGCCGACGAGCCGGTCGAGCGCCCAGCGGTAGAGCGCGAGCTCGAGGAGCGCGACGTCGCCGACGCGGTAGACGAA
>JBKPLI010000192.1:0-9236 GCA_046731555.1 Actinomycetota bacterium | reverse complement strand
GCGCGAGGTCCGGCGCGCCTCCGGGTGGGGCGGCGAGCGCCGCGAGCGCGCGGCGATGCAGCTCGACCTTCGTGTGCGGCGCGATCGACTCCTCGACCGCGAGACGCGCGAGCTCGTGGCGGAACGCGACGCCCGCCGGCTCGAGCTCGAGCATGCCCGAGCCGAGGCACGCCTCGAGCCGCTCGGCCGGCTCGTCGGCCAGCGCGTCGAGGAGCCACAGCTCGGCCCGCGGCGGCACGATCGCGACCGCCTCGAGCAGCGACTTCGTCTCCGGGCCGAGACGCGCTGCGCGCGCGAGCACTGCGTCGCGCACCGTGTCAGGGATGCCGCTTGCCTCCCCGGCGAGCGCCTCGACAACGAAGAAGGGATTGCCGGCCGTCTTGCGGTACAGCTCGTCGGCGTCGATGCCGTACGGCTCGGCGAGCTGCGCGACCGCCGCCGGCGAGAGCGGGCTCAGCTTCATGCGCCTCACCGTTCGGCTCGTCGCCGTCTCGCCGAGCACGAGTCGCAGCGGGTGCGTCCGGTCGAGCTCGTCGTCGCGGTAGCTCGCGAGCACGAGCGCCGGCACCTTCTCGACGCGGCGCGCGAGCAGCAGCAGCACGTCGAGCGTCGCCTCGTCGGCCCAGTGCACGTCCTCGAGGACGAACACCGTCGGCGCGCGTGCGCCGAGCTCGCGCGCAAGCGCGCTCACGACCTCGTACGGCATCGCACCGCTCTCGACCACCGCCTCGAGCTCGCCGCCGCACTCCTGCGCGACCGCGAGGAGCGGCCCGAGCGGCCGCGGCGTGAAGAGCGGGTCGCATGCGCCCGAGAGGACGCGCGTCGAACGGGCGAGCTCGTCGCGGAACCGGCGCAGGAGCGTCGTCTTCCCGACGCCGGCCTCGCCGCCGAGGAGCCCGAGCTGGCCGCGGCGGCTGCGCTCGACCTCGTGCAGCCGCTCGGCGAGCGTCGACAGCTCGTCCGTGCGCTCGAGCAGAACGTCCGTGACGGCGACCGACATACGAATCATGATGGCACCGCGGCGGCCGAACTACGATGGGATCGTGGCTACGACCGATCGGCGCACGAACGAGTCCGGGATCGAGCTCAAGCCGGTCTACACCTCGGACGACGTGCAGCACGAGCCCGAGGCGCCGGGCGTCGAGCCCTTCACGCGCGGGCCGTACCCGGACATGTACCGCGGCCGCCCCTGGACGATCCGGCAGTACGCGGGCTTCGCGTCGGCCGAGGAGTCGAACGCGCGCTACCGGTTCCTGCTCGAGCGCGGGCAGACCGGGCTCTCGATCGCCTTCGACCTCCCGACGCAGCTCGGCTACGACAGCGACGACCCGCGCGCCGCCGGCGAGGTGGGGCGCACCGGCGTCGCGATCGACTCGCTGGCCGACATGCGCGTGCTGCTCGACGGCATCCCGCTCGGCGAGGTGTCGACCTCGATGACGATCAACGCGCCCGCGTCGCTGCTCCTGCTCCTCTACGAGCTCGTCGCCGAGGGCCAGGGTGTCGCCGCGGCCGAGCTGCGCGGCACGGTGCAGAACGACATCCTCAAGGAGTACTGCGCGCGCGGGAACTACATCTTCCCGCCGCGTCCGTCGATGCGGCTCACGACCGACCTGTTCGCGTACTGCGCGGAGCGCATCCCGCGCTGGAACACGATCTCGATCTCCGGGTACCACATCCGCGAGGCCGGCTCGACCGCGGTGCAGGAGCTCGCGTTCACGCTCGCGAACGGGATCGCGTACTGCGAGGCCGCAGTCGACGCGGGCCTGAGCCCGGACCAGTTCGGGGCGCGGCTGTCGTTCTTCTTCAACGCGCACAACGACTTCTTCCAGGAGGTGGCGAAGTTCCGCGCCGCGCGCCGGCTCTGGGCGCGCATCATGCGCGAGCGGTTCGGCGCGACGAACCCGAAGTCGCTCGCGCTCCGCTTCCACGCGCAGACCGGCGGCTCGACGCTCACCGCGCAGCAGCCGGAGAACAACGTCGTGCGCGTCGCGATCCAGGCGCTCTCCGCCGTGTGCGGGGGCGCGCAGAGCCTGCACACCAACGGCTTCGACGAGGCGCTCGCGCTGCCGACCGAACGCAGCGCGAAGATCGCGCTCCGCACGCAGCAGATCCTCCAGGCGGAGGCCGGGACGACGGACACGGCCGACCCCCTCGGCGGCTCGTACTACATCGAGGCGCTCACGGACGAGCTCGAGGCGCGCGCGTGGGAGCTGATCGAGCGTGTCGACGAGCTCGGCGGCGCGGTCGAGGCGGTCGAGCGCGGCTTCGTGCAGTCGGAGATCGAGGACTCCGCGTACGCGTTCACGCGCGCGGTCGAGTCCGGCGAGCGCACGATCGTCGGCGTGAACAAGTTCAACGAGCACGACCCGGAGCCGATCGAGCTGCACCGGCTCGACCCCGAGTCGGAGCGGCGGCAGGTCGAGCGCACCCGTCGCGTGCGCGCCGAGCGCGACGCCGCCGAGGCCGAGCGCGCGCTCGCGCGCGTCCGCGAGGTCGCGCGCGGCACCGACAACATGCTCCATCCCATGCGCGACGCGCTGCGCGCGCTCTGTACGGTCGGGGAGATCTGCGACGTGCTGCGCGAGGAGTGGGGCATGCACGACCGGACGGCATGAGGCGCCGCTTGCGGTGCCGACCTCAGGACGCGCGGGTTTTCCGCGCGTCCCTCTGCGACGCCGGCCGGGAACGGTTGGATTTGCGGTGCGCGACATGAGCGCGCTCGATTACCACCGCGCGACGAACGTCTCGGCGGGTGGGACGGACGAGGACGAGGCGCGCACGATCGAGACGCGCCCGTCGAACCTCCGCGACTACGGCGACGCCGAGCGGGTGCCGCTCGACGCGTCCGTCGCCGGCGCGCTCTTGCAGGACGGCGCCGGCATCGTGCGCTCGCAGCCGGGGCGCGGCTACGGCGGCCTGACCATGCACTGGCGCGCGTACTCGAGCGCCGGCGCGCTCTACCCGCTCGAGGTCTACGTCGCCGCGCCCGACGGCCTCTCTGTGTTCGACCCGCTCGGACGCGCGCTCGTCCCGCTCCGGACCGACGACGCGCGGCGGAGGATCGCGGCGGCGGCCGCCGCGGACGAGCTCGAGGACGCGGGCGCGATCGTCGTCGTCACCGGCATCCACAAGCGCACGGGCTGGAAGTACATGGAGCGCGGGTACCGGCACATCTGGTGGGACGCGGGGACGATGCTCGCGAACCTGCTCGCGCTCGCCGCCGCCGACGGGCTCGGCCCGCGCCTCTACGCGGCGTTCGCGGATCGCGAGCTGAACCTCGCGCTCGGCGTGAACGGCGTCGACGAGTTCGCGCTCGCGCTGCTCGCGGTCGGCTCGGCAGAGCACGAGCCGCGCGAGCGGACGAACGTGAAGCTGTTCGTCGAGGCGGCGGGTCAGCGCTTCCCGCTCGCGGAGGCCGCGCACGAGGCGTCGTCGCTCGCCGACGCGGCCGCCGTAGGTGCGTGGCGCTCGGAGCCCGAGGGCGAGGAGCCGCGCCGCGACCGCGACGAGCTCGTGCGCGCGATCCGGCGGCGCAGCTCGGTGCGCACGTATGCGCGCGAGCCGCTGCCCCGCGACGCGCTCGCCGAGCTGCTCGCGTGGTCCGAGGCGCCGATCCCTGCCGACGCGCCGCGCGTCGTGCGCCAGCTCGTCACCGTCGCCGCCGTCGAAGGGCTGGAGCCGGGCGTGTACGACGCCGGCCTGAACCTCCTGCACGCGATCGACGAGCGCGAGCTGCGCGAAGGTGTGGGCTTCGCCGCGATGGAGCAGGAGCATCCGCGCGACGCGGCCGTGAACGTCTTCCAGCTCGCGGACCTCGACGACGTCGTCACGCGGCTCGGCGACCGCGGCTACCGGTGGGCGCAACTCGAGGCCGGCATTCGCGCGGGGCGCCTACAGGTCGGCGCGTTCATGCGCGGCTGGGGCGCGGCCGCCTCGACGTTCTACGACGACGAGGTGTCGAAGCTGCTCGGCACGGGCGACGCGCCGATGCTGATGGTCGCCGTCGGGCAGCGCGTGTAGAAGAAGACACCTGTTCCAAGGAGGCTCGATGAAGCTCGTCCTCGTCACCCTCGCGGCCCTCACCGCGCTCGTCGCGGCCGTCTCCGCACGAGCGCATCGAGAGTCGGCCGCACTGAAACAGCTCCCCCCGGCTGCCGGCGCGGGGGAGCTCGTCTACTACGGCCACATCCGCTCGATCGCGCGGAAGGGAAGCCGCTTCGAGGTGCGCTTCGACCCGGCCTGGCTGCTCGAGGGAGCCACGGCCGAGCGCGCCGCCGTCGCCGACAAGGTCGTCCCGCCGGGCCAGCCTGTCCCGAACGACAACTACACGCGCGACGAGAGCCACGAGACGGTCGTCTTCTTCGCCGCGCCGAGCGCTCGCGGCACGCTCCTCACGAAGGGGCTCGGCACCGTCACGGTTCCGATCGGCGAGCTTGCCGAGGTCGTCCGCGGGAGAAACCCGAAGCACCGGCCGCTGTTCTCGCTCGGGACGGCGTCGGGGTTCTGGCTGCGTGTCCGCGTCGACAAGGTGCGGTCGTTCGACCAGCAGTACCACCCGTAGATCTACCCGGCGGTGTGCCGCTCGCGGAACCGGCGGACGCGCTCGCGGTTGCCGCACGTCGCGTTGTCGTGCCAGATGCGGGTGCGCGCCTTCGAGCCGTCGTAGAACGGCAGGCGGCACGACGGGTTCGCGCAGAGCTTCAGCCGGCGCGGGTCGGCGCGGAGCATCGAGCCGAACCAGCCCGCGAGCTCGCGCACGACGAGCGGCCAGCCCTCGGCGAGCGGCTGCATGTCGAGGAGGATCGTGTCGCCGTGCCGCTCGAGCCGCGCGCGCACCGGCACCGTCTCGACGGTGCGGTTGAACGCGCCGAGCTCCGCGTTCGTCGGCAGCCGGCCCTGGTCGAGGATCCCGACGAGGTCGAGCATCGTCGCGCGCAGCCGGCGCACCTCCTCGACCTCCGCGGGCGTCGGGTCGTGGCCTGGATCGATGCCCCAGCGGCGCGTCGCGCCGCGGAGCCAGATCTCGTCGAGCAGGTCGCGGCCGCCCGGCTGCCTAGACTGCATCAGCTCCAACGCGGGGTCTCCGAGCACCGGTAATAGTCTACGACCGTCTGTGGCCGTTACGCACACGAGCGAGGGGTTTCACACGCCCGCGACCGAGGCGGACGAGCCGCGGCCGCTCTCGCCCGGCCGGCTCGCCTGGCGCCGCTTCAAGCAGGACCGTCTCGCGCTCGGGTGCGGCGTCTTCCTCGGCGTGCTGCTCTTCCTCTGCTTCCCTGGCGCGAAGCTCTACGGGCTCGCGGTCGGCCATGGGCCGAACGACTTCTTCCCGTACGCGGTCAGCACGTCGCTTCGGCCGGCCGGGCCGTTCACCGTGACCTGGGACGTGCCGTCGGTCGGCGACATCGACGACCTCACGATGAAGCCGACGCCGCCGCCGGTCGGGACACCGAAGACGTTCCTCCTGCTCGGCGCCGACAGCCAGCTCGGCCGCGACGAGTTCCTGCGCATCCTCTACGGCGGCCGCGTCACGCTCGAGGTCGCGATCGGCGCCGCGTTCCTCGCGATCCTGATCGGCCTCGTGCTCGGGTCGGTCGCGGGGTGGTACGGCAGCTGGGTCGACACGGGCGTCGCGCGCTTCACCGACCTGATGATGGCGTTCCCCGTGCTGCTCTTCCTCGTGATGCTCGGCGCGGTGCTCGAGGACGGCCTGACGAACTGGACGTTCGGCGGCGCGCTCAACGAGGGCGTGTTCCAGCTGATCGTGCTGATCGCGCTCTTCACGTGGTTCTACCCCGCGCGGCTCGTGCGCGGCGAGGTGATGTCGCTCCGGCACCGCGAGTTCGTCGAGGCCGCGCAGTCGATCGGCGCGTCCGGGACCTGGGTCATGCGCAAGCACCTGCTGCCGCACCTGATCCCGCCGCTGCTCGCGTACTCGGCGGTGCTCGTCGCGACGAACATCATGCTCGAGGTCGGCGCGACGTTCCTCAACGCGGGCATCAAGCTGCCGACCGCGAGCTGGGGGAGCCTGCTCGCGCAGACGTGGGGCTCGATCCTGAACCCCAACCCGTACAACCCGGCGACGGTGCAACCGTGGCTGACGATCTTCCCGTCGGTCGCGATCTTCCTGACCGTGTTCGCGCTCAACCAGTTCGGCGAGGGCCTGCGCGAGGCGACCGACCCGAGAGGGATGCGCAGATGATCGGCTGGATCGTCCGCCGGGTTGCGATCTCGATCGTGCTCCTCTGGCTCATCTCGCTGATCACGTTCGTGCTCTACGTGAAGGTGCCGGAGGACCCGGCGTCGTTCCTCCTCGACATGCAGAAGGCGACGCCCGCGCAGATCGAGCAGGCGCACCACATCCTCGGCGTCGACGAGCCGTACACGACGCAGTACGGGAAGTTCGTCTGGCGCGCGCTGCATGGCGACCTCGGCTTCTCGTGGGCGACGGCCTCCTTCTTCACGAACGCGCCGCCGGCACAGCCCGTCGGGCCGATCGTGTGGCACGCCGCGAAGGTGACGGCGGCCCTCGCGATCGGCGGGCTCGCGCTGATGCTGCTGATCGCGCTGCCGTTGGGGGTGATCGCGGCGTCGAAGCCGCGCTCGTGGGGCGACCGCCTGTCCGTCGCGTTCGGCCTCGCCGCGATCTCGACGCATCCGCTCGTCCTCGGCCTGCTGCTGCAGCTCTTCGTCGGCAACCGCTGGCACCTCGCTCCGGCGAGCGGCTACTGCCCGCTCTTCGGGCACACGAGCCCGCCGCCGCCCGGCTCGTTCCCGCAGTCCGCCGCGCCTGTCTGCGGCGGCCCGCGCGACTGGGCGACGCACCTGATCCTTCCGTGGATCACGTTCGCGCTCTTCTTCGTCGCGCTCTACATGCGAGTCGTGCGCGCGCGGATGATCGAGGTGCTCGAGGAGCCGTACATCCGTACCGCGCGCGCGAAGGGCGCGGGCGAGCTGCGCGTCGTGCGCTCGCACGCGCTGCGCAACGGCATGGGACCGATCGTGACGATGATCGGCATGGACGCGGGCATGGCGATCGGCATCGCGATGTACGTCGAGACCGTGTTCGCGCTGCCGGGCCTCGGCCGCACGACGATCCAGGCGCTCGGGAGCCAGGCCGGGATCGACCTGCCCGTGATCCTCGCGGTGACGCTCGTCGCCGCGGCCGCGGTGATCCTCCTGAACCTCGTCGCGGACCTCGTGCTGCTCGTCGTCGACCCGCGCATCTCGCGCGTCGACGCGCGCAGCGCCGCCCGCGCCGGCGCCGGCTCGCTCACCTGATCCCGTCGCAGCGGTAGCGTCCGCGCGGATGCGGATCCTGCTCGTCTCGCAGATGTACCCGGGGCCATCCGACCCCGACTTCGGCACCTTCGTCGCGCAGATGGAGCACGCGCTGCGCGAGCGCGGCCACGAGCTCGAGCGCGCGGTGCTCGACCGCCGGAGCGGCGGCAAGCGCCGCTTCGTCGGCCTGCGCGCGCAGGTGCGCGCAGCCGCACCGGTCGACGTCGTGTGGGCCCACTTCCTCGTGCCGACCGGATACATCGCCGCGCGCGGGCGGAAGGAGCCGCTCGTCGTCGTCGCGCACGGGCAGGACGTCGCGAACGTCGGCCGCGTCGCCGGCGTCGCGTGGCTCACGCGCTCCGTCGTCCGTCGCGCGACGACCGTGATCGCCGTCTCCGACTACCTGCGCCGCGAGCTCGAGGCGCGGATCCCCGACGCGCGCGGCAAGACCGAGGTCGTCGACAGCGGCGTCGACCTGTCACGGTTCTCGCCCGCCGGGGCGCGCGCGCACGACGACGGCCCGCACTTCCTCTGCGTCGGCAGCCTGATCGAGCGGAAGAACGTCGTGCGCCTCGCCGACGCGTTCGCGCGCGTCGGGCGCGGCACGCTCACGTTCGTGGGCGACGGCCCGCTGCGCGGCGAGCTCGAAGGCCGTGCGAACGTGCACGTGCTCGGGCGCGTCCCGCACGACGAGATCCCCTCGCACCTCGCGGCCGCCGACGTCCTCTGCGCGCCGAGCCTCGTCGAGCCGTTCGGGCAGGCGATTCTCGAGGCGATGGCCTCCGGCCTCAGCGTCGTCGCGACGCGCGTCGGCGGGCCGCCGGAGTTCGTGGAGCCTGGCGCGGGCGCCCTCGTCGACCCGCTCGACGTCGCCGACATCGCGCGCGGGCTGGAGGAGGCGGCCGCGCTGCCGAGCCCGAACGAGGCCGCGGTCGCCGCCGCGGCCGGGCACGACCTCAGGCTGCAGGCGGAGCGGGTGGAGGCGATTCTCGCCCGAGCCGCTCGAGATCGGCGAGCCTGACCTCCACGAGCGGCCGGACGCGGTCCTCGAGCCCCGCCTCGCGCGCGACCTCGAGCGCCTGCAGGAAGCTCTCGCGCGCCTTCTCGGGCGAAACTCCCTGCTTGAGCCGGTTGTCGCCGGTGACGAGGAGCTTCTGGATCCGCGTGCGGGCGCCGGCCTCGTCCATCCCGGGACACGCTACCCTAGGCGCGCGCATGCTCCAGTTCTTCGCGGTCCTCCACGTCCTGATCTGCTCGGCCCTCATCGGGCTCGTGCTCATGCACTCCGGCCGCGACACCGGCCTGGGCGGGATGGGCTTCACGCCCGCGTCGCGCGGCGGCACGCACATCGTCGAGAAGAACCTCACGCGCCTGACTCTCGTGCTCGCGGTCCTGTTCTTCACGAACACGATCGTCCTCTTCCGCCTGCTCGACTAGAGCCCGGGCGGCCCTCCCACACCGGTGACGTTGAAGCTCGCGGTGGCGATGGCAGGCACGTGCGCCGCGATCGCGTAACGGTCGTCGTAGAAGTCGCTCTGCCCGCACAGCTGCGTGCGGCGCGTCAGGCCGGGGACGTCCGCGAGCAGCTCGGGGATCGCGACCGTGAAGCGGAGGTTCGCGAGCGGCTCGGCGACCCGGCCGCCGCGGATGCGGAACGTGCCGTCGCGCGTCATGCCGGTGAGCACGCCCTCGCGCGGCTGGACGATGCCGAGGTAGTGCACGCGCGTGACGTAGATGCCGTCGCCGACGAGCTCGGCGAGCTCGTCGACCGACTCGGCCTCGCCCGGCGCGAGCTCGAGCGCCGTCGGGTACGGGCCCCAGCCGCGCTCCGACGGCGGCGCCGCGTGGCCGGTCGAGCGCGTGCCCGCGCGTGCGGCCGTGCGGCGGTCCCAGCAGACCGCCCGCGCGACGCCCTGTCTCTTATACACATCTGACGCTGCCGACGAATGTCCAGC
>JBKPLI010000191.1:0-3368 GCA_046731555.1 Actinomycetota bacterium | reverse complement strand
CTGCTCGCGCGCGACGACGTGCAGGCGGTCGACGTCTGCCTGCACAACAACCTGCACATGCCGGTGACGGTCGCGGCGCTCGAGGCCGGCAAGGAGGTGTACTGCGAGAAGCCGATGGCCGGCACGTACGCCGACGCGTTGCGCATGTTCGAGGCGGCGCGCGAGCTCGGCCGGAAGCTGCACGTGCAGTCGGCGCTCGTGTTCGCGCCCGGGACGCAGGCGGCGAAGGCACTCATCGACGACGGCGCGCTCGGCCGGCTCTACCACGCGCGCTCGGCGGGTCATCGGCGCCGCGGCCGGCCGTACGTCGACGGTTACGGCGCGATGCCGTTCGTGCAGAAGCAGAACGCCGCGGGCGGCGCGCTCATCGACCTCGGCGTCTACAACCTGAACGCGATCCTCTACCTGCTCGGCAACCCGCAGCCCGAGCGCATCGTGGGCCGCACGTACCAGGAGATCCCGCTCGACGAGCGGCGGGCCGAGGCGAGCGGCTTCGACGTCGAGGAGCTCGCGGCCGGGTTCGTGTTCTTCGCGGACGGGCTGACGCTCGACGTGATCGAGGCGTGGGCGGCGTACGTCGACGGCTTCGGCAGCTCGTGCGTGCTCGGCAGCGAGGGCGGCGTGCGGCTCGACCCGTTCGGCTACTTCCGCAGCGCGGGGAACCTCGACCTCGACGCGACCGCCGACCTGCGCAGCTTCTCGTTCCGACGCACGATGGTCGACGAGGTCGGCGACGCCTACGACAGCGCGCAGAAACACTGGGTCGCAGCGCTGCAGGGCCGCGTGCCGCTGATCCCGATGGACGAGATCGCGCTCACGTCGATGCTCGTCTCCGAGGGCATCTACCTCTCGCACGAGCTCGGCCGCGAGGTGACCGCCGACGAGGTGCGCGAGCGCTCGCAGTCGACGGCGCTCGAGCTCTAGTCGAACTGTCCCTTTCGGACATGCCGGGGTCTGACCCCGACGGTCCGGGCCGGACCTGTGCGTTTGGGACGCGCGGCGGCTTGTTCAAGCCGAAAGGCCTAACGGGACATGCCTGTTTCGGACATGGCGGGCTCTGGCCCCGACATGTCCCGAACGGACATGTCGGGGCGGGACGCTCAGAACGGGAACGGGTGCGTGCCGCTCTGGATCGTGATCCAGCGGAGCTCCGTGAACTCGTCCAGCACCGCGCGGCCGCCGAAGCGTCCGAAGCCGGAGTCCTTCACGCCGCCGAACGGCATCTGCGGCTCGTCGCCGACCGTCTGGTCGTTGACGTGCACGATCCCCGCCTGGATCTGCTGCGCGAGGGCGAAGCCGCGGTCGGGGTCGCTCGTGATGATCCCGGACGAGAGGCCGTAGCTCGTCGCGTTCGCGCGCTCGACCGCCTCGTCGGCGCTGTCGACGACCTCGATGCCGACGACCGGCCCGAACGTCTCGTGACGGGCGAAGTCGGAGTCCGCCGGCACCTCGGCGAGCACCGTCGCCTGGTAGCACGACCCGACCGCCTCGCCGCCGGCGAGGACCTTCGCGCCCTTCGCGACGGCGTCGTCGACGCGGCTCTTCACCAGGTCGAGCGCCCCCTCGTTGATGAGCGGGCCGATGATCGTGTCGTGCTCCTTCGGGTCGCCGGCCTTCAGGCCCTTCGTCTTCTCGGCGAGCCGCTGCGTGAACTCGTCCGCGATCGGGCGCTCGACGATGATGCGCCGCGCCGACATGCAGATCTGCCCCTGGTGCATGAACGCGCCGAACGCGGACGCGTTGACCGCGTACTCGAGGTCGGCGTCGGCGAGCACGATCAGCGGGTTGTAGCCGCCGAGCTCGAGCACGACGCGCTTCAGCTGGCGGCCGGCCGCCTCGGCGAGCCTGCGCCCCGTCTCGGTCGAGCCCGTGAAGTTGATGCGGCGCACCGCGGGATGCTCGACGAGCTCGTCGCCGATGCCCGCAGCCTCGCCGGGAGCGTGCGTGACGACGTTCAGGACGCCCGGCGGCAGCCCGGCCTCCGTGAAGATCTCGCCCCACAGCAGGCCGCCGACGACCGGCGACCACTCCGACGGCTTGAGCACGACCGTGTTGCCGAGCGCGAGCGGCGCGGCGATCGAGCGCGCCGAGAGGATCAGCGCGGCATTCCACGGCGCGATCGCGCCGACGACGCCGACCGGCTTGCGCAGCCCCATCGCGAGGTTGCCCGGGCTGTCCGACGGGATCACCTCGCCGATCGGCGCATACGGCAGCGCGGCCGACTGGCGGAAGAGGCCCGCGACGAAATGGAGCTGGAACATGCCGAAGCCGAAGCTCGCGCCGGTCTCGCGCGCGAGCAGGCCGACGACCTCCTCGCCCCGCGACTCCAGGACGTCGGCCGCCTTGAGGAAGATCGTCTGCCGCGCCGCCGGCGAGGTCTGCGACCACTCGGGGAACGCGGCCGCGGCCGCGTCGATCGCGCGCCGCGCGTCGTCGCGTCCGCCGGCCGGCACGGTTGCGACGACGTCGCCCGTGAACGGGTCGCGGTCCTCGAACGTGCTCCCCTCGCCCGCGTCAGTCCACTCGCCGCCGATGAACTGGCGCGCCTCACGAACCTCCACCGTCGCAGCCACGTCAGGCTCCTCTCTCCGCTCGAGAAATGTCAGACGAATCTATCCCAGCGGCGACCTTCCACGCACGTGCCCCCGGGATCCCGACGGCGAGCTCGGCGGCCGTGATCGCGACGAGCAGCACGAGCGGCACGTCCCAGCCGTCCGAGAGGTCGTGCGCGACCCCCAGGAGGGCCGGCCCGATCGCGGCGACGAGGTAGCCGATCGAGAGCGCCATCGCAGTCAGCGCCGCGACGGCCTGCGGCGACCCGCCCCGCAGTACCGGGAGCATGAGCGCCAGGCCGAGCGACCCTCCCTGCGCGAGGCCGAGCAGGACGATCCACACGACGGCGACGCCCGGCGCGAGCAGCAGGCCGACGAGCGCGACGACGGCGACGGAGACGGTCGCCGTCATGATCCTCGTCTGGTCCGGGCGCCGCGCCGCGAACACCGGGACCAGGAACGCGGGCAGGAACTGGATGCCGTTCGCGAGCGCCTGCAGCGCGCCGGCGGCGCCCTCGCTGTACCCCGCGTCCTCGAGGATCGTCGGCAGCCAGGTGAGCCCCGCGTAGAACGCCATCGACTGCAGGCCGAAGAAGCCTGCGACCGACCACGAGCCGCGGATGCCGCGCAGCCGCAGCGGCACGACGCGGTGCACGAGCGTCCGCGTGCTCGACACGGGCGCGAGCCACACGGCCGCGGCGAGCGCGGCAGGCACGGCGAAGATCGCGAGCGCGCCGCGCCAGCCGCCGAGAGCGTGCTCGAGCGGCACCGCCGCGCCCGAGGCGGCCGCCGCGCCGAGTGTCAGCGACATGGAGA
>JBKPLI010000190.1:0-13928 GCA_046731555.1 Actinomycetota bacterium | reverse complement strand
GGCTCGTGCTCGCGGGGGCGGCGCTCGGCGCGGCCGGCGCGCTGCTCGGCGCCGTCGCGAAGGAGTCGCGCACAGCCTCCCTGGCCGCCGTGCTCGTCGTGCTGCCGGTCGTGTTCCTCGGCCTGATCCCACGGGAGGTCTTCCCCGCAGCGGCGTGGGCGAGCGACCTGCTGCCGTTCGTGCACGCGTTCCGCTGGTTCGACGCCTCGCTGTTCGACCTGTCGCCCTGGGGCGCGCTCGCGCGCGAGACCGCCTGGCTCGTCGGGCTGGGTCTCGTCTACGGGCTCGCCGCCCGGTTCGCGCTGCGGCGTAACCTTTGGGGATGAGCACGTTCCCGACGACGCGCCTGCGGCGCCTGCGGCGGACGGGGCAGCTGCGCGACCTGGTCCGCGAGACGCACGTCTCGCTCGACGACCTGGTGATGCCGCTGTTCGTCGCGCCCGAGGCGTTCACGAACGATCGCCTTCCTGCGCTCGGCCGCTTCACGGTCGACGGCGTCGTCCGCGAGTGCGAGGAGCTCCTGCGCGCCGGGGTGCGCGCGGTGCTCCTGTTCGGCATCCCGGAGGAGAAGGACGACGACGGGTCCGGCGCGTGGATCGACGACGGGATCGTGCAGCAGGCGCTGCGCGCGCTGCGGCCGCGGTTCCCCGAGCTGCTGCTGCTCACGGACGTCTGCCTGTGCGAGTACACCGCGCACGGCCACTGCGGCGTGCTGCGCGGCGACGAGGTCGACAACGACGCGTCCCTCGACCTGATCGCGCGCACCGCCGTATCGCACGTCGAGGCCGGCGCCGACGCGGTTTGCCCGAGCGACATGATGGACGGCCGCGTGGCTGCGATCCGCGCCGAGCTCCCGGAGACGCCGATCGTCGCGTACTCCGCGAAGTACGCCTCCTCCTTCTACGGCCCGTTCCGCGAGGCGGCCGGCAGCGCACCCTCGTTCGGCGACCGGCGCGGCTACCAGATGGACCCCGGCAACGTACGCGAGGCGCTGCGCGAGTGCGAGCTCGACGTCGCCGAGGGCGCGGACGTGATCATGGTCAAGCCGGCGCTGCCGTACCTCGACGTCGTGCGCGCGGTGCGCGGCCGCTTCGAGCTCCCGCTCGCCGCGTACAACGTGAGCGGGGAGTACGCCATGGTCAAGGCGGCAGCGGCCGCCGGCGACCTCGACGAGCGCACGGCCGCGCTCGAGTCGCTGACCGCGATCCGCCGCGCCGGCGCCGACATCGTCATCACGTACTGGGCGAAGGAGCTCGCGCCATACCTCTAGAGACGGCGACGGAGCTCTGGCTACGCGCCCAGAAGCTCGTTCCCGGCGGCGTCAACTCGCCGGTGCGCGCAATGCGCGCCGTCGGGGTCGACGAGCCGTTCTTCGTCGAGCGCGCCTCCGGTGCCTACCTCGAGACGACCGACGGGCGGCGCCTGCTCGACTGGGTGCAGTCGTGGGGGCCGCTGATCTTCGGGCATGCAGATCCGGAGACCGTCGAGGCCGTGCGCGCCGCGGCGTCGCGCGGCACGAGCTTCGGCGCACCGACCGACGCCGAGGTGGCGCTCGCGGCCGAGATCGTCGATGCCGTGCCGTCCGTCGAGATGGTGCGGCTGGTCTCGTCGGGCACCGAGGCCGCCATGTCGGCGGTTCGGCTTGCGCGCGGGTTCACGCGCCGCGACCGCGTGATCACGTTCGCCGGCTGCTACCACGGCCACGCCGACGCGTTCCTCGCCTCGGCCGGCTCCGGCCTCGCGACTCTCGGCATCCCGTCGTCGCCCGGTGTGCCGACCGGCGTCACGGCAGACACGATCGTCGTGCCGTACAACGACGTCGACGCAGTCGCCGCGGCGGTCGCGCGCTACGGCGAGGGTCTCGCGGCCATCGTCGTCGAGCCGGTCGCCGGGAACATGGGCTGCGTCCCGCCGGCCGACGGCTTCCTCGAGGCGCTGCGGACACTCTGCGACGCGTGCGGCGCGCTGCTCGTCTTCGACGAGGTGATCACCGGCTTCCGCGTCGGGCGCGGCGGCGCGCAGGAGCGGTACGGCGTCATGCCCGATCTGACCGTGCTCGGGAAGATCGTCGGCGGCGGGCTGCCGCTCGCTGCGTTCGGCGGGCGCGCGGACGTGATGGAGCACCTCGCCCCGGCCGGCCACGTCTACCAGGCGGGCACGCTCTCCGGTAACCCGCTCGCGACCGCCGCCGGCATCTCCGTGCTGCGCCGTCTGCGCGACCCGGCGGCGTACGAGGAGCTCGAGCGCCACTCGGCGCGGCTCGAGGTGGGCCTCGCGCCGTTCGGGGTCGTGCAGCGCGTCGGCGCGATGCTCACCCTCTTCTCCGAGCGCGTCGTGCAGTTCCGTGAGCTCGACACGCAGCGGTACGGCGAGCTCTTCCGCGGCCTGCTCGAGCGCGGCATCTACGTCGCGCCGAGCCAGTACGAGTGTCTGTTCCCGTCGCTCGCGCACGGCGACGAGGAGATCGACGCGACGGTCGAGGCGGTCGGTGAGCTCCTCGGCTGAGACGATTGCGGTCGCGGCCGGGGCCGAGAGCCCGCTGTGGGCGGAGGCGTTGCGCGAGGCACCCGACTGGGAGCCGGTGTTCTCCGGCCTCGCGCCGGAGCGGTACGCGCTCGGGCTCGAGACCGTGTACGAGGCGTACCTCGTGCACTACGGGCGGCCGCGGCTCTTCGATACGCCGGGCGAGGACGAGCGCGTGCTGCTCGGCGACTACCTCTACGCGCACGGTCTCGTGCGCATCGCCCAGGCGGGCGGGGTCGACGCGGTCGCCGTGCTGGCGGAGCTGATCTCGCGCTGCACCGCCGCACGGGCACAGGGCTCGGGCGGCGACGGGCAGCCGTGGGTCGACGCTGCGCGCGCGCTCGGCGGCGAGCCGGGCGACGACGCGACGGCGCGCGCGCTCGAACGGCACTCCGCTAGAGTCGCGCCGTGATCCTCGACGCCGCGACGGAGGGCCGGAACATCATCATCGCGATGCTCGTCGTGGGTCTGATCTTCCTCGCGACGATCGCGCTCGGCGAGTTCGTGCACTGGGCCGGCGAGCGGCGCAGGCACCGCCGCCGCACCCGCCGCGCGTACTGAGCCGACGATCAAGAGCCGCGATCGGCTCTTCCATTTCGATCGCGGATCCTGTATCGAAGCGCACAATCGACCGAGGAGGCAGGCATGACCGGCTGGAGACGGCTGGCGTGGGCGACCGGTGCGCTGGCGCTCGCTGCGGCTGCGCTCGCTGTGGTGAGCGCGTCCGGATCCGGCGCGCGCACGGCTGCGGAGGGCGGCACGCTCCACGTGAACATCTCGAACAGCGACGTGCAGTCGCTCGACCCGGCAATCGACTACGAGATCTACGGCTGGACGGTCGAGTTCGCGACGTGCGCGAAGCTCCTCAACTATCCCGACCGTTCCGGGCCGGCCGGATCGCAGCTCGTCCCGGAGGTCGCCGCGGGGTTCCCGACGGTCTCGGCCGACGGCCGCACGTACACGTTCAAGCTGCGGAAGACCTTCCGGTTCAGCGACGGCAAGCCGGTCACCGCCGCCAGCTTCTCGCGTGCGATCGAGCGCGGGCTCAGCCCGAAGATGTCGTCCGCGGCCGCGTCGTTCCTCGGCGACGTCGTCGGCGCGAAGGCCGTCGGCGCCGGCAAGGCGACACACCCGGCCGGCGTGACGGTGTCGGCCGACGGCTACACGATGCGCGTCCGGCTCACGCAGGCGGCGCCGGACTTCCTCGCGCGGATGGCGATGAACTTCTTCTGCGCGGTCCCGCCGGACCTGCCGATCGACCCGAAGGGCGTCGAGGCGCCGCCCGGCTCCGGCCCGTACTACGTCGCGAGCCGCGAACCCAGCCGTTCGATCGTGCTCAAGCGGAACCCCTACTACCGCGGGAGCCGCCCGCATCACCTTGCGGAGATCCGGATCAGCGTCGGCACGAACCAGGCGCAGAGCCTCCTGCAGGTGAAGAAGGGCGAGGCCGACTACGACGTGAGCGGCGTCCCGCCGGGTGCGCAGGCGCAGCTCGCGCAGGAGTTCGGCGTCAACAAGGGCCGGTACTTCGTCCACCCGGCATGAACGTGACGTACGTCGCGCTCAACACGAGCCGCGGGATCTTCAGGGACGCGAAGCTGCGCAGGGCGGCGAACTACGCCCTCGACCGCACCGCGGTGATCAAGCAGGGCGGCTACCTCGCCGGCACGCCGACCGACCAGATCCTGCCGCCGACGATGCGCGGCTTCAAGAACGCGAAGGTCTACCCGACCGACCGTCCGGACGTCGCGCGCGCGAAGCAGCTCGCGGGCGCCGGCGGCAAGGCGGTGCTCTACACCGACAACAGCCCGATCTCGACCTCGCAGTCCGAGGTCGTGCAGGCGAACCTGAAGCAGATCGGGATCGACCTCGAGGTGAAGCGCTACGAGTTCGCGGTGTTGACGAGCAAGATCGGCGTGCTGAAGGAGCCGTACGACGCAGTGCTGATCGGGTGGTTCGCCGACTACGCCGACCCGTACGACTTCGTCAACGTCCTGCTCTGGGGCAAGACGCTCGCGCCCGACAACAACGTGAATGCCTCGCGGCTGAACGATCCTGTGTTCAACAGGCGGATGGAGCGCGCGGCGACGCTGAGCGGCCCTGCGCGCTACGCGACGTACGGTGGGCTCGACGTCGACCTGATGCGGATCGCAGCGCCGTGGGCGTCCGTGCAGAACGGGAACACGCGCGAGTTCGTCTCCCCGCGCGTCGGCTGCTACCTGTACCAGCCGGCGTTCGCCGGGATGGACCTCGCGGCGGCCTGTCTCAAGAAGTGACCGACGGCGAAGCGGCGTCGCCGTCCGGGCGGCGCCGCTTCCCTAACTACACTCGTCGGCAGATGGCCCCGTTCGCCGACCTGCGCGCGTGGATTGCGTTCCTCGAGCGGGAGGGCGAGCTCGTTCGGATCTCGGCCGAGGTCGACCCGCACCTCGAGATCACCGAGATCGCCGACCGGACGGTGAAGGGCGGCGGTCCCGCGCTCCTGTTCGAGCGCCCGAAGGGGTCCGAGGTGCCGCTGCTCATCAACCAGTTCGGAACCGAGCGGCGCATGTGCCTCGCGTTCGGGGTCGACTCGCTCGACGAGGTCGCCGGGAAGCTCGCGAACGTGCTCGAGATGCAGCCGCCGCAGGGTCTTGGCGAGAAGATCCGCGGCCTCAAGCAGCTGAAGTCGATCGCGGACTCGCGGCCTCACCGCGTGCGCGCCGGCGCGTGCCAGGAGATCGTGCTGCGCGGCGACGACGTGAGCCTCGACGCGCTGCCGATCCAGACGTGCTGGCCCGGGGACGCCGCACCGTTCATCACGCTGCCCGCGGTGATCACGCGCGACCCGCGCACCGGGCAGCGCAACGTCGGCATGTACCGCCTGCAGAAGCTCGGCCCGCGCGCGACGGCGATGCACTGGCAGATCCACAAGGACGGCCGCGCCGACTACCTCTTCACGGACGGCCGGATGGAGGTCGCGGTCGCTCTCGGCCTCGACCCCGTGACGGCGTACAGCGCGAGCGCGCCGCTCCCGAAGCACATCGACGAGCTGATGTTCGCCGGCTTCCTGCGCGGCGACGCGGTCGACGTCGTGCAGTGCGTGACCGTCGACCTCGAGGTGCCGGCGGGCGCGGAGATCGTGCTCGAGGGGTACGTCGAGAAGGGCGAGCTCGTCGACGAGGGGCCGTTCGGCGACCACACCGGCTACTACACGCCGCCCGAGCAGTTCCCCCTCTTCCACGTGACGGCGCTGACGATGCGGCGCGACGCGATCTACCCGTCGATCGTCGTCGGCAAGCCGCCGCAGGAGGACGCCTGGCTCGGCAAGGCGACCGAGCGCATCTTCCTCCCTGCCGTGAAGGCGACCGTCCCGGAGATCGTCGACTACGACCTGCCGGTCGCCGGCGCGTTCCACAACATCTGCATCGTCTCGATCCGCAAGGCGTTCCCCGGCCACGCGCAGAAGGTCATGCACGCGATCTGGGGGCTCGGGATGCTCAGTCTGACGAAGGGCGTGATCGTCGTCGACGAGCACGTCGACGTCCACGACTACGCGCAGGTCGCCTTCTACGTCGGGGCGAACGTCGACCCGCAGCGCGACGTCGTCATCTCCGAGGGGCCGCTCGACCACCTCGACCACGCGCCGACGCGCCAGTTCGTGGGCGGCAAGCTGGGCATCGACGCGACCGCGAAGGGCGTCGCCGAGGGCACGCGCGAGTGGCCGCCGGAGATCGAGATGTCCCCCGAGGTGCGCGCGCTCGTCGACCGGCGATGGGCCGAGTACGGCATCCCGACGGATCCCTCGGCACGGAACGGCGGGATCCGGCAGAGTTCGCGCCGCCTGTTACGACGTTGACCGGCCGGACGACCGGCCGCTTGAATGCCCTCTAGCGCGCAGTTGGAGCCGAACCGTCAACAGCCACACGTCCCGGGTCCGAGCCTGTGGCCCGTGGGCTTCGCCATCGGCGTGGTCGTGCTCCTGCTCGGCATCGTCGTCGGCTGGGCGATCGTCGTCCTCGGCGCGGTGCTCGCGATCGGCTTCGGCTTTCTCTGGGTCCGCGACCTCGCCGCCGGCCACCAAGACCTGACGCACGCGCCCGAGGTCGAGCCGGAGACGCGCGCGGTGCGCGCACCTGCACTGCCGCCGACCGCGGGCGACGAGGGCATGCCCGCGCCCGAACCCGGCGAGCGGTACTCGCGGTCCCACTTCCTCGAGCTCTCGACACTCGGCCTCGGCGCGGTCATCGGCGGGATCGTCACGGTGCCGGCGCTCGGGTTCATGATCGGGCCCGCGTTCCTGAAGCAGGGCCGCAAGGACGTCGACGTCGGCCCGCTCGACAACTTCCCCGAGGGCCAGTACATCGTCACGACGTTCATGGAGAGCCGCGAGCAGGGCGACGTCTCGCGCCGCACCGCGTTCATCCGCAACAACGGCGCGACGAAGAACGGGCCGAGCTTCACGATCATCTCGAACCACTGCGCGCACCTCGGCTGCCCCGTGCAGCCGAACGGCCCGGTCGAGGACGACAAGCGGAAGGAGTTCGCCGGCATCACGATCGTGCCGACGATCCCCGCGGGCTTCGGCTGCCCGTGCCACGGCGGCCAGTACGACACCGAAGGCAACCGCACCGCGGGCCCGCCCGTGCGCGCGCTCGACCGCTACGCGTTCTCGATCCGCAACAACCACCTGTTCATCGGCAAGCCGTACTCGGTCTCGCACGTCGAGGGCGCCGGCGCGACCGCCCGCATCGAGAAGTGGGCGTACGCGTTCCCGGGCGAGCACGTCGACGGCCTCGAGTCGTGGCTCTACCCGGTCCAGCCTCCGCACTGATGGCGACGCGCGCCCCCAGCCGCAAGGCCCAGATGCAGAGCGCGATCATGTATCCGCTCGACTGGCTCGAGGAGCGCTCCGGCCTCATCGGCGGCGTGCGGTACTTCCTCTTCCGCAAGGTGCCGGGCGACATCAACTGGTTCCAGACGCTCGGCTCGGCGACGCTCACCGCGTTCATCGTGCAGGCGCTGACCGGCGTGATCCTCGCGATGTACTACAAGCCCGACCCGAACTCGGCGTACGAGTCGATCCAGGCGATCACGAACGACCTCTGGGGCGGCTGGCTCGTGCGCGGCATGCATCGCTGGGGCGCGAGCGTCTTCATCATCCTCATGTTCATGCACATGGGCCGCGTGTTCCTGTTCGGCGCGTACAAGTATCCGCGCGAGCTGAACTGGATCGTCGGCGTGCTGCTGCTCGCGATGGGTCTCGGCGAGGGGTTCACCGGCTACCTGCTGCCGTGGGACCAGACTTCGTACTGGGCGACCGTCGTCGGCATCAACATCAACGGCACCGCGCCGTTCCTCGGCCCGTTCATCGCGCAGTTCCTGCAGGGCGGGACGAACATCAACCCCGACACGCTGGCCCGGTTCTACTCCATCCACATGCTGCTGATCCCCGGCGGGATCATCGCGCTCATCGGCCTGCACCTCTATCTCGTCGTGCGCCTCGGCGTGACGTCGCCGCCGTGGTCGAAGACCGCCGCCGGCCTCGGCCCGATGGACGGCGACCGGCGCAACGGCGGCCGTGTCGGCATGACGCGGCCCGGCCCGCGTGGAGGCCGTCGTGGCTAGCCCGCGCGTCGTCGAGCGCCGCCGCGTCTTCCAGCAGTACAAGGCGGACGTCAAGGAGCGCGGAAAGCCGTTCTACCCGTTCGCGATGCTCCACGACACGATCATGTCGCTGGTCGTCGTGTGCGTGATCGTCGGTCTCGCGATCGTGTGGAAGTACACGGCGGGAGACATCCCGAACGAGGGAGTCCCGGAGGCCGGGTGGCTCGGGAAGCTGTACGACGAGCCGGCGGACCCGGGCACGATCAACTTCGTCCCGCGCCCGGACTGGTACTTCTTCTTCCTCTTCTACCTGCTGCGCATCTTCAAGTGGCCGGACACCGTGATCCTCGGCACGGTCGGCATCCCGACGATCGCGCTCGTGCTGCTGCTTGCGCTCCCGTTCATCGACGTGCGCAGCGAGCGGCGGCTTTCGCGCCGGCCGGTCGCGATCGTCGCCGCGATCCTCGTCGTGCTCTCGATGGGCGTGCTCACGTACAAGGGCGCGACCGCGAAGGAGGCGCTCGGCACCGAGCTCGTCGACACGCGCGTGCCGGTATGGGCGCAGGAGCAGGGCTTCAAGGAGGGCACGCCTGCCTACGAGGGCGCGGTGCTCTTCGCGCAGGCCGGTTGCCTCAACTGCCACACGTACCTCGGCGACGGCGGCACGAACCTCGGCGCGCCGGATCTCTCCGCCGAGGGTGCGAAGAACAAGGGCGTCGAGTTCCAGATCGAGCACCTGAAGTGCCCGAGCTGCGTGAACTCGGGCTCGCCGATGCCGTCGTTCTCCGCGCTCGGCGACGAGCGACTGCGACAGCTCGCAGCGTTCCTCGAGGCGTCGAAGGGGCCGGACTAGCCCGTAGCGCGCGCGGCGTGCGCGTGCGCGCACGTAGGCTGCCACGGCAGTGCGCGTCTTCCTCGGCATCACCGGTGCGTCCGGGGCGCCCTACGCGAGGCGGCTCGTGCAGTCGCTCGCCGCGGCGGACTGCGAGGTCGGCGTCTGCGCGTCGGGCGCCGCGATCGAGGTGCTCGCGACGGAGCTATACGGCGACGCACGGCTGTCGCGCGACGAGGCGCTCGCGCGCTTCACCGAGGGTACCGGCGACGCGGTCACGATCTACGACCCCGCCGACTGGAAGTCGCCGTACGCGTCGGGCTCGGCGAAGATCGACGCGTACGTCGTCTGCCCGTGCTCGATGGGCACGCTCGGCACGATCGCATCGGGCGCGATGCAGAACCTCATCCACCGCGCCGCGTCTGTCGCGCTGAAGGAGGAGCGCAAGCTGATCCTCTGCCCGCGCGAGACGCCGCTCTCGGCGATCCACCTCGAGACGATGCTGACCGCGCGCCGCGCGGGCGCGACGATCCTCTTCCTCGCGCCGGGCTTCTACCACGGCGCTTCGAGGGCGGATGCTCCGGCAGAGCCGGGCCATCCTCTTTCCGGCGTCGCAAGCGAACGCCTCAGGGTCGACGACCTCGTCGACTTCGTCGTCGCGCGCATCCTCGACCACGTCGGCCTCGACAACGCGCTCGTCCCGCGCTGGGGCCAGTCGTGACGCTCGCCCCCGACGCCGTCCGCACGATGTTCGACCGCATCGCGCCGGTCTACGACGTCATGAACCGCGTCATGACGTTGGGCCTCGACCTGCGCTGGCGACGCCTCGGTGCGCGCGTGGCCGTGCGGCCCGGCGACGAGGTGCTCGACGCGGCATGCGGCACCGGCGACTTCGCGGTCGCCGACAAGCGCGCCGGCGCGTCGCGCGTCGTCGGCCTCGACTTCTCCGAGCGCATGCTCGAGCGCGCGCGGCGCAAGGCGCCCGAGCTCGAGTGGGTGCAGGGCGACCTGCTCGCGCTGCCGTTCGCCGACGCGACGTTCGACGCGGCGACGGTCGGCTTCGGCGTGCGCAACGTCGCCGACCTCGATCAGTCGTTGCGCGAGCTGCGGCGCGTGCTGCGGCCGAGCGGGCGCGTCGCGATCCTCGAGATCACGCAGCCGCGCGGCGTGCTGCGTCCGTTCTACTCGCTGTGGTTCGACCGCGTCGTGCCGCTGCTCGGCAAGGCCCTTCCCGGCGGCTCGGCGTACGCGTACCTGCCGGCATCGGTGAAGCGCTTCCCCGGCGCGGAGCAGCTCGCCGAGCAGATGCGCACGGCCGGCTTCGGCGGCGTGCGCTTCAAGCTCCTCGCCGGCTCGATCGTCGCCCTGCACCTCGGGGTCGCCGAGTGAGCCAGCTCGCAGCGATCCACGCGACCCCCGGGCTCGCGTCGTACATGGCCGAGGTCGAGGCGGGTCTCGCACGCGCGGTTGCGGCGAAGGAGGGGCTCGCAGCGGAGGTGGCGAACGAGGCGCTCGGCGCGGGCGGCAAGCGGCTCCGGCCGCTCCTCTGCTTCCTCACGGCGCGCGGCGAGCCGGCGATCGCCGCGGGTGTCGCGGTGGAGCTCGTCCACCTCGCGACGCTCGTGCACGACGATCTCGTCGACGGTGCGCGGCTGCGCCGCGGCCTGCCCGCGGTCTGGTCGGTGTACGGGCCCGAGCCGGCGCTTGCGACGGGCGACTACCTCTTCGCGCGCGCGTTCGCCGAGCTCGTCTCCGAGGGCGACGCGGCCGTCGCGACGCTCGCGGACGCGGCGCTCTGCCTCGCGCGCGGCGAGGCGATGCAGCGCAGACAGACGCACGACCCCGAGACGACGATCGACGCATACATCGCGCGGGTCGAGCTCAAGACCGGGAAGCTGATCGAGGCGGCGTGCCTGCTCGGCTCCGGCGGCGACGAACGACTCGGCGCGTACGGGATGCACCTCGGCGTCGCGTTCCAGATCGCCGACGACATCCTCGACTGCGCGGGCCAGACGCAGGAGACGGGGAAGATCCCCGGCACCGACCTGCGCGAGGGCACGCCGACGATGCCGCTGCTGCTCGCCGCGCAGCAGGACGAGCTCGTGCGCAACGCGCTCGCGGGCGGCCAGCTCGACGGTGCGCTCGTCCGCGTCGGCGCGACCGACGCGCTCCGGCGCTCGCGCGACGCGGCACTCGACTACGCGGCCCGCGCGCGCTCATGCCTCGGCGCGCAGCCGCATCGCGAGGAGCTCGAGGCACTCACCTACGCCGTCGTCGACCGCGCCGGCTGACGCGGGAGGCTGTGGAGGAGATGACACGCATTCGGCACGTCGCGTCACAGACACGTCACGATTTCCCCGATAGCCTGAGCGGCATCAGGGGCGGGAGGTGGGTTCCCGTGTTGACGCGTGTACCTAGTGCAGGGAGCGCGCGGTGATCCGGCTCGGGCGGATCGGCTACGCGAACATGGCGCCCGTCTTCTACCGGCTCGACGCGAGCGTCGAGGAGGTCGTCGGCGTGCCGACCGACCTCAACCGGCAGCTCGTCGCGCGCGAGCTCGACGTCGCCCCGATCTCGTCGATCGAGTACGCGCGCAACGCCGACTCGCTGCGCCTGCTGCCGCGGCTCTGCGTCGGCAGCGAGGGCGCGGTCGATTCGATCCAGCTCGTCTCGAAGCTGCCGCTCGAGGAGGTGCAGACAGTCGCGGTCACGCCCGAGTCGGCGACCTCCGTCGTCCTCACGAAGGTGCTCCTGCCCCACGCGACGCACGTGCCGCTCGGTGAGGGGGCCGACGCCAAGTTGCTGATCGGCGACGCCGCGCTGAAGTCCGCGTTCGAGGATCCGACGCCGCACCACGACCTGGGCCGGCTATGGCTCGACCGCACCGGGCTGCCGATGGTGTTCGCCGTCTGGGCCGCCCCCGAGCCGACCCACCCGGAGCTGCCCGAGCTCGAGGAGGCGCTCGTCGCGTCCGTGCGCGCGGCGCGCGCGGAGCCCGAGCGGCTCGCGTTCGAGGCGTCCGAGCGCTACGGCTATCCCGCCGGCTTTCTCGCGCGCTACTTCGAGAAGCTGCGATACCGCTTCGGCCCGCGCGAGCGCGCCGGGCTATACACGTTCCTCGAGCTCGCGCACGACGTCGGCGAGCTCGACGAGGTGCCCGAGCTGCGGTTCGTGACCGCCACCGGCGCGACCGTCTGACCGCCGCGTCCCCCGACGTCGTGCAGGAGACGCTCGCCGCTATCGCCGCGGAGGACTGGGCGGCTGTGCGAGCACGGCTGCACCCGTATCTCCACTGGCACGGCCGGGACGGCCGCGTGACGCGAGGCAGGGTGAACGTGCTCGCACTGCTCGCGACGGCGCCCGTCACCGAGCGACCGTCGGCGTACGAGCTGCGCGACGGCCAGATCTACCGCTGGCGGGCGTAGACGTGACGGTCCCGCTGCGCCGGAACCGCGACTTCGCGCTGCTCCAGGCCGGGCAGCTCCTGTCGGCGCTCGGGTCCGGCGCGAGCGGAATCGCCTACCCGCTGCTCGTCCTCGCCGAGACGCACTCGGCGGCGAAGGCCGGGCTCGTCGGCTTCGCACGGCTTCTCCCGCAGCCGATCCTCGCCCTCGGCACCGGCGTCGCGGCAGACCGGTGGGACCGGAAGCGCCTGATGATCGGCGCGGATTGCCTGCGCGCCGTTGCGGTCGGGCTGCTCGGCGTCGCGATCCTCGCCGGTCGCGTCGCGTTCTGGCAGATCGTCGCCGTCGCGTTCGTCGAGGGAGTGGGGTCGGTGCTCTTCCTCGGCGCGCAGAGCGGTGCCCTCCGGGCCGTGGTGCCGCGACCGCAGCTGCCCGCGGCCGCGGGCGCGCAGGAGGCGAGGAGCGCCGCAGCTCGGATCGCGGCGCCTCCGCTGGGCGGGGCGCTGTTCGGCCTCGGCCGCGCGGTGCCGTTCGTCGCGGACGCGCTCTCGTACTGCGCGTCGGTCGTCGCGGTGCTCGCGATGCGGACGCGCTTCCAGGAGGAGCGGGAGCGCGAGGCGGCCTCGGTGCGCGTGCAGATCGCCGAGGGCTTCGCGTTTCTCTGGAGCCGCCCGTTCCTGCGCACGTGCGCGTTCCTGTACGGGCTCGGCAACTTCACGATCCCCGGCGTGCTGTTCATAGTCGTCGTCGCGGGCACCGAGCAGGGGCTGTCATCGACCGCCGTGGGCGTTCTCGCCGCGGCGTTCGGCGCGTGCACGCTGCTCGGCGCGGTCGCGTCGCCGCTGTATCGCCGCACGCTCTCCGTCAGGACGATCCTGCTGCTCGAGCTCTGGCTCGCGCTCGGCTGCGTCGCCTTCCTCGTGTGGCCGAACGTGTACGTGCTCGCGATCGCGATCCTCCCACAGGCGACGGCGCTACCGGTGACGGACTCGGTGGTGAAGAGCTACGGGATCGCGATCACGCCCGACCGGCTCATCGGCCGGGTGGACAGCGTCAGGCGGACGATCGCTCTCCTCGTCGCGCCGTTCGGCCCGCTCGTCGCCGGGCTCCTACTGGGCGCGACGTCCGCGCGCGCGACGATCGCCGTGTTCGCGACCGTCGGGCTCGGGCTCGCGCTGTGGGGGACGCTGAGCAAGGCGATCCGGAACGCGCCGACGCTCGACGACTTCGCCTAGCGGCAGGCGAGCGAGCCGCTCCCCCAACCGGGCCGGACGAGCTTCCGTGTGCTTCCCGTCTTCGCATCCAGAGCGTAGATCCACGATTCCGCCTCTAGGTCGTTGCCGTTCGCCGTGAAGCCGACCACCTTCGAGTCGGACGACCAGCAGAGATCGGAGGGCATGTGGATCCGGAGCTCGTCGAGCGCGTGCTGGCGCTCCTGCGAGCCGTCGGCGCGAAAGATCGAGATCGACGGCGGAAAACGGTCGAAGTCGGTGGTCGCGATCCGGCCGTCGGGAGGGCCGGCCGCCCGCGCCATCGCCCTGCGCGTACGCGCGCGGCGGTTCAGATCACGGCGCCGCGAGCGC
>JBKPLI010000189.1:0-8861 GCA_046731555.1 Actinomycetota bacterium | reverse complement strand
GCGGTCTCTCGCGCACCGAGCGGCAGCTGCTCGAGGCGGTCGACGGCGGTGCGTCGACGCCGGCCGAGGCGTTCCTCGCGTGCGCGGCGCGTGAGGAGGCGCCGTTCGCGGGCGACACGTGGGTCTTCCGCACGCTCGACGCGCTCGGGCCGGTTGCGGAGGACGCCCCGCTGCGGCGCGACGTGCTCGGCGGCCGCGCCGACCGCGTCGAGCTGCTCGGGATCGACCGCTGGGTCGGCGGCACGCACCTCGTCCCGGGCGCGGTCTGGCGCCGCGACGGCTCAGAGCTCGTCGCGCCCTAGCTGCCGTTCGTACGGCCCGCGGCCGGTGAGCACCGAGGCGCCGGCCCGCGCCGCGACCGCGAGCGCGTCGTCCAGCTCGTCGCCGCGCGCCAGCGCGAAGCAGAGCGCGGCCGCGAACGAGTCGCCCGCGCCGTACGTGTCCGCAACCGGCCCGGGCAGCGGCGCCGCGTCGTATCGGCGGCCGCCGACCTCGCCCCCGCGCTCGCCGTCGGTGCGCACGACGACGCGCGCGTCGAGCCCGCCCTCATACCGCTCGCCGGGATCGGTCGCGCTGCCGACGAGCAGGTCGAGCGGTACGCCGGCTTCGAGCAGTGTCGGCAGCTCCCGCGAGGTCGCAGCGACGAACCGCGCCTCGCGCGCCGAGCGCAGCGCGGCCGCGTCGCCCGCGACGAAGAACACCGCGTCGAAGCCCCCGAGCTGCAGCGGCCCGCGGGGGAGCAGCTTGTCGCCGAGCACCGTGATCGTCCGCTCGCCCGCCGCGTCAACGTGCACCCACGCACGGCGCGTATGCCCGCCGCGCGCAACGTGGACGTCGACGCCCAGCTCGCGCAGGCGGGCAACGGAGCGGTCGCAGAGCCCGTCGTGGCCGAGCGCCGTGAAGAAGTCGCAGCCGCCCGCCAGCCGCGCGAGCTGGGCGGCCACGACCGCTCCGCCGCCGGCGGGGTCCTCCCAGACGTCCGTCGCGTGCACGATCTCGCCCGCGCCGGGCATGCTCGGCACCCGCACGAACTCGACCCACTCGACGTGCCCGACGACGGCGCATCTCACAACGGGGGACGGTACGGCGTTTCAGTCGGTGATGATGGAGGTCGTGACGACGCGGATCCCTCCGTTCGAGCGCTTCTACCTGGTGCACCGCGACGAGGTGCTCGGGTACCTGCGCCGGCTGTTGGGCCAGCGCGCGGAGGACGCGTGGCAGGAGACCTTCCTGCGCGCGCTGCGTGCGTACCCGCGCCTCGCACACGGCAGGCACCTGCGCGCGTGGGTGTTCACGATCGCGACGAACGTCGCGATGGACGAGCTGCGCAGGAAGCCCGGCGAAACGGTGCTGCACGACGAGAACGGCGCCGGCCCGGCGTCCGAGCTCGAGCGGGATGCGTTCCGCGAGCTCGAGCACCTGACGGGCGACCTGCCGCCGACCGAGCGCGCAGCCGTCGTGCTGCGCTACGGCTACGACCTCCCCTACGCCGAGATCGGCGCCGCCCTCGGGTCGTCCGAGGACGCGGCGCGCGCGGCTGCATCGTCCGGTGTACGACGACTGAGGAGGACCATTGAGCGTCACCCCTGATCTCGACGCGCGCTTCCGCGCCGCGGCCCTCGCCGAGGGGATCGTGGACGTGCGGTACGACGTGATCGACACGGCGATCGGCGACCTGTTCGTCGCGCAGACGGACGGCGGCATCTGCCGCATCGCGTTCCGGCCGGAGGGCCAGGACGAGTCGATCGCCCGCACGTTCGGCGTGCGCGTGCTGCGGACGCCGCTCGAGGAGGTGCGCCGCGAGCTCGACGAGTACTTCGCGGGCACGCGCACGGAGTTCGACCTCCCGATCGACCTGCGCGTCGCGCCGTTCCACGAGCAGGTGCTGCACGAGCTCGCACGCGTGCCGTACGGCAACACGGAGACGTACGGCGGCCTCGCGCGGCGCGTCGGCCGCCCGAACGCGGCCCGCGCGATCGGCACGGTCATGCACTCGAACCCGATCCCGATCGTGCTCCCGTGCCACCGGATCATCGGCGCGAACGGCTCCCTCACCGGCTACGGCGGCGGGCTCCCCGTGAAGCGGCGCCTGCTCGAGCTCGAGGGCGCGCTGCTGCCTGGCTCCGCGTGAGCTCGGTCGGCTTCGAGTACGTGCACCACTCGTGCCCCAAGGCGTACCCGTCTCAGCCCGAGCAGAGAGCCGTCTCGGCCGCCTCCTCGAGCTCGCTCTGCGCGACGTAGGTGGCGTCCACGTTGACCATGACGAGCGCGACGCGACGGCCGCCCCGGAGCCCGTAGACGACGGTGCGGTAGCCGTTGGCGATACCGATGTGGCCGTACGCCCGGCCGCACGGCGTGTCCGCGACGAACATGCCGAGGCCGTAGTGAGGGCTCTCGCTCGTTCGCTCCATCGCCGCGAGACCCCACCGCGGCAGCAGGCGGCCGCCGAGCAGTGCCGCGTAGAAGGCCGTGACGTCGTCGCCGTTCGACACGATCCCGCCGGCCGCCCAGGAGATCGAGGGACTCACGACGGTCGTCGCGTCGAACAGCGAGCGCAGGCGGGGCAGGGTGGCGAAGCCCACATAGCCGTGTGCGTGCGGGCCGGCGATCCCGAGCCCGCTCGGGAAGCTCGTGTGGCCCAGGCGGAGCGGCGCGAAGATCCGGCGTTCGAGCGCTTCGCCGATCGGCGCTCCCGTCACGGCCTCGACGACGAGGCCGAGGACGACGTAGTTGGTGTTCGAGTACGACCACCCATGTCCGGGCCGAAAGAGCAACCGATGCGAGGTTGCTACCGAGACGAGCCTGCGCGGCGACCATGTACGGCCCGGATGCGCGATCACCGCGCGCACGAACGCTTCGTCCTGGAGGTAGTCGAACAGGCCGCTCGTCTGTCCGAGCAGCTCGCGGATCGTGATCGAGTCGCCGTCGGGCAAGAGCCCCGGCAGCACGCGCGCCACCCGCTCGTCAACCCGCAGCCGTCCCTCGTCGACGAGCTGCAGCACGACCACGGCGACGAACGTCTTCGTGATGCTCGCGGCGCGGAAGCGGTCGGCGGCGGCGATTGGAACCCTCGGCCGGCGCCGAGCGAGGCCTGCCTGCGCCCGGCGTAGGCCGGACGGCGTGCGCACGACGGCGAGCGCGCCGGGTGCTCCGTCGCGTACGAGTTGCCGCGTGACGCGGTCGAGCGTCGGCGGCTCGGTCGCCGGCGTCGGCGCCGCCAGCATCCCGGCGACCGCGACCCCCGTGACGGCGAGCAGCTTGGCGATGAACATCGGGTCCTCCTTGGCTGGACGACCCGACGCTAGGAGCCGCGGGCCGCGGCGTCGTCACGGCGTTCCCTGAACCGTCGAAAGATCCCGGAAATCCGGGAGGTAGCCGCTTGTGACGTGTGCGACGATTTTCGCGTGGCGATCACCGTGCTCGTCGTCGACGATCACCCGAGCTTCCGGCGGTTCGCGCGCGAGCTGCTCGAGACCGACGGGTTCGTGGTCGTGGACGAGGCGGTTGACGGCGCGTCGGCCGTCGCGGCCGCGCGGGCATTGCGGCCGCACGTCGTCCTGCTCGACGTGCTGCTGCCCGACATGTCGGGGTTCGAGGTGGCCGAGCGACTGGGCTCGGACGCATGCGGCCCGGTGGTGGTGCTGACGTCGAGCCGGAGCGCGGACGACCTCGGCGGGGCGCTGGCGCGATGCAGCGCGCACGGGTTCATCGCGAAGTCCGACCTGACGGCGACCGCCGTCGCGGCAATCGTCGACGGTGCGGCGTGAGGGCGGTCCCGCTGCTCGTCTGGCTCGCGGGCGGCGTCCTCTCGGCGACGATGATCGCCGGCGCCGTCGAGGGTCCCTGGCCGCCCGCCGACAAGGCGGCGATCACGTACGGCCTCGGGTTCGTCGCGATCTCGATCGGCGTGGTCGTCTGGCAGCTGCGCCCGGAGAGCCGGACGGGGATCCTGCTCACGGCCTTCCCGTTCACGGCGTTGCTCGCGGACCTGCGGGTCGTGTTCTCCGCGTCGACGCTCGCGGTGACCGTCGGCTATGCGACGCAGTGGCTGCCGGCGCCCGTGTTCGCCCACCTCGTGCTGTCGTATCCGACGGGCCGGTTGCGGCCGCGCCTCGACCGAATCGTCGTGTCGATCGCGTACGCGTTCGCGGCGGTCTACGGCCTCGTCGCGGTGCTGTTCTTCGACCCACGGCCGCAGTACGACTTCACGATCCTGATGTTCGAGGACCACGCGGCGCCGGTCACGCACCTCTCCTGGTTCGACCCGAGCGGCCTGCTGCACGTGCTCGACCTCGTCCTGTTCGCGCTCGCGCTGCTCTTCCTCGGGCTCGTCGCGCGCAAGCTCGTCCGTGCGACGCCCGCCGGGCGACGCGTCGTCCTCCCGCTCGCGCTCGCCGCCGCGTTCACGGCACTGCAGTTCGTCGTGCAGATCGTCGTCTTCGGCGAGCCCGTCAACTCGTGGACGCACGGTGGCTGGTTCTGGGTCGTGACGATCGCGTCGCTGTGCATCCCGCTCTCGCTCGCAGCCGGACTCCTGTGGGGACGCCATGCGCGTGCGGGCGTCGCCGACCTGGTCGTCGAGCTGCAGCACACGCCGCCCGGGTCGGTCCGTGACGCGCTCGCCCGGACGCTCGGCGATCCGACGCTCGAGCTCGCGCTCCGCCTACCGCGCGGGACCTACGTCGATGCCGCCGGCCGCCCGTTCTCGCTTCCACGGCCGGATTCCGACCGGGCGGTGACGTTCCTCGGCCCGCCGCAGGAACCCGTCGCGGCGCTCGTTCACGATCCGACGCTGCTCGAACGACGCGCGCTCCTGGACTCGGCCGGCGCGGCCGCACGACTCGCCCTCGAGAACGAGCGCCTGCAGGCCGAGCTGCGCGCGCAGCTCGTCGAGCTCCGCGCATCACGAGCACGCATCGTCACCGCCGGCGACGAGGAGCGCCGGCGGCTCGAGCGCGACCTCCATGACGGCGCCCAGCAGCGACTACTGTCGCTCGGACTCGCACTGAAGCTCGCGGTTGCGAAGCTCGGCCCCGACGCGAACGGCGCCGCGCAGCTGCTCACGGAGGCCGACGCCGAGCTGCGCGCGGCGCTGGACGAGCTCCGCGAGCTGGCCCGGGGCATCCACCCGGCGATCCTCACCGAGCAGGGCCTCGGTGCAGCGCTCCGCTCGCTCGCCGACCGCACGCCGCTGCCGGTGACGATCGTGCGCGTTCCCGAGCGCCGAGTGTCGAGCGCGGCCGAGGCCGCGGCGTACTTCCTCGTGTCGGAAGCGCTCGCGAACGTCGCCAAGCACGCGGGTGCCACGCGCGTGCGCGTCAGCGTCCGCGACGTCGACGAACGCATGCTCGTCGACGTAGACGACGACGGCGTCGGCGGCGCCGACCCGGCGCGCGGATCGGGGCTGCGCGGGCTGGTCGACCGCGTCCACGCCCTCGACGGCGACTTGAAGCTCGACAGCACGCCCGGAACCGGCACGCGGCTCCACGCGGAGATCCCGTGCGCGTAGCGCTCGCGGACGACGCCGTCGTGCTGCGCGAGGGCCTCGCGCGCATGCTCGCCGAGGCCGGAGTCGAGGTCGCCGCGCAGGTCGGTACCGCCGACGAACTTCTCACGGTGGTCGAAGCGCTACGTCCCGACGTCGCCGTCGTCGACATCCGCATGCCGCCGACATGGAGCGACGAGGGTCTTGCGGTCGCCACGGAGATCCTCCGGCGATTCCCGGACGTCGGCGTGCTGATCCTCTCGCAGTACGTCGAGGCGGAGTACGCGCTCCGGCTGCTCGAGGGAGGCCGCCAACGGATCGGCTACCTCCTCAAGGAGCGCATGCTCGACCTCGACGACCTGGTCGCCGCGCTCGAGCGCGTCGCCGCGGGCGACACGGTCGTCGACCCGAGCCTCGTGGCCCAGCTCCTCGACCACCCGCGGGCCGAGACCGCACTCGATGGGCTCACGCCACGCGAGCGCGAGGTCCTTGCGCTCATGGCCGAGGGACTCACCGACCGCGGCATCGCCGAACGGCTCTACCTCAGCCCGAACACGGTCGAGACGCACATCCGGCACATCATCGGGAAGTTGAGGCTGCCGGCGACACCGAACGACAACCGTCGCGTCCGGGCGGTCCTCGCGTACCTGCGCTCCGCATAGGCCCTCACGGCTCGTCGAGGTCGCCGAGCAGGCGGTAGCCGACGCCCCACACGTTGTCGACGAGCGCCGACGACGGGTCGGCCGCGCGGAGCTTGCGGCGGAGGCGCGAGGCATGCGAGTCGAGCGTGCGCGTCCGCGCGTCGGCGCGATAGCCCCACACGTCGCGGAGGAGCTCCTGCTTCGTGAAGACGCGGCGCGGGTCCTCCGCGAGCTTCAGGAGGAGCGCGTACTCCTTCTGCGCGAGCGCCACCTTGCGGCCTGCGGCGTCGATCGTGCGCGTGCGCGGGTCGATGGTCAGCGAGCCGGCGACGAGGCGCTCGGGCGCCGGCTGTGCGCGGCGCAGCACCGCGCGGATGCGCTCGAGCAGCTCGTCGTAGTGGAAGGGCCGCGCGACGTAGTCGTCGCAGCCGCGGCGGAACGCGCGCACGCGGTCGACGACGTCCGCCTCGCGCCGGCCGAGGACGATCACCGGCGCCTCGCCGCGCCAGCGCTCGATCTCGACGCCGTCGGCCGCGATCACGAGGTCGGGCCGCCGGTAGCCCGCCGGCGCGGCGCTCAGCACCTCGAAGCCGTCGTGCCGCAGGTTCCGCTCGAGGTAGAGCCGCGAGTTCGGCTCCGGGTCGGCGAGGAGGAGCGCGGCGGACATAGGTCGACGGTACGCACGCCGGCCCGCCGCGACCAGATGTCCTTTGCCGCGATTGTGTGCCGATCGATCCCCAGGCGTGCCGACTAGAGGCGGCCCGAGCGGACCACGCTCCAGAGGAGCCACACGCCGAGGATCGCCGAGAGCAGGAAGCCGAACGCCGACACGAAGTGCAGGCCGAAGATGTGCGGCCCGCTCTTCGCGAAGATGCCGATCAGGCTCGACCCGATCAGGCCGCCGGTGACGACGAGCGCGATCACGAGACGGTTGAAGAGCACGTCGAGCTTCGCGAGCAGGTCCTCGAGGCCCTTGTGGACGAAGCCGACCTCGATCTGCCCGTCGCGCACCTGCTCGAGCGTGTCGTGGATCTGGTACGGCAGGTCGAACGTCATCGACGCGAGCTTCAGCCCCTCGCGGCGCGCGCGACGCGCGACGCGGTCCGGTCGAAAGCGATCGACCATCAGGCCGCGTGCGTACGGCTTCGCGACCTCGAAGACGTTGAAGTCCGGGTAGAGGTCGATCCCGACCGAGCCGAGCGTCGCGATCGCCTTGTCGAGTATCACGAACCGCGTCGGCAGCCGCAGGTTCATCGTGTAGATGAGCTGGAACGCCTCGCGGATGACCTGGATCGGGTCGATCTCCTGCAGGCTCGCGCCGTAGTAGCGGTAGTACATCTCGCGCAGCTCGGAGACGAACTCCTCCTCGCGGTCCTTCGGGTACTTGACGCCGAGCTCGGATAGCCGCTTGGGGAGCGCCTCGATGTTCTCCTGCGCGGCGTCGATGAACAGCCGCGTCAGCTTCGACATGTCGTCGTCGGTCAGCTTGCCGGTGAGCCCGAAGTCGACGAGCCCGATGCGCTCGGGCGAGAGCACGAGGATGTTCGCCGGGTGCGGGTCGCCGTGGAAGAACCCGTGCCGGAAGATCATCGTCATCCAAGCGTCGGCGATCACGTACGCGAGCCGGCGGCGCTGCTCGAGGGTCCAATGCTCGAGCTGGATGTCGGCGAGCTGCGTGCCCTCGAGGTACTCGAGCGTCAGCACACGCGCGCGCGTGTAGCTCCAGTAGACGCGCGGCACCGCGACATGCGGGTGCCCGGCGAAGTTGCGGTGGAAGCCGTCGCAGTTGCGCCCCTCGAGGCGGTAGTCGAGCTCTTGCCGGATCGAGCGCGCGAACTCGTCGACGATCTCGCGGCTGTCGATGAAGTCGAGCGCGCGCACCCGCTCCTTCGCGAGCCGCGCAGCCTGGTACATCAGCGCGAGGTCGGCCTCGATCTGCCGCGGCGCGTTCGGGCGCTGCACCTTCACGGCGACGCGGCGGCCGTTCGGGAGCACCGCGCGGTGCACCTGCCCGATCGACGCCGCGGCGACCGGCCGCTCGTCGAACTCGAGGAAGAGGCGCTCGATCGGCTGGCCGAGGTCCTCGCGCACGACGCGCTCGACGTCGGCGAACGGGAACGGGCTCACGTCGTCCTGCAGGCCGCGGAGCTCGGCGATGATGTCGGGCGGCACGATGTCCGGCCGCGTCGAGAGCAGCTGGCCGAACTTCACGAACGTCGGGCCGAGCTCGTCGAGCATCTCGCGCAGGTGGCGCCCCCGCGCGGTCGCGCCGTCCTCGGCGCCGCCGCCGCCGCGCCGACCCTCGAATGCGTACCCGAAGCCGTGCTTGACGGCGACCTGGGCGATCTCGCTCAGACGTCCGAGATTCCGCTGCTTCGGCCGCGTCGCCACGCGTCCAGTGTTGCACTTCCGTCCGGAAAGACCTGCCGCGGAGGGCGTATCCTTGGGGCGTGGAGACCGAGCCGGCGCGGACGCGGCCGCTGTTTCGAGGCGTGACGCACGAATGGGCGTTCTTCGCCTCGATCGGGATCGGCGCCGCGCTCGTGATCGGCGCTTCCGGCGCGCTGGCTGTCGTCTCGGCGACCGTGTTCGCCGCGAGCGTCGCCCTCATGTTCGGGGCGAGCGCGCTCTACCACCGCGTCTGGTGGACGTCCGTGTCGCGCCGGCGCCTGTTCGCGAAGATCGACCATGCCGGCATCTACCTCCTGATCGCCGGGACGTACACACCGTTCGGG
>JBKPLI010000188.1:0-4402 GCA_046731555.1 Actinomycetota bacterium | reverse complement strand
GCGCCAGGACGCCGACCTCGAGCCGACGACCGAGGACGACACCGTCGCCGCAGCCCTGCGCGCCGTCGACGGGGCCGCCTACGGCTTCGAGCGCACGCTCGACCACGCCTACTGGGCGCGGCTCGCGCGGCGAACCCTCTGGAGCAGGGACGGCGAGGTCGTCGCGTACTCGTACGCGTTCCCAGGGGGCGCGATCGGCCCCATCGCCGGCCAGGCGGCCGAGGACGCCGCGGCGGCGCTGACCGGCGAGCTCGCGCGCGCAGATGGTGAAGTCGTCGTGCGCATCCCGGGCTCCTCACGGGCGCTCGTCGCCGCGGCGCTCGCCGCGGGGCTGCGGCTCGGACCGACCCCGGGCCTGCTGCTCCTCGGCCCGGGCGTCGAGCCGCCGACGAGCCTCGCGATCGGGAGCTACACCCTGCTCTAGAACCGAGTGTCGTAGACTTCCGTACCTCGAGCCATGTGGGAGTTGATCTTCATGATGCTCATCCTGAAGCTCCCGCTCGTGTACCTCTGCTGGGTCGTCTGGTGGGCGATCAAGGCCGAGCCCGAGCCGGGGACGCAGGGTGGCAACGAAGGCATCAACTGGAAGCCCTGGCAGCGTCCCGCCGGCCCGCGCCCACGTCGCGGCGGCCCGCACGGAAGGCGTGCCCGCGTCCACGCGCGCGTCTCGCGCGATAGGGTCGAGCGGTGAAGCAGTGGGGCACACGGGAGGGCGTCGCGGGCGTGATCGCCGCGGCGGCGATGTTCATCGGCTTCCTCGAGCTCGCCTACCGGCCGTTCCGGCTCGCGCCCGCCGCGCTCATCGTCGCGCTCGTGGCCACGATCATGAGCCGCCAGCAGCAGCGGCTCGTCGGGCTCGCGGTCGGGGTGATCGGCGTCTGCTTCGTGATCGGCGCCGGCATCGCCGTCTGGCTGACGCGCCCGCTCTACTGAACGAGCCGACAGGAACCACGACCCTGGTACAAAACAGGGAACGGCTATGCATGACGTCGACGGCCTGAACGCCGGATACGCGCGGCTCCTTCTCGACGAATACCTCGAGAACCCGGAGGGAGTCCCCTCCGAATGGCGCGCGCTCTTCGAGAGCGGCGACGCCGCCGTCGTCGCGAACCATCCCGGGCTCGCACGCCTCGTCGAGACGCTCGCCGCGAACGGCGGAAACGGCGGGAACGGTGGCGTCAACGTCGCGACCGCGGTCGCCCCACCGCCGGCACCGACCCCCGAAGCCCCGCCTGAAGCCCCCGCACCCGCACCGGCACCCGCCCCGGACCAGCAGCTCCTCGGCGCCGTCGCAGCGGCGATGGCCCTCGTGAAGGCGCACCGCATGCACGGCCACCTCGGCGCGCGGCTCGATCCGCTCGGCTCCGAGCCCGTCGGCGACCCGGCGCTCGAGCCGCTCCGGCTCGAACCGAAGCTGACACCCGAGCTGCAGGCGCAGATCCCGGCCGCGCTCCTCCGCGTCCACGTCGAGGGCGAGACGCTCGCCGACGCGCTGCCGCGGCTCGAGGCGACCTACGCCGGCACGCTCGCCTACGAGATCGAGCACATCTCGGACCACGAGCAGCGCGTCTGGCTGCGCCAGGCGATCGAGTCGTGGCGCTACCGCACGCCGCTCTCGGCCGACGAGAAGCGCCGCCTCTACACCCGCCTCTGCGAGGTCGAGGGCTTCGAGCGGTACCTGCGCCGCTCGTTCCTCGGCCAGAAGCAGTTCTCGCTCGAAGGGCTCGACGTGATGATCCCGATGCTCGACGAGACGATCGAGGTTGCCGCGGAAGGCGGCGCGCACGAGGTCGTGCTCGGCATGGCGCACCGCGGCCGCCTCAACGTGCTTGCGCACACGATCGGTCTGCCGTACGAGAAGATCCTGCGCGAGTTCGAGGGCGAGCGGACGATCGAGGCCGTCTCGTCCGACGCCGAGGGCGGCACGGGCGACGTGAAGTACCACCTCGGCGCCCGCGGCACGCGCAACACGTCCTCCGGCAAGGTCGGCGTCACGCTCTGCGCGAACCCCAGCCACCTCGAGGCGGTCGACCCCGTCGTCGAGGGACGCACGCGCGCGGAGCAGACCGACCGCTCGACGCGCGCAGGCGCGCACGACCCGTCGGTCGCGATGCCGATCCTGCTGCACGGCGACGCGGCGTTCGCCGGCCAGGGCATCGTCGCCGAGACGTTCAACCTCCACGGCCTCGAGGGCTACTCGACCGGAGGCACGCTGCACCTGATCACGAACAACCAGGTCGGCTTCACGACCGACCCCGCGCAGGGTCGCTCGACGCGCTACTCGTCCGACCTCGCGAAGGGCTTCGACATCCCGATCGTGCACGTGAACGCCGACGATCCCGAGGCGGCGATCTCGGCGGTGCGGCTCGCGCTCGCCTACCGCCGCCGGTTCGGGCACGACGTCGTCATCGACCTCGTCGGTTACCGCCGCTTCGGCCACAACGAGACCGACGAGGCGGCCTACACGCAGCCGATCATGGTCGAGCAGATCAACGCCCATCCGTCGGTGCGCGAGCTCTACGCGGCGCAGCTCGTCGAGGAAGGCGTGTTCGGTGCGGACGAGGCGGAGCAGCTCGCGAAGGCGGTCGAGACGCGCCTGCGCGCTGCGCACGAGCAGCTCAAGGCCACCTTCGGCGAGTCGATCCCCGCGAAGACGAAGGACGAAGCGGTGCCGCGCGGCGGCGAGACGAGCGTCACGACGGCCGTCGCCGAGGACCGGCTGCGCGCGCTGAACGAGCAGCTGCTGCGCGTACCCGACGACTTCACCGTCCACCCGAAGCTCGCCAAGCAGCTCGAGCGACGGCGCGCGAACCTCGAATCCGGAGGCATCGACTGGGGCCACGCCGAGGCGCTCGCGTACGCGTCGCTCGTCGTCGACGGCATCCCGGTCCGCCTCACCGGCCAGGACACGCAGCGCGGCACCTTCGCGCAGCGCCACCTCGTGCTGCACGACGCGCACACGGGCGAGGAGTTCACGCCGATGCAGAGCCTCGACGACGGAACCGCGTCGTTCGAGGTCTACAACTCGCCGCTTTCCGAGTTCGCGTGCGTCGGCTTCGAGTACGGCTACTCGACCGCCGCGCCCGACGCACTCGTCCTCTGGGAAGGCCAGTTCGGCGACTTCGTGAACGGCGCGCAGATCATCGTCGACCAGTTCATCTCCTCCGGCCAGTCGAAGTGGGGGCAGACGTCGCGGCTGACGCTGCTGCTGCCGCACGGCTACGAGGGGAACGGCCCGGAACACTCGAGCGCGCGACTGGAGCGCTTCCTCCAGCTCGGCGCGCAGGAGAACATGCGCATCGTCAACTGCACGACGGCCGCGCAGTACTTCCACCTGCTGCGGCGTCAGGCGCTCGACGCGACTGCGCGTCCGCTGATCGTGATGACGCCGAAGGGCCTGCTCCGGCTGAAGGAGGCGTCTTCGACGCTGGCCGACCTCGCAGGCGGCTCGTTCCGCCCGGTCATCGACGACGCGCAGCGCGACAAGGGGCGCGTGCGGCGACTCGTCTTCTGCACCGGCAAGCTCTTCTACGACCTCGTGGGCCACGAGGTGCGCGCGGAGTCGGAGGGCGTCGCCGTCGCGCGGGTCGAGCAGCTCTACCCGTTCCCGGTCGGCCCGGCGCGCGAGCTCGTCGCGTCGTACCCGTCGCTCGACGAGGTCGTCTGGGCGCAGGAGGAGCCGCAGAACATGGGTGCGTGGCGGACGATCCGCCACCGCGTCGAGGAGGCCGCCGCCGGTGTCCGAGTCCGGTTCGTGGGCCGGCCGTGGCGTGCGAGCACCGCCGAGGGCTACCCGACGGCGCACCTCGTCGAGCAGGACCGCATCGCGCGCGCCGCGCTGACGTTCGAGCGCTGAGCTAGCGGCGCGGCTTCGCGCGGCGGGCGGCGACCGCCTGCTTCGCGATGCGCGGGCCGTGCTTGCGCGCCTGGTCCATCAGCTGCTTGCGCTGGCGCGGCGGGAGCCGGCGCCAGACGTCCCAGACGGTGAGCGCGAGGCCGAACGCGCCGGCCCGGCGGCCGAGGATGGGGATGCGCGGCATCCGTGACATTCCTACACGAAAGCGCTAGCGGTGGTCGGAACGGCCGTGATCGTCGTCGTCGTGACGATCCCAGCCGTGGCCGTGGTCGTCGTCGTTGGCGCGGCCGTAGTCGCGGTCGGCGGAGTCGTCGCGCCCGTCATCCGAGTGCCGGTCGTCGCACCGCTCGGGCTCGGAGCCGCTCGACGGGTCGCGCCAGCCGCTCGTCTTCGACCCGGCCGAGATCGTGGGACCGTCCTGCGTCGGCTGCTGGGCGGGCGGCGCCGGCGTGATCGTCGGGGCGTTTGCGAGGACGCGCGTCGGCGGCGCGGCCGGCGCGGGCTCGGGCGCAGGCGTGGCCGCGGGAGCCGGCACGGACTCGGGCA
>JBKPLI010000187.1:0-8433 GCA_046731555.1 Actinomycetota bacterium | reverse complement strand
GATGCGTCGTTCGCGACGAGCCTCGCCGCGACGGGCGGAGCGGTCGGCGTGCGCGACCCCGACGGCGCGCTGCTGGACTCCGTCGGCTGGGGCACAGCGTCGAACGCGCTCGTCGAGGGCACGGCCGCGCCGGCGCCGCCGACGACGCCCGCGCCGGGCTCGAGCATCGTGCGCCTCCCGGACGGCCACGACACGAACGCGAATGCAGTCGACTTCCACGTCAGCTCGACGCCGACGCCGCGCGCGGCGAACCACTGACGACGGGCGGGTCCGGGCGGCACGCGCCGCCCGGACCTCGCTCCGTTCAGTCGTCGTCGTCGTGATCGTGACCGTGGACGAGCTTGAAGAAGTGGTGCTGGCGCCACTTCGCCACGTCCTTTCCGATCTGCCGGCCGGCCTCCTCGGCGTTCCGGAAGTGGATGCCCGACCAGACGCGGACGTCGACGGCCTCGTCCATCACGGCTGAGAACGTCGGCCACGTCCGCGTGATCCCGGTCACCGGGCTCGTGTCGGTCATCGAGATGTGGTCCGTCCCGAAGAAAATCCTGGTACGTCGAGACGACCGCACCCGCGATGCCGTTCAGGCCCGACGGATGATCCGGGTACGGAGGCGTCGGAATCAGCGGCAGCCAGCCCGAGACCGGATCCGTCCGCGGGTTGTCGTCCGTGCCCGCTTCCCTGACCGCGGTGGTAGGCCGCCAGAACTTCCAGTGCGCCTTGCCGTCCCAGACGGTGATCGCGGCGTCGGCGGCGGTGAGGTACATCTCCGCCACGCAGGCGCCGAACGTCGCGGCGATCCACTTCGCCATGGCGCACGGCGCGATGTACGACCGCCTCGTCGGCGAGCGTGCCGTCGACCCACCCGCCCGAGCCGGCCCGGCGCGACACGAGTAGCCGCACAGGTGCGGTGAGACGGCGCACCGCGAACCTGAGCGCTGCCGCCGACGAGCCGTCGAGCCACTGCTCGTCGTCGATCGCGATCGCGAGCGGCCCGCGGTCGGCCAGGAGCTCGATCGCGCTCCGCGTGGCGATGCCGACGTCGCGCTGCGACGATCGGCCCGGGTCGGGCTCCTCGAGCAGCAGCGCGACACGGAGCGCGCGGAGCCGCGGCGTCGGCAGCTCGTCGGAGACGTCGTCGAGTGCCTCCTCGAGGAGATCGCCCAGCGCAGCGTGCGCATGCGAGCGCTCGGCCTCCGCCGGGCGCGCGGCGAGCACGCGCACCCCGCCCTCGGCGGCGAGGTCGACGCCGCGCCGCCAGAGCGTCGATCGTCGACATGCGACGATCGTGACGGAGAAAGCGCCGCGTGCCTAGGCAGCCGCCACAGCCGGCGACTCGGCCTTCGTGAAGGCCAGGTCGCCCGCCTGGGCATCGACGCGGATCGCGTCGCCCTCGTGGAAGTCGCCCTCGAGGAGGCGCAGCGCGAGCGGGTTCTCGAGCAGGCGCTGGATCGCACGCTTGAGCGGACGGGCGCCGTAGGCCGGGTCCCAGCCCGCGTCGGCGATCGCCTCCTTCGCGGCGTCGGTCAGCTCGAGCGCGAGCCCGCGCTCGGCGAGCCGCTCGCGCAGCCGGCCGAGCTGCAGCTCGACGATGTCGCCGAGCTGGTCCCGCGTGAGCGCGCGGAACTCGACGATCTCGTCGATGCGGTTCAGGAACTCCGGCCGGAAGAAGTCGCGCATCGCCTCTGCGGTGCGGATGTTCGACGTCATGATCAGCACCGTGTTGCGGAAGTCGACCGTGCGGCCGTGGCCGTCGGTCAGCCGTCCGTCGTCGAGCACCTGCAGGAGCACGTCGAACACCTCGGCGTGCGCCTTTTCGATCTCGTCGAGCAGCACGACGGTGTACGGCCGCCGGCGCACCGCCTCGGTGAGCTGGCCGCCCTCGTCGTAGCCGACGTACCCCGGCGGGGCGCCGATCAGCCGCGCGACGGTGTGCCGCTCCTGGTACTCCGACATGTCGAGCCGCACCATCGCGCGCTCGTCGTCGAACATGAACTCGGCGAGTGCCCGCGCAAGCTCGGTCTTGCCGACTCCCGTCGGGCCGAGGAAGACGAACGACCCGATCGGCCGGTTCGGGTCCTGCAGGCCGGTGCGCGCGCGCCGCAGCGCGTTCGCAACGGCGGACACCGCTTCGTCCTGGCCGACCACGCGCCCGTGCAGCCGCTCCTCCATGTGGATCAGCTTCTCGGTCTCCCCCTCCATCAGCCGGTCGACGGGAATCCCGGTCCAGCGCGCGACGACCGAAGCGACGTCGTCCTCGTCGACCTCCTCCTTGACCATCGGGTTCTCGGGCGCGTTCCGTTCCGCGAGCTCCTGCTCGAGCGCCGGGATCTCGCCGTAGCGGATCTCTGCGACGCGCTGGAGGTTCCCCTCGCGCTCGGCGCGCTCGGCCTCCATGCGGAGCTCGTCGATGCGCCGCGTGGCGTCCTTCACGCGCTCGAGCTGCTCCTTCTCGCGCGACCAGCGCGCGGCGAGCGCGTCGCGCTCCTCCTTCGCCTCCGCGAGCGCGCGCTCGACCGGCTCGCGCACGTCGTCCGACTCCTTCGCCATCGCGGCGAGCTCGATCTCGAGCTGCATGACGCGGCGGTTCGCCTCGTCGAGCTCGAGCGGGGAGCTGTCGATCTCCATGCGCAGCCGCGATGCGGCCTCGTCCACGAGGTCGATTGCCTTGTCGGGCAGGAACCGGTCCGAGATGTAGCGGTGCGAGAGCACGGCGGCCGCGACGAGCGCGGCGTCGCGGATGCGCACGCCGTGGTGCGCCTCGTAGCGCTCCTTCAGCCCGCGCAGGATCGCGATCGTGTCGGCCTCCGTCGGCTCGCCGACGAACACGGGCGCGAAGCGCCGTTCGAGAGCGGCGTCCTTCTCGATGTGCTTCCGGTACTCGTCGAGCGTCGTCGCGCCGACGCAGCGCAGCTCGCCGCGCGCGAGCATCGGCTTGAGCAGGTTCGCGGCGTCGACCGCGCCCTCGGCGGCGCCGGCGCCGACGATCGTGTGCAGCTCGTCGATGAAGAGCACGATGCGGCCCTCGCTGGACTTGATCTCGGCGAGCACGGCCTTCAGGCGCTCCTCGAACTCGCCGCGGTACTTCGAGCCCGCGAGCAGCGCGCCGATGTCGAGCGCCCAGACCTTGCGGTCCTTCAGCCCTTCGGGCACGTCGCCCGCGACGATGCGCTGCGCGAGCCCCTCGACGATCGCGGTCTTCCCCACGCCGGGCTCGCCGATCAGCACCGGGTTGTTCTTCGTGCGGCGCGACAGGATCTGGATCACGCGCCGGATCTCCTCGTCTCGCCCGATGACCGGGTCGAGCTTGCCGTGCTCGGCGGCCTCGGTCAGGTCGCGGCCGAACTTCGAAAGCGCCTGGTAGCTGCCCTCGGGGTCCTGCGACGTGACGCGCCGGCCGCCGCGCACCTTCTCGATCCACGCCAGGATCTCCTCGCGCGGCACCGGCTCGAGGGCGAGGAACAGGTGCTCGGTCGACACGTAGTCGTCCTCGAGTCGCGCCCGCTCCTTGTCGGCCTGGTCGAGCACGCGGCTGAACGCGGCGCCCGCGTTCGGCTGCTGCTGCCCGCCCTGCGCTCGCGGGCGCGCCGCGAGCTTCTGCTCCGCGTCCGCGCGCAGCCCCTGCCAGTCGGCGAAGAGCTCCTGGTCGAGGAGCGCGAGCAGCAGGTGCTCGGGGTAGATCTCCGGGTTGCCGAGACGGCGCGCGAGCTCCTGCGCGGCGGCGACCGCCTCCTGGCTCTTGATCGTGAGCTTGTTGAAGTCCATCTATCTCTTCCTCGTCGGTACGGGTGGTTCGGGCGGCCGGTAGAGCACGAGCTCGCGCCGGTACTGCCGGTGCACCTCGGTCAGCGCCTCGCGCATCTCGGCCTCCAGGCGCTCGATGCGGCGACGCATGCGCAGCAGCTCGTCCTCGAGCATGAGCACGCGCTCGACCCCTGCGAGGTTGAGCCCGAGCTCCGTCGTCAGCCGCTGGATGAGCCGCAGCCGCTCGACGTCCGCGTCGGAGTAGAGCCGCGTGTTCCCGGCGGTGCGCTTGGGCCGCACGAGCCCCTTCTGCTCGTAGATGCGCAGCGTCTGCGGGTGCATGCCGACGAGCTCGGCGGCGACGCTGATCATGTAGCGCGGCCGGTCGTCCATCACGAGAACAACCTCTCGCGCGGATCCTGGCGCGACGCCTCCTGGAACGCCTCGAGCGCCTCGCGCTGCTTCTTCGTCAGCTTGCTCGGGACCGTCACGCGCACGCGTGCGAGCAGGTCGCCGCGGCCGTCGGCCTTCAGCCGCGGCGCGCCGCGGCCCTTCACGCGCAGGAGCTTGCCGTCCTGCGCGCCGGCCGGGATCTTCAGCGACACGTTGCCGTCCGGCGTCGGGATCTCGACCTTCGCGCCGAGCGCGGCCTCGCTCAACGTCACGGGGACGTCGAGCACGAGGTCGTCGCCGCGGCGCTCGTAGATGCGCGACGGCTCGACGCGCGTAACGACGTACAGGTCGCCGGCGGGCGCGCCGCCGTAGCCGGCCTCGCCCTTGCCCTTGAGCTTGATGCGCGTGCCGTCGCGGACGCCGGCCGGGATCTTCACCGTGTAGCGCTTCGTGCGCCGCTCGCGCCCGCTGCCGTGGCAGGTCGGGCACGGCGTCTCGACGATGCTGCCGTTGCCACGGCAGCGCGGGCACGGCTGCTGCAGCGCGAACAGGCCCTGCGACGTCGCGACGACGCCCTTGCCGTCGCACTCCGGGCAGCGCTTCGGCGCCGTGCCGGGCGCGGCGCCCGTGCCGTGGCACGTGTGGCACGCGAGCTCGAGCGAGACGGGCACCTGCACCTGCACGCCCCGCAGCGCGTCCTCGAACGAGACGGTCACGTCGGCCTCGACGTCACTCCCGCGCTGGCCGCGCTGCGGCTGCTGCGCCCGCCCGCCGCGGTTGAAGAGGCCGCCCAGGATGTCGCCGAGGTCGCCGAGGTCGAAGTCGCCGAAGTCGACGTTCGTCGGCCCGGGCCGGCCGTTCGACGCGCCGAAGCGGTCGTACTGCTTCCGCTTCTCGGGGTCGGAGAGCACGTCGTACGCGGACTGGACCTCCTTGAACGTCGCTTCCGCGGTCGCGTCGCCCGGGTTCTTGTCCGGGTGGTACTGGCGGACGAGCTTGCGGTACGCCTTCTTGATCTCGTCCTGCGACGCGTTCTTCGGAACGCCGAGCGACTCGTACAGACTCTTAGCCATCGGCCTCCGACCCGGCGGACACGACGACGCGCGCCGGGCGCAGCACGCGGTCGCCGAGCCGGTAGCCCTTCTGCACGACCTGGATGACGGTGCCTTCCTCCGCGTCCGACGGCTGCGAGAGCAGCGCCTCCTGCGTGTGCGGGTCGAAGCGACCCTCGGTCTCGATCTCGACGAGTCCCTCGCGCGCGAGCGCGTCCGCGAGCGAGCGGTGCACGAGGCGCACGCCCTCCTCGAGCTTCGCCTCCTCGTGCTCGTTCGCCGCCTCGAGCGCGCGCTCGAGGTCGTCGAGAACCGGCAGCAGCTCCTTCACGAGCCGCTCCGCGGCGCGCGCGACCAGGAGCCCCTGGTCGCGCGCCACGCGCTTCTTGTAGTTCGCGAACTCGGCCTGCAGGCGCTGCAGCGCGTCGAGGTACTCGTCGCGCTGCTTCGTCGCCTCGGCGAGCTCGTCGACCTCGACGGGCGCGACCGGGTCCGTCGGGGGAACCTCCCGGTTCCCCCGAACCCCCTCCACTGGTCCGCTTCCGCGGACATTCGGCTCCGCCTCAGCCATTACGAGGTCTTGGCCTCCTCCTCGTCGACGACCTCGTAGTCGGCGTCCTCGATCACCTCGTCGTCGGACGTCGACCCGGCCGCCTCACCGTTGCCGGCCGGCGGCTGCTGCTGCTGCGCGGACGCCTGCGCGTACATCTGCTGCGCGGCCTGCGTCCACGCCTCCTGCAGCGCGTCGGTCTTCGACTTGATCTCGGCGACGTCGCTCGAGTCGAGCACGCCGCGGAGCTCCATGACCCGGCCCTCGACGGTGCCGGCGAGTGCCGGGTCGAGCTTGTCGCGGTGCTCGTTGAGCGACTTCTCGGTCTGGTACGCAAGCGACTCCGCGTGGTTGCGCGCGTCCGCGAGCTCGCGCAGCTTGTGCGCCTCGCCGGCGTGCGCCTCGGCCTCGCGGATCATCCGCTGGACCTCGTCCTCCTTCAGGCCCGAGCCGCCCGTGATCTGGATCTTCTGCTCGTTCCCCGTGCCGAGGTCCTTCGCCGACACGTGGATGATCCCGTTCGCGTCGATGTCGAACGTGACCTCGATCTGCGGCATGCCGCGGGGCGCGGGCGGGATGCCGACGAGGTCGAACTTCCCGAGCGTCTTGTTGTAGAGCGCCATCTCCGACTCGCCCTGCAGCACGTGCACCTGCACGGACGGCTGGTTGTCGTCGGCGGTCGAGAACACCTCCGACTTGCGCGTCGGGATCGTCGTGTTGCGCTCGATCAGCTTCGTCATGACGCCGCCCTTCGTCTCGATGCCGAGCGACAGCGGCGTGACGTCGAGCAGCAGCACGTCCTTGACCTCGCCCTTCAGCACGCCGCCCTGGATGGCGGCGCCGACGGCGACGACCTCGTCCGGGTTGACGCCCTTGTGCGGGTCCTTGCCGACGAGGTCCTTGACCTTCGCCTGCACGGCCGGCATGCGCGTCATGCCGCCGACGAGGATGACGTGGTCGATGCCCGACGCGTCGAGGCCGGCGTCCGACAGCGCCTGCTTCGTCGGCTGCACCGTGCGCTCAAGCAGGTCGTGCGCGAGCTCCTCGAGCTTCGCGCGCGTCAGCTGCAGGTCGAGGTGCTTCGGCCCGTCCTGCGTCGCGGTGATGAACGGCAGGTTGATCTGCGTCGTCATCGTCGACGACAGCTCGATCTTCGCCTTCTCCGCCGCCTCGTAGAGCCGCTGCAGCGCCATCGGGTCGGCGCCGAGGTCGACGCCCTGGTCCTTCTTGAACTCGCCGATCATCCAGTCGACGACGGCCTTGTCGAAGTTGTCGCCGCCGAGGTGGTTGTCGCCGGCGGTCGACTTGACCTCGAACACACCCTCGGACAGCTCGAGCACCGAAACGTCGAACGTGCCGCCGCCGAGGTCGAAGACGAGGATCGTCTGGTCGTTCTCCTTGTCGAGCCCGTACGCGAGTGCCGCCGCGGTCGGCTCGTTGATGATGCGGAGCACGTTGAGGCCGGCGATCTTGCCGGCGTCCTTCGTCGCCTCGCGCTGCGCGTTGTTGAAGTACGCGGGGACGGTGATGACCGCGTCGGTGACGCCCTCGCCGAGGTACGCCTCCGCGTCGGACTTGAGCTTCTGGAGGATCATCGCGCTGATCTCCGGCGGCGCGTACTCCTTGCCGTCCGCCTTCACGCGCACGTCCTCGTTCGGGCCCTTCACGACCTCGTACGGCACGATGGTCATCTCCTCGGTGACCTCGTCGTACTTACGCCCCATGAAGCGCTTGATCGAGAAGACCGTGTTCTGCGGATTGGTGACCTGCTGCCGCCGCGCGGGAGCGCCCACGAGCCGCTGGCCGTCCTTCGTGAACGCGACCACCGACGGCGTCGTGCGCCCGCCCTCCGCGTTCGCGATCACGGCCGGTTCGCCGCCCTCGAGCACGGCCATGCACGAGTTCGTCGTGCCCAGGTCGATGCCGATCGTCTTCGCCACTCTCTCGTCTCCTTGTTGGAACTCAGAAAATCTAAGCCGCTTTATAGCAGATATTTCCAGCCGTCCGGTGGGATACTCGGGCCGTGGCCGACGAGCGCACGCGGCAGGAGCTGGAGGCGACGGTGCAGGCCCGGCGCGAGCTCGGGGCGTCGCACGACGACGAGCTGATCGAGGGCTTCCTCGAGCGCCTCGACCGGCGGCTCGCCGAGGGGGCGACCGAGCGCGAACGGTCGTTGAAGCGCCGGCGCGAGCACCAGAAGGAGATGATCCTGGGCGCGATGGGGATCTCCATCCCCCTGCTCGCGATCGGCGCGGTCTTCGCCGGGCTCGCGGGGATCATCGTCGTCTGCGCGGCGCTGGCGGTGATCGCCGTCGCCGCGTCGCGCCAGCCCTAGCCCACGAAGGTCAGCCCGATCACGACGCCGCCGGCGACGACGAGCACTGCGCCGAGCGCGAGCCTCCATCCGACGCCCTCCGCGTGGCCGAAGACGAGCGCCGAGAGGCCCACCCCCCACAGCGACTCCGTCGCGACGAGCGGCGAGACGACGCTCACGCGGCCGCGGTAGTAGGCCTCGAAGAGGAACACGTACGAGAGGCCGAAGAGGAGGCCGGCCGGGGCGAGGCTGCGCAGCTGGCCGCCGGTCGGCAGCCGGCGCGCCCACGCGAGCGCGACGATCGTGCCGGCGACGAGCGTCGCCGCGGCCGCCGTCTCGGGCGCCGCTTCGCCGTGCAGCGCGCGGACGATGTTGTCGCGCAC
>JBKPLI010000186.1:0-8215 GCA_046731555.1 Actinomycetota bacterium | reverse complement strand
CGAAGCCGACGACGCCGGTCGCGGCGGCAGGTGCGCCCGCGACCCCGAGCGAGGGCGCCGAGACGGCCGCGCCCGCGCTCGACACGACGGTGAAGCAGGGCGGCTCGCTTCCGTTCACGGGCCTGCCGCTCGGGCTCTTCGCCCTCTCGGGCCTGCTGCTCGTGGGCGCCGGCGCGCTCTTCCTGCGCGCGGCCCGCGACGGACGGTAACCGGCGAAAACCGTTCGCATGCCCGTCTCGTACAGGCGGGCATGCGAACGACCTTTACGCGCGGCTCGGCCGCAGCGCTCGCGGTGTTCGCCGCCGCAGCGCTCGCAGGGCCGACGGCCGCCGAGAATCCGCAGCTCGTCGGGACGGTCGGCCCCGACTTCACGATCGGGCTCGCCAACGCGTCCGGTGCCCGCGTGTCGCACCTCGACCCCGGCACGTACGACCTCGTCGTGCACGACCTCGCCGACATCCACAACTTCCACCTCTTCGGGCCGGGCGTCGACGTCTCGACCGACATCGACTTCGTCGGCGACAAGACGTTCACGGTCACGTTCAAGGACGGGAATTACACGTACGTGTGCGACCCGCACGGCACGGCGATGATCGGCCGCTTCACGGTCGGCACGCCGCCGCCGCCGCCGGCGCCGAAGCCGAAGATGGCGAACCTGCGCGTCGGCCCGGGCGCTGCAATCGCCGCGCCCGCGCGCCTCGCCGCCGGCAAGTACACGATCACGGTGCGCGACCAGTCCGCGACGGACAACGTGCACGTGACCGGGCCGGGCCTGAACCGGAAGACGGGCGTCGCGTTCCGCGGCACGGTCAAGTGGACCGTCACCCTGCGCCGTGGCGACTACCGCGTGCGCAGCGACGCGCACACGAAACTCGCGCGAACGATCCTCGTGTCGTAGCGCGAGCGGAACGTCGGCGGTGGCGGCGGGTGCCCTCCCTCTTATCCGTCGCCGCCGTCGTCGTCAGCGCGTACGTCGGGCCGGCGTGACGAGGCCGGCCGACTCGCCGCCCGCTGCGTGGATGTCGGCCTGCCGGTCGAGCTCGGCGTTCAGCTCCGCGCCGAACAGGATGCCCCAGGCGGTGTAGTTCAGCCACAGGAGCAGGATGATGCCGCCGGCGAGCGAGCCGTACGTCTTCGTGTACGAGTCGGAGAACGCGGTGTAGAGCGCGAACAGCCCGGAGAGTGCGAGCCAGATCAGGCTGCCGACGATCGACCCCGGCGTGATCCACCGCCACGTGCGCAGGTCCGTGTTCGGCGCGAGGTAGTAGATGAGCGCGAACAGCAGCAGGACGATCACGAACGCGAGCGGCCAGCGTGCGAGGTTCCAGATCCAGTCCCACGCGGACCCGAGGTTCGCCTTGCGGGCGATCGCCGCGCCGAGGTCGCCGCCGAGCACGATCAGGAGCAGCATCCCCGCCGTCACGAAGGCCGTGGCGAAGACGAGCACGATCGAGATCACGCGCACCTTCCAGAACGGTCGCGTCTCGAGCCGGTCGTACGCGCGGTTCACGGCCTTCACGACCGTGCCGATGGCGCCGCTCGCGGCCCACACCGCGCCGAACGTGCCGACGACGAACGCGACGACGGAGCCGCCGCTGCCCGTGTCGTCCTGGAACGTGGCGATGAGGTCCGTCACTGCCTTCGGTGCGACCGGGTTCAGGAACTCCTCGAGGGCGCCGTAGGCGTTGATCAGGTCGAGGAAGCCGACGAGCGCGACGAGCGCGGGGAAGAACGCGAGCAGGGAGCTGTACGCGATCTGCTGCGCGAGGCCCATGCAGTCGTCCTCGAGGAACTGGCCGAACGTGCGCTTGAAGACGGCCACCCACTCGCCCCGCGAGAGCCGCGTCGGCCGGCCGGGCACATGACCGACGCGCGTGCGTCCGGTCTCAGTTGCGGTCAAAGAGGCTGAAGCGGCCGACGCGCGCCTTCTCGTGACCCTCGCGGCCGCGCCGCGCGAAGTAGCGCATCGTCGCGCCGATCCCGCCCGCGAGCACGAAGCCCGCCGACAACGCGCCGGCGGCGACGGCCGGCAGCTTCGCGCGCAGCTTGCCGGTGACGTCGGCGGCCTCGCCGATCTCGTCGCGCAGGTTCTCGACCGCGGCGGCGAGCTGCTCGCGCTCCGCCTCGATCTCGCGACGGACCTGCTCCGGTGTGCGTCCGTTCGTCGTCGCCATCAGCGCTTGAGTGCGGTCTGGGTCAGCTTGGCTTCCTCGATCGCCTGCTCGGGCACGGGCGGCGTCCCCTTCTGGATGCTCGATTTCGCGAGCAGCCCGAGGAGCGCCGCGCCGCCGAGCAGCAAGAGCGTCACGATCAGCAGCGAGAGCCACCACGGCATGAACGTGGCGAGCACCGCTGCGAGCGTCGCGAACAGGAAGCCGACGAAGAACACGGCGAGCAGCGCCGCACCGGCGCCGAGCCCGAGGCCGATCCCGAGTGCCGCGACCTTCTTCTTCAGCTCGATGCTCGCGAGCTCGAGCTCGAGGCGCGCGATCGCGCTCGCGTGCTCGGCGACCCCCTTCGCCGCCTCGCCGACGCCGCCGTTCTGCGTCTGCTCAGTCGCGGGGGTGTGCATGGCCTCTCCAGTCGATGATCTTCGCGACCGCGATCCCCGTCGCCAGGGCGACGCCGATCACGAGCCAGGGATTGGGACCCCCGCGGTTCTTCTTCGGCCGGGCGAGCTGCGGGCCTGACGGGGCGAGGCGCGGTTCACCGGGCCGGCCGTCGGTGGGCGCCTGTCCGCGCGCGCGGGCGAGCATGAGGCGCGGCTTCAGCTTGCGCAGGAACGCCGCGTCGTCCGCGAGTTCCTTCGCGACCCTCCGCTTCACACCGCCCTCGGCGGCGAGCGCGTCGGCCTTCCCCTGCAGCTTGTCGGCGGCGTCGTCGAGCTTGCTCATGCCTTCTTCACCGGTGGCTCCTCGCCGGTCGCGATCCGCCAGATGCTTGCCGCGAGCCGTCGGGCGGCCACGGCGGCCGCGGCGCCGAGGGCCGCATACAGACCGGTCCACATGAGCTTGCGGAGCATTGTCCCTCGCATTACCGACCGAATCTCGGCCAAAACATTGCCCCGTTTGCCGCGGCGCCCAGGATGGCCGATGCTGCCCCAGTGGACGAGAACGGCACGGTCGGCAAAGGGGAGCGGCAGCGGCTGCTCGCGAGCCTCGTGCAGCGCAAGCGCCTGGGCACGCAGCAGGAGCTGATCGACGCCCTCGCCGCGGCCGGCTGCCGCGTCACGCAGGCGACCGTGTCGCGTGACGTGCGCGAGCTCGGGCTCGAGAAGGACCACGACCCGCTCGGCCGGCCGCGCTACGTCCTGCCGCAGCGCACGCGCCGCGCCGACCCGCGCGAAACGCTCGCGACGCTGCTCGCGCAGTTCGGTCGCGCGGCGACGGCGGCGCAGAACGTCGTCGTTGTCCAGTCCGAGATCGGGTCGGCGCCGGCGATCGCCCGCGCCCTCGACCGGCTCGAGCATCCGCTGATCGTCGGCACGCTCGCGGGCGACGACACGTGCCTCGTGGTCGCGCCCGACGCGGCGCGCGCCGAGCAGCTCGCCGCCGAGCTCGCGACGCAGATCGGCTAGCCGACAGAGAGGGGCGGTGTACGGTCGAGCCACGGCCGCGCCTCCTCGAGCTGCGCGGCGAGCCGGATCAGCGTCGCCTCGTCGCCCGCGCGCGCGATCAGCTGCACGCCGACCGGCAGCCCCTCGGCGACGTCCCACGGAACGGACGCGGCCGGCTGGCCCGTCACGTTGAGCGCGGGCGTGAACGGCGTGAACTCGCCGCCGCGCCGGAACTGCTCCCACGGGTCCTCGGGCTCGAACACCCAGCCGATCGGCACGGGCAGCTTCGCGAGCGTGGGGGTGAGCACGACGTCGACGTCGTCCCAGAAGGCGGCGACGCGGCGCGCGTACCGCTGCAGCGCGATGACGGCCTGCGCGTACTCGAGCGCCCTCGTCTCGAGCGCGGCCTCGGCGAGCGCGCGGTTCAGCGGCTCGAGCGAGTCGAGCGGCACGCCGTACAGCGCCGGCCCCATGCGCCAGAGGTACGAGAAGCGGTCGAGCACGGTCTCGTCGTGCCACGGCGGCGCCGCTTCGACGACGTCGTGGCCGAGCTCCTCGAGCAGCCTCGCGGCAGCGCGCGCGGCGTCCGCGCACGGCGGCTCGACCGGATAGGGGAGCGCAGGCTCGGTAGTCCACGCCACGCGCAGGCGGCCGGGCGGTGCGCCGACCTCGGCGGCGAACGGCCGCTCGGGTGCCGGCAGCCACGCCGAGTCGCCGGGCTCGTAGCCGGCGAGCACGTCGAGCAGCGCGGCCGCGTCGCGCACCGTCCATGCGATCGGCCCCTGCTGCGAGAGGGCGAACGAGCCGTCGCCGTACGGCGCGGCCGACACGCGCCCGCGCGACGGCTTCAGGCCGAAGAGGCCGCAGCACGAGGCCGGGATGCGAATCGAGCCGCCGCCGTCAGAGCCGTGCGCGAGCGGCAGCACGCCGGCCGCGACGTGCGCGGCCGCGCCGCCGCTCGACCCGCCCGGCGTGCGCTCGAGGTTCCACGGGTTGCGGCACACGCCGTTCAGCGCGGACTCGGTGACGGCGGTCGAGCCGAACTCCGGCGTGTTCGTCTTGCCGACGAGCACGAACCCGGCGCGCCGCAGCCGGCGTACGACCGCGGCGTCCTCGGACGGCACGCGGTCCGCGAACGCGCGGCACGAGTACGTCGTGCGCAGCCCCGCGGTGTCCGTCAGGTCCTTCACCGCGAGCGGCACGCCGCGGAACGGTCCGTCTGCCGGCTCGTCGGCGAGGGCGGACTCGTTCAGCGTCACGAACGCGTTCAGCTGGCCGTCGGTCGCCTCGATGCGGCGGAAGGTCTCCTCCGCGAGGTCGGCCGGCGAGACCTCGCCGGCTCGCACCGCCGCCGCGAGCGCCGTTGCGTCGCGCACTACTCGACTGGATCGAGCCGCATGACCTCGTCCTTCGTGAGGTCGATGGTGACCCGGCGCTCGACGATGCCCTCGACGTGGTCGGCCGTGACGTGCCGCGCCGGGCCGGTGAGGCCGGTCGCGACGGCGAGCCCGTGGAAGATGTCGTGCGTCTCGTCGCCGAGCACACGCTCGACGTGCCCGACCTGTCTCCCGTCGCGCCCGACCACCTCCCAGCCCCACTCGACGACGAGCCACGAGGAGGGATCGGCCATCAGACCGTGCGGCCGCCGACGTACCACACCGGCCCCTGCGTGCCGACCGGGTCGGTGTCGCTGAGAGCGCGCAGCACGCGCACTGCGCCGCGGATGCCTGCGCCGTCGCAGCGCTCGAAGCAGAGACGGACCATCTGCGGCGACGCGCCGTAGCCGAACACACGCGCGGCGCGGAAGCGCAGCGCCGGCGTCGCGCCCTCGCGCAGCGGGTTCAGCGGTGCCATCAGCAGCGCGGCGCGCTCGAGGTAGTCGGTCGAGAGCAGGTCGACCTCGGCGTGCACGTCGCTCCAGTCGGCGGGCAGCTCGGCGATCGCGACGTCCCACGACACGGCGAGCGTCGGGGCCTCGACCGCCGGCTGCTCGACCGCGCGCGCGGCCGGAACGGCGCCCGAGGCGACGAGCTCGAGCGTTCCGCGGATGCGTTCGCCGTCGAGCCGGCGCAGCAATCTTCGGATCCCATCCGGCCCCGGCGCATGACCGCGGCGCGACGACGAGAAGCGCAGGACCTGCGGTTCGCTGCGGTACGGCTGGGCCGGACCGAGCAGGGCTGCGGCGCGGTCGGCGCGTGTCGGGTCCGACACGGTGAGCTGCAGTCGCGCCTCGCTCCAACCCTCCGGCAGCGTGCGTTCGATTCCGTTCCACTGACCCGCGAGGCGCACGGCGCAAAACGTACACTGCACGCCGCATGGCGAAGGTCGAGAAGAAGCGCGCGCTCACCGACGAGGCACTGCGCGAGTTCCTGCGGGAGATGCTGCTCATCCGCCGTTTCGAGGAGAAGGTGGAGGAGCGCTTCCGCGCCGGCGAGCTGCCCGGCTTCCTGCACGTCGCGATCGGGCAAGAGGCCGTCGCGGTCGGCGTGTGCCAGGCGATGGAGGACGGCGACACGTTCGCGTCGACGCACCGCGCGCACGGCCACACGCTCGCGCGCGGCACGCACCCGAACGCGGTGATGGCCGAGCTGTACGGGAAGAAGGAGGGCTGCTCGCGCGGCTACGGCGGCTCGATGCATCTCTACGACGTCGAGCGGGGAAACCTCGGCGCGAACGCCGTCATCGGCGGCGGGCTGCCGGCGGTCGTCGGCGCCGGGCTCGCGTACAAGCTGCGCGGCGAGCAGCACGTCGCCGTCGCGTTCTTCGGCGACGGGTCGACGAACATCGGCACCTTCCACGAGTCGCTCAACCTCGCACAGCTGTGGAAGACGCAGACCGTGTTCGTGTGCGAGAACAACCACTGGGCGGAGTCGACGCCGGGCTGGCAGCACTCGCCGGTCTGGGACGACATGTCGAAGCGCGCGCTCGCGTACGACATGCACTCGATCAAGGTCGACGGCCAGGACGTGCAGGACGTGTACGCGAAGGCGCAGGAAGCGCTCGAGCACGCGCGCTCCGGCGAAGGCCCCGTGTTCCTCGATGTCGAGGTGTGGCGCATGCACGGCCACTACATCGGCGACCCGCAGGTGTACCGCACGAAGGACGACATCCGCGAGGCGGCGGAGGAGCACGACCCGATCACGCACCTGCGCGACAAGCTCGGCGTCACCGACGAGGAGTTCGAGCCGCTCGACGCGGAGATCACGAAGATCGTCGAGGACGCGGTCGAGTTCGCGAAGAACGGCACCGACCCCGAGCCGGAAGACGCGCTGAAGAACATCTATGCCTGAGCTCTCGTATCGCGAGGCGGTGCGCGACGCGCTCGCGAGCGCGATGCGCAAGGACGAGAACGTCTTCGTCATGGGCGAGGACATCGCCGAGATGGGCGGCTCGATGGGCGTCACGCAGGGCCTGCTCGACGAGTTCGGGCCGGACCGCATCCGCAACACGCCGATCTCCGAGATGGCGATCGTCGGCGCCGGCATCGGCGCGGCGATCGCGGGCATGCGCCCCGTCGTCGAGATCATGTACGAGGACTTCCTGACGCTCTCGCTCGAGCAGATCGTCAACCAGGCCGCGAAGCACCGCTACATGTCGGGCGGGCAGATCACGGTGCCGCTGACGATCCGCACGCAGGGCGGCGCCGGCTGGTCGCCGGGCGCCCAGCACGCGCAGCAGCTCGAGGCGTGGCTCGTGCACGTGCCGGGCCTGAAGGTCGTCTACCCGTCGACGCCCGAGGACGTGCGCGGCCTGCTGTGGACCGCGATCTACGACGACAACCCCGTCATCTTCTTCGAGCACCGGCTGCTGTACCCGCTGAAGGGCGAAGTGCCCGAGGAGATCGAGCCGATTCCGCTCGGCAAGGCGCGCGTCGTACAGGAGGGCACCGACGTGACGGTGATCGCCACGGGCCCGCTCGTGCACCGCTCGGTCGCGGCCGCGAAGCAGGCCGAGCAGGAAGGCATCTCGGTCGAGATCGTCGACCCGCGCACGCTGCAGCCGCTCGACGAGGAGGCGATCGTCAACTCGGTGAAGAAGACGAACCGCGCGGTCGTGGCGCACGAGGCCGTCACGCGCATGGGCTTCGGCGCCGAGATCGCGGCGGTGCTGCAGTACCAGGCGTTCGACTGGCTCGACGCCCCGATCGAGCGCGTCGGTGCGAAGTTCGCGCCGCTCCCGTTCGCACCGGTGATGGAGCAGTTCGTCATCCCGCAGCCCGACGACGTGCTCGCGGCGATCAAGAGGACCGTCGGCCGTGGCTAGCGAGGTGAAGCTCCCCCGGCTCGGCCAGGGGATGGAAGCCGGCACGATCGTCAAGTGGCTCAAGTCCGAGGGCGACGCCGTCGAGAAGGGCGAGCCGCTCTATGAGATCGACACCGACAAGGTCACGCAGGAGGTCGAGTCCGACTTCTCGGGCGTGCTGCTGAAGATCGCGCTCTCCGAAGGCGAGGCGCCGGTCGGCCAGACGATCGCGTGGATCGGCGAGCAGGGCGAGGAGGCTCCGAGCGATACGGGCGCGCCGCAGAGCGCGGAGAAGCCCGCCGAGGCGCCGGCGCGCGAGCCCGAGCGCGAAGAAGGTCGCGCGGCCGCCGCCGCCGCGGCCGAGGCGCAACCCGCGTCCGCGTCCGCTCCTGCGGCCGAGGCCGCGCCGTCGAACGG
>JBKPLI010000185.1:0-9131 GCA_046731555.1 Actinomycetota bacterium | reverse complement strand
CGCCTACCGCGCCGGCACCCCGCGGCGGATCGTCCCGGCGTTCTCCGCGCTCGCGCCCGGCCTCGGACTCGACCGCGCGGCGGAGGCGCGCGACCTCGACGCCCGCCAGTGGGCGGCGCTCTTCCGCTCCGTCCGCCCGAGGCGATAGGGTGCCCGCGGCACCACCCCTTTAACTCGGTCCAGCGAGGCCGGAAAGGAGTTCGATGCAGCACGCCGTGACACCGGCTGGGCGGGTCCTGCTCGACGCGCAAGCGATCGCGCGGACGCTCTCCCGGATCGCACACGAGATCATCGAGCGGAACGAGGACCTCGAGTCCGTCGCACTCGCCGGCATCCACCGCCGCGGCGTCCCGCTCGCGCAGCGGCTCCGGCGCCTGGTCGCGGAGCGCGGCGACGTCGAGCTGCCGCTCGGCCAGCTCGACATCACGTTCCACCGCGACGACGTCCACGTCCGCGGCGACCGCCCGCCGCGCCACGCGCCGGTCGTGCGCGACACGTCGCTCCCGTTCGACCCGGTCGGCCGGACGGTCATCCTCGTCGACGACGTCCTCTATACGGGCCGCACGATCCGCGCCGCGATCGACGCGCTCTTCGAGTACGGCCGGCCCGACCGCGTCCAGCTCGCGGTCCTCGCAGACCGCGGCCACCGCGAGCTGCCGATCCGCCCGGACTACGTCGGCAAGAACTTCCCCACGTCGCGCGGCGAGCGCATCCAGGTGCAGCTCGTCGAGGTCGACGAGGTCGACCAGGTGCTTCTAGTTCCCGAGCCCGAGGAGACTGAGTCGTGACTGAAGACCGTAGGTCTGTGACCAGAGACCGTAGGTCGGAGTTGCAGGTCATACCGGGCGACCTCGTGCCGCCGCGCCCGCCCGGCCGGCGCCACCTCTTGTCGGTCGCCGATCTCACGCGGGACGACGTCGAGCGCGTGCTCGCGACGGCGCGGTCGTTCGCGCGGTCGCTCGAACGCGAGACGAAGAAGCTGCCGACCCTGCGCGGCCGGCTCGTCGTCAACCTCTTCTACGAGTCGTCGACGCGCACGTCGTCGTCGTTCGAGGTCGCGGCGAAGCGGCTCTCGGCCGACGTGCTGAACGTGAAGTCGGCGGGCTCGTCGGTCGACAAGGGCGAGTCGCTGAAGGACACGGCGCTCACGCTCGGGGCGTACGACCCCGACGTGATCGTGATCCGCCATCCGCAGATCGGCGCGCCGCAGCTCGTCGCGCGCGTGACCGACACGCACGTCGTGAACGCGGGCGACGGCAAGCACCAGCACCCGACGCAGGCGCTGCTCGACCTGTACACGATCGACGACACGCTCGGGCGCGTCGAGGGTCTGCACGTCGCGATCGTCGGCGACGTCGCGCACTCGCGCGTCGCGCGCTCGCTCGTGCAGGCGCTCGCGCTGATGGGCGCTCGCACGACGCTCGTCGGCCCGCCGCCGCTCGTGCCCTCGGGGCTCGCGCCGGTGTCGCACGACATCGACGCGATCCGCGACGCCGACGTGGTCTACGTCCTGCGCATGCAGGCCGAGCGCATGGAGGCGGGCGCGAGCTTTGTGCCGTCGCTGCGCGAGTACACCGCGCGCTGGGGCGTCACGCCCGACCGCGTGCGGCCCGAGCAGTTCGTCATGCACCCGGGCCCGATGAACCGCGGCGTCGAGATCGACCCGCGCGTCGCGGACGCCGCGAACGCGCGCATCGTCGACCAGGTGCGCGCCGGGCTCGTCGTCCGGATGGCGGTGCTCTACGACCTGCTGACCGCAGGCCCGGTCGCCGTCGAGGCCGCAGTGGAGGTGGCGTGATGCTCGCCGGGAAGTCAGGCGCGGACGACCTCGTCATCCGCGGCGCGCACGTGCTCGACCCGGTCGAGGGGGTCGACGGCATCATGGACGTCCGCGTCGACCGCGGGACGATCACGCAGCTCGGCATCGGCGTCGACGCGAACGGCCACCGCGTCGTCGAGGCGGACGGGCTCCTGCTGGCGCCCGCGTTCGTCGACCCGCACGTCCACCTCCGGACGCCGGGGCGCGAGGACGAGGAGACGATCGCGTCGGGCACGGCGGCCGCGGCGGCCGGCGGCTTCTGCGCGATCCTCGCGATGCCGAACACGGAGCCGGTCGTCGACAACGCCGACGTGCTGCGCGGGCTGCGCGAGCGCGCGGCGGACGAGGCCGAGGTGCCGGTGGGATTCGCGGCGGCGATCACCGTCGCGCAGCAGGGTGAGCGGCTGGCCGAGCTCGGCGACCTCGCCGACGCAGGCGCGGCCGCGTTCACCGACGACGGCCGGCCGGTGGCATCTGCGGCGCTGATGCGGCGGGCGCTGCAGTACAACGCGATCACCGGCCGGCCGATCGCCGTCCACTGCGAGGAGCCGAGCCTCACGCGCGGCGGGCACATGCACGCGGGTGCGGTGTCGGCCGAGCTCGGCCTCGGCGGCTGGCCGTCGGTCGGCGAGAGCGTCGCGGTCGGGCGCGACCTCGCGCTCGCGGCGGACACGGGCCAGCCGATTCACGTCATGCACGTCTCGTCGCGGGAGTCGGTCGAGCTGCTGCAGCGCGCGCAGGCCGCGGGCGTCCGGGCGTCGGCCGAGGTCACGCCGCACCACCTGTGCCTTACCGACGAGGCCGTGCGCGACCTCGACCCGAACGTGAAGATGAACCCGCCGCTGCGCACGGACGCGGACCGGCAGTCGCTCATCGACGCGCTGCGCAGCGGCGAGCTCGCGGCGGTCGCGACGGATCACGCGCCGCACTCGCGCGAGGAGAAGGACGTGCCGTTCGAGGCGGCGCCGTTCGGCGTCACCGGCCTCGAGACGGCGTTCGCCGCGCTCTTCACGCACCTCGTCCGCCCGGGCGTCCTGCGGCTGGAGACGCTGCTCGAGCGCATGTCGGCCGGGCCTGCGCGCATCTTCGGGCTCGAGGCGCCGCGCATCGGCGTCGGCTCGCGCGCGAACCTCGTGCTCGTCAACCCGAACGCGACGTGGCGCGTCCGCGAGGAGCGCTTCCGGTCACGGTCGGCGAACTCGTGGCTCCTCGGCAAGCGCATGTCCGGCAAGGTCGTACTGACGGTGGCGGCCGGGCGGGTCGCCTACGAGGCATGAGCGGCGCACTGGTGCTCGAGGACGGCACCGTTTTCCGGGGCGCATGCGTGGGCGGTGACGGGTTCGCGTTCGGCGAGGCCGTCTTCACGACCGCGATGACCGGCTACCAGGAAGTCGTCACCGACCCGAGCTTCTGCGGGCAGATCGTCTGCTTCACGGCGCCGATGGTGGGTAACTACGGCGTCGCGACCGGTCGCTCGGAGTCGGCGAAGCCGCACGCGCGGGCGGTCGTCATGCGCGAGGCGCGCGGGCCGGAGTGGACCGACTGGCTCCACGACCGCGGCATCCCGGCGCTCTCCGGCATCGACACGCGCTCGCTCGTGCTGCACCTGCGCGACCGCGGCGCGATGCGCGGCGCGGTGATCGCAGACGAGGCCGACGTCGACGACACGCTGCGTGCGATCTCCGACCAGCCGAGCATGAGCGGCGCGGCGCTCGTCGCCCACGTCTCGACGCGCGAGCCGTACGTGTACAGCGACGCCGGCACTGCGCGCGTCGCCGTCGTCGACTACGGCTGCAAGCGCTCGATCCTTCGCCGCCTCGCCGGCATGGGAGCCGCGGTGACCGTGTTCCCGCACGACGTGGACGCGGCCACGCTCGCGGAGTTCGACGGCGTGCTGCTCTCGAACGGCCCCGGCGACCCGGAGCCGCTCGTCGCCGAGGTCGACGTCGTACGCGAGCTGCTCGGCCGCGTGCCGGTGCTCGGGATCTGCCTCGGCCACCAGCTGCTCGCGCTCGCCAGTGGCCTGCGCACGTTCAAGCTCCCGTTCGGTCACCGGGGCGCGAACCACCCGGTGCTCGAGCGCCGCACGCAGCGCGTGCTCGTGACGAGCCAGAACCACGGCTTCGCCGTCGAGCCGACCGAGGACCGCGCGGCCACACACGAGTCGCTCTACGACGGCACGGTCGAGGGCCTCGCGTACCCGGAGCTGCGCGCGCGCAGCGTGCAGTTCCACCCGGAGGCGGGGCCGGGCCCGCACGACGCGTGGCCGATCATCGGCGCGTGGCTCGAGGAGGTGGGACATGCCGCGGCGTGACGACATCCGCGCGATCTGCCTGATCGGCTCTGGGCCGATCGTGATCGGGCAGGCATGTGAGTTCGACTACGCCGGCTGCCAGGCATTGAAGGTGCTGCGCGCCGACGGCTTCCGCACGATCGTCGTCAACTCGAATCCCGCGACGATCATGACCGACCCGGGCTTCGCCGACGCGACGTACATCGAGCCGCTCGACCTCGACGGCGTGTCGCAGGTACTGCGCAAGGAGCGGCCCGACGCGCTGCTGCCGACGATGGGCGGCCAGACCGCGCTCAACCTCGCGCGCGAGCTGCACGCGGCCGGCGTGCTCGACGAGCTCGGCGTCGAGCTCATCGGCGCGGACGTCGACGCGATCGCGCGCGCCGAGGACCGCGAGCTCTTCAAGCGGGCGGTCGAGTCGTGCGGCCTGCGCGTGCCGTCGTCGCGCATCGTCACGTCGCTCTCGCAGCTCGCGGGCATCCCGACGCCCGCCGTCGTGCGGCCGGCCTTCACTCTCGGCGGGCACGGCGGCGGCTTCGTCGGCTCGCACGACGAGCTCGTGCGCCAGGTCGAGCGCGGCCTCGACGAGAGCCCGATCGGCCAAGTGCTCGTCGAGGAGTCGGTGCGCGGCTGGGACGAGTTCGAGCTCGAGGTCGTGCGCGACCGCGTCGACAACGTCGTGATCGTCTGCTCGATCGAGAACCTCGACCCGATGGGCGTGCACACGGGCGACTCGGTCACGGTCGCGCCGCAGATGACGCTCAGCGACGAGGCCTACCAGGAGCTCCGCGACGCCGCGATCGCCGTCATTCGCGCGGTCGGCGTCGACACCGGCGGCTCGAACATCCAGTTCGCCCGCCACCGCGAGACGGGCGAGCTGCGCGTGATCGAGATGAACCCGCGCGTGTCGCGCTCGTCCGCGCTCGCGTCGAAGGCGACGGGCTACCCGATCGCGAAGGTCGCGGCGAAGCTCGCGGTCGGCTACACGCTCGACGAGGTCCCGAACGACCTGACGGGCACGACGCCCGCGAGCTTCGAGCCGACGCTCGACTACGTCGTCGTGAAGTTCCCGCGTTTCGCGTTCGAGAAGTTCGCCGGCGCCGACGCCACGCTCGGAACGCAGATGAAGTCGGTCGGCGAGTCGATGGGCATCGGCCGGACGTTCGCCGAGGCGTTCGCAAAGGCGCGGCGAGGGCTCGAGGTCGACCCCGAGTGGCGCCCCGAGAACCTGCACCCGTGGTTCGCCCGCGAGCTCGAGGTCGCGCCGCCCGACGGCAACGTCGTGTACCGCCGCGTCGACTCGTGCGCGGGCGAGGTCGAGGCGAGCTCGAACTACTACTACTCGACGAGGGGCGAGTCCGACGAACCTGGAGACCGTAGGTCTGAAGGCCGTAGGCCGGTCGTCATCCTCGGGTCCGGCCCGAACCGCATCGGGCAGGGCATCGAGTTCGACTACTGCTGCGTGCACGCGGCGCAGAGCTTCCGCGCGCAGGGGTTCGACGCGGTGATGGTCAACTGCAACCCCGAGACGGTCTCGACCGATTACGACACGTCGGACCGCCTGTACTTCGAGCCGCTCGACGAGGAGGCGGTACTCGCGGTGCTCGAGCGCGAGCAGCCGGTCGGCGTGTGCATCCAGTTCGGCGGGCAGACGCCGCTGAAGCTCGCGCGTGCGATCGAGCGAGCCGGGTTCCGCATCCTCGGCACGCCGTTCGACGCGATCGACCTCGCGGAGGACCGCGAGCGCTTCGGGGGGCTGCTCGACGAGCTCGGCATCCGCTGCCCGGCGTGGGGGATCGCGTCGACGCCCGGTGAGGCGGTCGCGATCGCGGACGAGATCGGCTGGCCCGTCCTCGTGCGGCCGTCGTACGTGCTCGGCGGGCGCGCGATGCGCGTCTGCTACGCCGAGGCAGAGCTACGAGATGCATTCGGGTCCGTAACTGAAAGCCGTAGGCTGTTGGTCGACCGCTTCCTCGAGGACGCGATCGAGCTCGACGTCGACGCGCTGTGCGACGGGCGCGAGACGTACGTCGCCGCGGTGATGGAGCACGTCGAGGAGGCGGGCGTCCACTCGGGCGACTCGTCGTGCGTCCTGCCGGCGCCGTCCGACGACCCGACGCTGCGGGCGATCGTCGAGCAGCTCGGGCCTGCGCTCGGCGTCGTCGGCCTGCTGAACGTGCAGGCGGCGATCGCCGACGGCGAGCTCTACGTGCTCGAGGTGAACCCGCGCGCCTCGCGGACCGTCCCGTTCGCGTCGAAGGCGATCGGAGTCAACCTCGTCGACGCCGCATGCCGCCTCGCCGGCGGGGCGACGCTGCGTGAGCTCGCGCTTCCCGCGCCGCGCCCGGCGCAGGTGTCGGTCAAGGCGGCCGTGCTGCCGTTCGCCCGCTTCCCGGGCGCCGACCCGGTGCTCGGACCCGAGATGCGCTCGACCGGCGAGGTGATGGCGAGCGGTTCCGACTTCGCGAGCGCGTTCGCGAAAGCCGAGCGCGCCGCCGGTCGTGGCCTCCCGTCGACGGGGACAGCGTTCGTCTCCGTGCGCGACGCCGACAAGGAGGCGGTCGTGCCGGTGGCGAAGAGCCTCGCGCGCCTCGGTTTCGCGCTCGTCGCGACGGCGGGCACCGCGCGCGCGCTCGCGGACGCGGGCCTGCCGGTCACTGGCGTCGAGAAGGGCTCGGCCGTCGTCGAGCTCGTCCGCCGGCAGCGCGTCGACATCGTTGTCAACACGCCCGAGGGCCGCAACGCGCGGCGCGACGGCTACGCGATCCGCGAGGCGGCGGTGATCGCGCGCGTGCCCTGCATCACGACGCTCGCGGGCGCACGCGCCGCGGTCGAGGCGATCGCGAAGGCGCGGCGCGAGGAGGTCCGCTCACTGCAGGAGCGTCATGCCGCGGCGTAAGGCGCCGCTCGTCGGCGCCGTCCTCAGCATGCGCGGCCTTGCCGCGCATGCGTCTGCGTCGCCGAGCGGGACCGCGTGAACGGACTGCCGCGGCGTGAGCGCCGGCGCGTCGCCGGCGTCGAGACGTTCGGCCCGTACGTGCTCGTCCGCGTGACGCGCGGGTCGATCGACCCAGGCGCGCCCGGGCAGTTCTTCATGGTCGAGGCGCCGGGGCGCGTGCTCATGCGACCGTTCTCGCTCTGCCTCGCGCCGCGGGGCGAGCTCGCGTTCCTCGTGGACCCGATCGGTCCCGGCACGACCGCGATTGCGTCTGTCGAGCAAGGGGACGAGCTGACGGTGTTCGGCCCGCTCGGCGTCGGCTTCCGCCTCGACGTGCGCCGGCCGGTCCTCGTCGGCGGCGGCATCGGCATCGCGCCGCTGCCGTACCTGTCGGAGGCGCTCGAGCAACCGCCGGCCGTGCTCGGCTTCCGGAGCGAGCATCACGCGGAGGCGGCGGTGCTCGTCCCGAACGCCGAGGTCGTCGTCGACCCGGTGTTCGTGACCGAGGTGCTGCCGCCCGACCGCACGCCGCTCGCCTGCGGCCCGGAGCCGATGCTCGACGCGGTCCGCCGTCTGCGTCCCGACGCGCAGATCGCGTGCGAGGCGCCGATGGCCTGCGGGTACGGCGCGTGCTACGGCTGCGTCGTCGAGGTCGACGGGAAGCTGCAACGGCTGTGCGTCGAGGGACCGGTGCTGTGCTCCTGAACGCGAGCGGCTGCCTCGACGCGACGACGGCGCCTGACGTCGCGCGCGCGCTCGACGCCTTCGTGACGAAGACCGTCACGCCGGAGCCGCGCGAGGGCAACCGGCCGGTTCGGATCGCCGAGACCGACCACGGGATGCTGAACGCGATCGGCCTCGCAAACCCAGGCAGGGAGCGGTTTCTCGCGGACGTCCTGCCCCGCCTGCGGGCGCTCGGCGTCCCGCTCTGGGTGTCGGTGGGCGGCTTCTCGGCGGCCGAGTACGCGGCGACCTGCGCCCGCCTCGACGACGTCACGATCGAGCTCAACCTCAGCTGCCCGAACGTCGACGAGGCACCCGAGTCGGCGGCGGAGATCGTTGCGGCCTGTCGCGCCGCGACCGACCTGCCGCTGTACGCGAAGCTGTCGCCCGCGGCGTGGGACGTCGCGCACACCGCGCGCGCCGTCGAGCGCGCGGGCGCCGACGGGTTGAGCCTCGTGAACACGATCCGCGGCGTGGCGCTCGACGCGCGACTCGCGCCGGTCCTCGCACGCGCGACGGGCGGCTACTCCGGACCGGCGCTGAAGCCGATCGCGCTCGCGGCGGTGTACGCGTGCCGGCGTGCCACGCAGTTGCCGATCGTCGGCATGGGCGGCGTGCGGACCGGCCGCGACGCGCTCGAGCTGATCGCGTGCGGCGCGAACCACGTCGCGCTCGGGACGATCTTGTTCGCAGACAGCACAGCGCCGGACCGCGTGCGCGCCGAGCTCGTCGATGCGGCGCACGACGCGGGCTTCGACGATCCGGCGGAGGCGTTCTGCGCGGCGCACTCGGACATGCGCGAGACCGTTGTCCGCATGGAAAACTAGCCGCATATCCTGGAGGTTGCACGCGGCGAAGGGGTTGTTAGTATGCGGCGCTCATGGTGCCGCCCCAGACCCAGGTTCAAGCGCCCGTGCGGTCCCTCGACCAGCGGATGGAGGCGCTGAAGAGGGCGAACGACATCCGTGTGAAGCGTGCGCAGCTGAAGAAGGACCTGAAGTCCGGCGCCGTGTCGATCGAGCAGATCCTGCGTGAGCCGCCGCAGTACGTCTCGACGGCCAAGGTCTTCGACATGCTCATGGCGGTGCCGAAGTTCGGGCGCGTGAAGGCGGCGCGGCTGCTCAACCAGTGCCGGATCAGCCAGTCGAAGACGGTCGGTGGCCTTTCCGATCGCCAGCGCCAAGAGCTGATTGGCCTCTTCAACCGGTAACACGCGCTCGCTGCCGGTCTTCGTGGTGACCGGCCCTTCGGGCGCCGGGAAGGGAACGCTGATCCAGCGCGTCCTGCCGCAGTTCGACGAGCTCGCCGCGACCGTCTCCGCGACGACGCGCGCGCGCCGGCCGAGCGAGGAGGACGGC
>JBKPLI010000184.1:0-5036 GCA_046731555.1 Actinomycetota bacterium | reverse complement strand
CTCCGGGCGGCACGTACTGGCCGCAGTGGACGCACGATCGCGGCTGGACGTGGGGCTGGCATCCGGACCACGACCGCGCGCATGCGCGGACGCTCGGCGACGCGGCGCTCTTCATGCTCCGCGCCGGGCGAGAGGAGAGTGCGCGGACGAACGTCGCGGTCGCGCTCCGCACGCAGCGCGACGACGGCGCGCTGCCCGCGGCGCACTCGATCTCGACCGGCGACGCGCTCTCCTGGGACAGCACTGCGGGCATGGCGTGGATCCCGGCGCTCGTCGAGCTCGGCCACGTCGAGGAGGCGCGGCGCGCGGGCGACTACTTCTCGCGCTTCGACACGTGGTACGGCGCGCCCGAGGACGTCGATCTCGCGCCGACGCACGAGGACGGGGTGATGGCGGTGATGGCCGCCGTCGCGCTCGAGGACTGGGCGTGGGCGCGCCGCGCCGCCGACTGGATGCTCACGTTCCGCTACACGTACGACGTCGAGTTCGACGCCGGCACCGACCTCGGCCGCCTCGGCTTCCGGACGCGCGGCTCCGACCAGGCCAGCCCGGCGAACCAGCACCTGCACGCGTTCGCCCTGATCGCGCTGCCCGAGCTGCTGCGACTCGCCGACGCGACGGGCGACGACTACTACCGGCGCTGTGCGCTCGAGAACCTCGCGTGCTTCCGCCAGTGCATCGCGCGGCACGACGGCGACTTCGGGGCGCGGAAAGGCATGGCTGCCGAGCGGTACCTGCAGACGGACTGCTTCGGGCCGAAGGGGACGCTCGACCCGCTCTCGCACGCGTGGTCGATCGGCGTTCTGCTCCTCGCATGCGAGGAGGCGCTCGCGCGATGAAGCGGTTCCCCGACGGGTTCAGGTGGGGCGTGGGGACGTCCGCGTTCCAGATCGAGGGCGCGCTCGACGCCGACGGCCGCGTCCCGTCGATCTGGGACGGCTTCGCCGGCGAGAGCGGCGACACGGGCGCCGTCGCGTGCGACGGCTACCGGCGCTGGCGCGAGGACCTCGACCTGCTGACGGAGCTCGGCGTGAACGCGTACCGCTTCTCGATCGCGTGGCCGCGCATGCACGACCCGCGCGGCGTCGCGCACTACGACCGGCTGATCGACGGCCTGCTCGAGCTCGGCGTCGAGCCGCTCGCGACGCTGTACCACTGGGACCTCCCCGCGACGCTCGACTGGCGCGACCGCGGCACCGCCGAGCGCTTCGCCGAGTACGCGGCGGCGTGCTTCGACGCCTACGGCGACCGCGTGTCCCGGTGGGTGACGATCAACGAGCCGTGGATCGTCGGCGTGCTCGGCTACCAGCTCGGGCTCCACGCGCCGGGGGTGCGCGACCTGCGGGCGTCGGTCCACGCGATGCACCACCTCCTCCTCGGCCACGGCCGCGCGGTGCAGGAGCTCGGCGGCCGCGGCGAGGCCGGCGTCGCGTTCAGCCTGTTCCCGCACTACCCGGCGACGCCCGCGGACGAGGAGGCGGCGTGGCTCTCGGACGGCTACGTCAACCGCTGGTTCCTCGACCCGGTGCTGAGGGGCTCGTACCCCGACGACATGCGCGCCGTCTACGAGGAGCGGATCGGCGAGCTCGACTTCGTGCGCGACGGCGACCTCGAGACGATTGCGGCCGGCAGCGGCTTCGTCGGCGTCAACTACTACACGCGGCGCGTCGTCCGCGCGGCGCCCGGCCGCGAGCCGTTTCCATGGGAGGTCGTCACTCTCGGCGACGTGCCGATGACCGGCGGCGACTGGGAGATCGTGCCCCGTGCGTTCGCCGACCTCCTGCTGCGGCTGCGCGAGGACTATGGCGACGTGCCGGTGCTCGTGACCGAGAACGGCGGCATCTTTCCCGAGCCGCTGCACGACGCCGCGCGCATCGAGTACCTGCGCGCGCACCTCGCGGCCGTGCACGACGCGATCGAGCGTGGCGTGCCGGTGCGCGGGTACTACCACTGGTCGTTGATGGACAACTTCGAATGGGCGCTCGGGTACGCGCCGCGCTTCGGGCTCGTGCACGTCGACTACGCGACGCAGGCACGAACGATGAAGGACAGCGGGCGCTGGTACGCCGAGGTCGCCCGGACGGGAGGGCTCGCATGACGGTCGACCTCGCCGCTGCCGCTGACTTCATGCTTCGCGAAGGGAGGCTGCTCGATCGCCGGCGCTTCGCGCACCGGTTCGGCGACGGCGACGCGGACGCGGTCGTCGCGGCGCTCCTGCCGTACCGGAACGAGGACGGCGGCTTCGGCAACGCCCTCGAGCCCGACATCCGCGGCCCGTCGAGCCAGCCGGTGCCCGTCGAGCACGCGCTCAGAACGCTTGACGAGGTCGACCGGTTCGACACGGAGATCGTGGGGCGCGCGTGCGACTGGCTCGCGTCGGTCTCGACGCCGAAGGGAGGCGTGCCGTTCGTGCTCGCGACGGTCGAGGACGGCCCGCACGCGCCGTGGTGGACGTCGGACGGCCAGGCGTATCCGAACCCGACGGCCGGGATCGCCGGGCTGCTCCACAAGCGCGGCTTCGACCACCCGTGGGTCGAGCCGGCGACCGCATTCTGCTTGGAAGCGCTCGCCGAGGACAACGGCGAGCTCGGCCAGGACGACTCGATCAACATGCTCGTCCTCCTCGAGCATGCGCCCGACCGGGCGCGCGCCGACGCCGCGTTCGATGCCCTCGGCGAGCGGATCCTCGCCGAGCTCGTCACGCTCGATCCGGCGGCGCCCGGCTACGTGAAAGGCCCACTCGACTTCGCCCCGCACCCGGACAGCATCGCGCGCCGCCTGTTCGACGACGCGGCGATCGAGACGCACCTGGACGCGCTCGCGGCGCGGCAGGAGGCCGACGGCGGCTGGCCCATCACGTGGGAGCCGCCGAGCACAGGCGCGGTCAGCGAGTGGCGCGGGTTCGTGACGGTCAGGTCGCTCGGCGTGCTCGAGAGCTACGGCCGGCTCGCGTGAAGCTCGCGATCGTCGGCGCGGGCTCGACCTACACGCCCGAGGTGATCGACGGCCTCGTGCGGCTGCGCGGGCTCGTCATGGTCGACGACCTCGCGCTCTGCGACGTCGACGAGACGCGGCTCGACGTCGTCGGCGGACTCGCCCGGCGGATGCTGGCGCGCGGTGGGCACCCGGCGCGCGTGGCGGAGACGACGAGGCTCGACGAGGCGGTCGAGGGCGCCGACGTGGTGCTGATCCAGATTCGCGTCGGCGGCCAGGCTGCGCGCATGGTCGACGAGTCGGTGCCCCTCGCGTGCGGCTGTCTCGGCCAGGAGACGACCGGCTTCGGCGGCCTCGCGAAGGCATTGCGCACCGTCCCGGTCGTGCTCGGGATCGCGGACCGCGTGCGTGCTCGCGCGCCCGGCGCGTGGATCGTCGACTTCACGAACCCCGTCGGCATCGTCACGAAGGCGCTGCTCGACGCAGGTCACCGCGCGGTCGGCCTCTGCAGCGCGGCCCTGATCTTCCAGCGGCACTTCGCGAAGATCCTCGCTGTCGACCCGGCACGGATCGAGCTCGATCACGTGGGCTTGAACCACCTCACGTGGGAGGTCGGCGTGCGGCTCGACGGTGACGACGTCCTGCCGAGCCTCGTGGACGAGCACGCCGACCGCGTCGCGCCCGCGACGGGGCTGCCGCCGGACCTCGTGCGGCGCCTCGGCGTCGTGCCGTCGTACTACCTGCACTACTTCTACGAGCACGATGCCGTCGTCGAGCACCAGCGGGTCCATCGTTCGCGGGCCGAGGAGGTGTCGGCGATCGAGCGTGAGCTGCTCGAGCTGTATGCCGACGAGTCGCTCGCGGAGAAGCCCGAGCTGCTGCAGCGCCGCGGGGGCGCAGGCTACTCGGAGGCTGCGGTCGAGCTGGTCGCGTCGCTTTTCGGCAGCGCGGGCGAGGGGCGGCACGTCGTCAACCTCCGCAACGACGGCACGTTCCCGTTCCTCGCCGACGATGCGGTGATCGAGGTGCCGGCCCGCGTGAGCTCGGAGCGCGTGACGCCCGTGCCGATGCCGCCGATCGACCCGCTCTACCGCGGGCTGATCGCGAGCGTCACGGCGTACGAGGAGCTCGCGCTCGGCGCGGCGCTGCACGGCGGCCGCGAGCGCGTCTTCCGCGCGCTGCTCGCCCATCCGCTCGTCGGCCAGGCCGAGGTCGCCGACAAGCTCGCCGACAAGATGATCGACGCAAACCGCGCGTACCTGGCATGGGCGTGATCCTCGGCGCCGACGGCGGGAACACGAAGACGGAGCTCGTCGCGGCGAGGCTCGACGGCGAGTGCCTGGCGCGTGTGCGCGGGCCGGGGTCGAACGCGCACGGGCTCGGCGCAGACCGGTGCGTCGACGTGGTCGCCGAGCTCGTCGCACGGGCGGGCGTCGCCACTCCGGCGGACACCGGCGCGTTCTTCCTCTGTGGCGCGGACGTGCCGTCGGACATCGCGGAGCTCACGGCCGCCGTCGACCGGCGCGGCCTCGCTCGGCGCACGATCGTCGACAACGACACGTTCGCGCTGCTGCGCGCGGGCACGGACGCGGACGACGCCGTCGCCGTCGTGTGCGGCGCGGGGATCAACTGCGTCGCACGCGCGGCGGACGGCCGCGTCGCGCGGTACCCGTCGCTCGGGTGGGAGACGGGGGACTGGGGCGGCAGCGAGATGCTCGGCCGCTCCGCGCTCTTCGCGGCCGCGCGCGGGGAGGACGGCCGCGGCGAGCCGACCGCGCTCGTCGAGGTCCTGCGCTCGCACTTCGAGCTGCCGAGCGTCGCCGCGGTGGGCGAGGCAGTGCATTACCGGCGCATCCGCGAGACGCGTCTCGGCGAGCTCGCGCCCGCGATCGTGGCGACCGCGGCGGCCGGCGACGCGCCGGCCTCTGCGCTCGTCGAACGGCTCGCCGGCGAGATCGGCCTGCTCGTCGCGCGCGCGTTCGCCGACCTCGGGCTCCACGAGGCGGACGTCGTGCTCGGAGGCGGGATGCTGCGGAGCGGGGAGGGGTTCTTCCACGACGCGGTCGTCGGCTACCTGCCGCATGGGGCCCGGCCGCTCGTGC
>JBKPLI010000183.1:0-8146 GCA_046731555.1 Actinomycetota bacterium | reverse complement strand
GGCGACCTCGGCACGGGCACCGGCACGGCCGGCACGGGCACGGCCGGCACGCCCGGCGACGGGATGTTCGCGTCGACGACCTTCGCCGCCGCCCCGCTCCTCGACGAGGACGGGACGAGCAAGGCCGCGTCCGCGACGGTGACGAAGCTGCCGGCCGGCCACGGCGCCGACAGCGCCGACCTCCCGCGCGCGACCGGCGGCACGCTCGGCGCGCGCGCGACGCACCTCGGGCAGAGGGTGGTCGACAGCTTCGGCGTCGTCGGCAACATCGTCGCCACCGCCCTGCTCGCGCTGATCGTCGCGGCGCTCGGCGTGAGCGCCGTGCTGGTGCTGCGGTTCTTCCGCGGCAGCTGGAACCCGTAATTACACGGCGGCGGCGCCGAGCAGGTCGAGCACCTCGTCGGCGTCGGGGGCGACGGCGACCGTGCGCAGCCGATCGCCCACGAGCGCGGGCGTCTTCAGCCCGTCGCCCGTGACGAGCAGCACGACGCGGTCGTCCTCGCCGAGCACCCCGCGCGCCACGGCGGCGCGCAGCGCGCCGAGCGTGACGCCTGCCGCCGTCTCGCCGAACACGCCGGTCGTCTCCGCGAGCAGCGCCATGTTCGTCCCGACGTCCTCTTCGGCGACCGCGTAGATCCCGCCGCCCGATGTGCGCGCGGCCGCGACCGCGAAGTCGCCGTCCGCCGGGTTGCCGATCGCGAGCGACCTGGCGACCGTGTTCGGCCGCACCGGCGACACACGCCGCTCCTCGTCGAACGCGGCCGCGACGGGCGAGCAGCCTTCGGCCTGACCGCCGACGAGACGCGGCGGCGCGGCGTCGACGAGCCCGGCGTCGCGCAGCTCGACGAACCCCTGGTGCACCTTCGAGAAGAGCGCGCCGGACGCGATCGGGCACACGACGGCGTCGGGTACCTCCCAACCGAGCTGCTCCGCGATCTCGAACGCGACAGTCTTCGAGCCCTCGGCGTAGTACGCGCGCAACGCGACGTTCACGAATGCCCACTCGAGCGCGAACGACAGCTCGACCGTGAGCCGGCTGCAGTCGTCGTAGCTTCCGTCGACCGCGTAGATCGTCGCGCCGTAGACCGACGTCGCGACGAGCTTCTCCGGCTCGAGGTCGGCCGGGCAGAACACCGCCGCCTCGAGCCCCTCGGCCGCGGCGCGCGCGGCGACCGCGTTCGCGAGGTTGCCGGTCGACGAGCACGCGAGCGTCTCGAAGCCGAGCTCCTTCGCCTTCGCGGCGGCGACCGCGACGACGCGGTCCTTGAACGAGTGCGTCGGGTTCGCCGTCTCGAGCTTCAGGAACAGCTCGCCGACGCCGACCGCGCTCGCGAGCCGGGGCGCCCGCACGAGCGGCGTCAGCCCGGGCGGCAGCCGCAGGTCCTCGGGCGCGGCGACGGGCAGGAACGGCGCGTACCGCCAGAGCGACGGCGGCCCGGCCTCGATCTCCGCACGCGTCGGTGGCGCCGCGCGGTCGTAGACGGGGTCGAGCGGGCCGAAGCAGCGGGAGCAGATCCCGACGGCCTCGAGCGCGTGCTCGGTCTCGCAGATGCGGCAACGAAGGGCTGAAGCAGGCACCAGAGTCTCCTTTGTCTCGCTCGACACATCCCCCGGGCCTGCAGGCCCGGCCGGGTTTGGCACCTTGCTCCAACTGGAGCAGGTTGCCGAGGCGTCACAGGGCCGGTTCCCTCAGCCTCTCTCGATGCGGAGCGGGACGGGTCCCGCTTCCGGAGCCGACGTTACCAGACGCCGTCTTTAGGGACGCGGAGCCGCGCACTGCGGCAGGTGCTGCTCCGCGAGCTTCCGCAGCAGCGTGTGCAGCTGCTCGCGCTCGGCCGCGCTGAGCGGGGCGAGCAGCTCGTCCTCGAGCCGGCCGGCGGTCGCTCGGAGCTTGGCGAGCGTTCGCTTCCCCGCGGGCGTGAGGCTGACGATGTGCCGGCGGCGGTCGTCGGGGTCGCGGCGCCGCTCGAGCAGGCCCTTCTCCTCGAGCTCGTCGAGGAGACCCACGAGCTGGCCGCGGTCGTAGCCGAGCGTGTCGGCGATCGACGCCTGCGTGTCGGGCGGGCCCTCGTCGAGCACCGCCAGGACGGCGTGGTGGTACGGGTGGAGCCCCATCGCGTCGTACGCGGCGAGCGACCGGTCCTTCGAGACGAAGCCGAGCCGCTTCAGCAGGAACGCGGTCGAGTTGACGAGCTCTTCGGGGAGCCGCGCCACCTTCGCGGTCTCAGTGGTCTCGGTGTTCGTGACGGCCATCTCGAAAGAAGTGTAGCGCAGCCAACCGTTGTCTTGCTATAACGTTGTCATGCACAACGATTTGGGAGGACTACGCATCGATACCACTCTGACACACCAGCGGCAACGATGGAGCGCGCTCGCCCTCATCGTGACCGCGCAGTTCATGGTCATCCTCGACGTGGCGATCGTCAACGTCGCCCTGCCGTCGATTCAGAACGACCTCCACTTCTCCGCGACGAGCCTGCAGTGGGTGATCTCTGCCTACGCGATCTTCTTCGGCGGTGCCCTGCTGCTCGGCGGCCGACTCGCCGACCTGCTCGGGCGCCGGCGGCTGTTCGTCTGGGGCCTCGTGCTCTTTGCGGTCAGCTCGCTCCTGTGCGGGTTCGCCTGGTCCGAGGCGTCGCTGATCGCCTTCCGGGCGCTTCAGGGCCTCGGCGGCGCACTGCTCGCGCCCGCCGCGCTCTCGCTTCTCATGACGACGTTCGCCGAGGGTCGCGACCGCAACCTCGCGCTCGGGATCTACGGCGCTGCCTCGGGAAGCGGCGCTGCCGTCGGCGTCCTGCTCGGCGGACTGCTCACGTCGTACCTGAGCTGGTCGTGGATCTTCTTCATCAACGTCCCGGTCGCCGTGGTCGCGGTCGCGCTCACACCGGTGCTGCTCCGCGAGAGCCGTGCCGACCTGCCGCACCGCCGATTCGACTTCGCCGGCGCGGTCGCCGTGACCGGCGGGCTGATGCTGCTCGTCTACGCGATGACGCACGCCACGACCGACGGCTGGGGCACCCCCGCGACACTCGCGCTGCTCGGAGGCGCCGTCGCGCTCCTGCTCGCGTTCGTCGCGATCGAGACCCGCGCCCGCTCGCCGCTCCTGCCGCTTCGGATCTTCCGGCTGCGGACGCTCACGGCCGCGAACGTCACGATCGGCCTGATCGGCGCGGTCGCGTTCTCCGAGTTCTTCCTGCTCACGCTCTACATCCAGGACGTGCTGCACTACTCGCCGGTCCGCACGGGGCTCGCGTTCGCCGGGTTCGCGGTGACGGTCGTCGTCGTCTCGAACCTCGCCCAGTTCGTGGTCGCGCGGTTCGGCGTGCGGGCGACGCTCACCGCCGGCCTGCTGCTCTCGGCCGCGTCGGTGGCCGCGCTCACGCGGCTCCCGACCGACGCCCACTACGCGTGGGATCTCCTGCCGGCGTTCGTCGCCGGTGGCGCGGGCATGGCGCTCTCGTTCGTGCCCGTGACGATCGCGGGCCTCGCCGGCGTCGAGCGCGCCGACGCGGGCATCGCGTCCGGTCTCATCAACACGAGCCGCCAGATCGGCGGCGCGGTCGGCATCGCGGCGATCAGCGCGGTCGCCGCGACCTCGACCGGCAACTACCTCGACTCCCACCCCGCGCTCGACGCATCCAGCACGCTCGCGATCGACCACGGCCTCCGGACGGGGCTCTACGCGCTCACCGCGCTGCTGATCCTCGGCGCGCTCGTCACCGTCGCGTTCGTCCGGCCGGCCGCGGTTCCCGAGCCGCGCGAGGAGCGCGTCGACACGGACCTCCTCGTACTCGACGAAGCCGCTTGACAGTGAAAGGAGAACGAATGGATCACAAGTTCCGCCAACTCGACGACCTCGTCCTCCACCTGAAGGGGCTCGTCCTCGTCCGCGGCCTGCGCGCGAAGGGCGGCGCCGACCCGGACGAGCTCGAGATGTTCTCGGCCGAGATCGACCGCGTGCGCCATCGGCTCGCGGAGTTCGTCGAGTCGACGGCTCAGCCGTCCGTGTCGATCCGGTAGACGATCCCCGTCTCCCAGTCGCCGACGAGGAGCGCGCCGTCCGGCGCGACGGCGACCGGGAGCGGGTGCGTGAGCCCGGTCAGGTGGGGCGTCGCCTCACCGCCGCCGACCGGAACGCTCATCACCGTCCCGTACATCCACTCTGCAACGAGCACGTCGCCGCCGCGGACCGCGAGACCTCCGGCGGCGGCGTGCGGGTGCAGGACGCCGAGCGGCGACGGGACGCCCTCGCACGCGCGGCCGCCCTGGCCGTAGCACGCCGGAAAGCCCCAGTCCTGGCCCTCCTCCACGACGGCGACCCAGTCGCCCGGCGTCTTCGAGCCGAGGTCGTCGCGCTGGTTCAGCGACGCGAACAGCGTGCCGCCCGAGTACGCGAGCCCGTATGCGGCGCGGATGCCGCTCGCGACGACGCGCAGGTCGGAGCCGTCGAGCGCGAACGACACGATCGCCGCGGAGTAGCGCGGCGAGGTCGCGCAGTGGTCGCACGGCGCCGACACCGCCATGACGAGGCGATCGTCCGGCGCCAGCACGAGGTTGTTGTTCTCGGCGTCGCGCACCGGCCCCTCGAGGATCGTGGTCCGCCGCGCGAACGTGCGGCCCGAGAAGCCGCGGAAGCGCTCGACGCCGTCGAGCGAGCTGACGTACAGGCTGCCGCGGACCCACACGAGCCCGAGCGGGCCGCGGATGCGCGACACGACCTTCACCGGCGTCGCGCCCGCGCGCGCGACGAGGTAGACGCCGTCGTTCGCGTGCTCCGACGATCCGGAGCGCGCGATCCAGAGCCGGCCGCGCGCGTCGAACGCGAATGCGGACATCTGGGGCACGCCGCGCGCGTACACCGTCGCCTGCGAGCCCGACGGGCCGCGCAGCCCCGCGCCGATCGGCTCGAGCGAGTCCGACGACGGCGAGCCGCAGCCCGCGAGGCACACGACCGCCGCGAGCAGCGCGAGGAGCGTCACCGGCCGTCCGGCGCCGGCCGATGACGTGGGCGTCGCTAGAGCGACGGGTTCGACGATCCGTCCTGCGTCGACGGCGCCGAGGGTGCCGGCGTCGTCTCCGGAGTCGACGGCGTGGTCGAACCGCCGCCGCCCGAACCGCCGTCGTCGCCGCCCATGTTCGGGCAGTCGCCGTTCGCTTGGTCGCCGTCCGCGGCGTACATCGAGTGATGCGGCGGCCCGCCGAAGTCGTACGACGCAACGGGAGAGGGTGCGCCGTTCGACGTGGAGTCGGAGCCGGAGCCGTTCGATGCCGCCATCGCGACCGTCGCCCAGACGGCCGCGGCGACGACCACTGCCGCGACCGCGAACAACAGGGTCGGGCGGGCGGAGCTGGTCTCGCTCATGCATACCTCCTTTCTCGTCTCGTGGTGTGCAAGCCATCGAGCTACGGGAGCCGGTTGAACCAGGCGAGCGAGAGCGCGGAGCCGCCGAGGAGCAGCACGGCGCCGGCGCCGGTGAGCACGGCCGTCAGCTCGCGCTGCTCGGTCTCCGTGCCGACCTGCGACCCGATCTCCTTGTAGACGCTCTGCAGCGACTTGGCGTCCGCGGCGGCGAAGAACTTGCCGCCGGTCGTCTGTGCCACCGTCCGCAGGGTCGCCGGGTCGGGCGGCACGCGGTAGATGCGGTCGGCGCCGTCGGGCCCGGTGATCGTGATCGTGCCCGCGTCGGTGCCGAGCGCGACCGTATAGACCGGCACCTTCGCCTTCGCGGCCTGGTCGGCCGCGTCGAGCGGTGTCGCGTCTCCGGTCGTGTTCGCGCCATCGGAGAGGAGCAACACGACGAGCGAGCCGTTCTTGGCGACCTTCGTGTTCAGGCCCGTGAGCCCGAGGTCGACGGAGCGCGTGATCGCGTCGCCGAGCGCGGTGCCGTTGTCGGCCTCGAGCGTCGTGAGCGCGTTCACGGCGTCCTCGTGGTTCGCGGTCGGCGGCAGCACGACGTCGGCCTGGTCGGAGAACGAGACGAGCCCGACCTTGAAGCCCTTCGGCAGGCCCTTGACGAAGGTCGTCGCGGCCGCCCGCGCCGCGGCCATGCGCGACGGCTCGACGTCGGTGGCGAGCATCGAGCCGGAGCGGTCGATCGCGAGGATCACCGTGCCCTCCTCGCGCGGCACCGCGACCGCCATCTGCGGCCGCGCAACGCCGACGATCAGCGCTGCGAGTGCGGTGAGCACGAGCAGCGGCGGCACGTGCCTCCGCCAGCGCGGCGCGCCGTCGACGACGTTCGCGAGCAGCGGCAGGTTCGTGAAGCGCAGCGCGTACTTCACGCGGCGCCGCTGCACGATCACGTACGCGGCGAGCAGCAGGGGAACGAGCGCGAGCGCGACGAGCGCCGCGGGGAACGCGAAGCTCACGGGCGATCCTCCTCCGAACCGGCGTTTCCGGCTGGCATCGCAGACGGCCGCACGGGCAAAGCCCGCACGTCCTGAAGACGCCGTCGCAAGCGCCGGCTCATCGCCGCACCTTCTCGAGCTGCAGGAACCGGACGAGGGTGCGCAGCCAGTCGCCCGACGTCGAGCAGACGACGTGCGGAACGCCGGCCGAGCGGAAGACGCGCGCGAGCTCGTCGCGCTCCGCGGCGGCACTCGCGGCGAAGCGCTCGCGCACGCGCGCGTCGCGGGTGTCGACCTGCAGCTGCTCGCGCGTCTCCGGGTCGACGAGCCAGACCGTGCCGACGTTCGGCAGCTTCTGCTCGCGGCGGTCGCGGACCTCGACCGCGACGACGTCGTGCCGGGCGGCGAGCCGCAGCAGCGGCCGCCGCCAGTCGAGCGGGCCGCGGAAGTCCGAGACCGCGACGACGAGCGAGCGGCGGCGGACGAGGCGCGCCGCGCGATCGCACGCGGCACCGAACGATGTCGGGCCGGCCGGCTCGTCGCTCGGCTCGCGCCTGAGCGCGTGCAGCAGGCCGAGCACGCCGCGCCGGCCGTGGCGGTCCGGGTAGACGGCCGGGTCCGGGTCGCCGAACGTCGCGACCGCGAGCCGGTTGCCGCGCCGCGTCGACACGTGGCCGACCGCGAGCGCCACACCCTCGGCGACGTCCCACTTGCGCCGGTCGGCCGTGCCGAACGTCATCGACGCAGACGCGTCGAGCAGCAGCCAGGTGCGCACCGCGCGTTCGGCAACGTGTGCGCGCACATGCGTCTCGCCGGTGCGCGCCGTGACGTTCCAGTCGATCCGGCGCACGTCGTCGCCCATCACGTACGGGCGCACCTGCGCGAGCTCGGTGCCGTCGCCGAGCATCGCCGCGCGATGGTCGCCGACGAGGAGGCTGTCGACGCGACGGCGCACCGTCAGGTCGAGTCTGCGCAGCTGCCCGTCGCGCAGCGGCCCTGGCCCGGGACGGTCCGGCGTACGCTCGTGCCGCGTCAGCTCGACGACGGTCACGACGCCACCTCCTCGCGCACGAAGTCGTGGTCCGGCACGGCGACCGCGTCGAGCACACGGTCGAGGACGGCGTCGGCCGTCACGTCGTCGGCGAGCGCCTCGTAGCTGAGCACGATGCGGTGTCGGAAGACGTCCTTCGTCAGCTCGCGCAGGTCGTGCGGGACGACGTAGCGACGGCCGCGGAGCAGCGCGAGCGCGCGGGCCGCGAGCGCGAGGTTGATCGGCCCGCGCGGACTGACGCCGTACTCGACGTACGCCGCGAGCTCCTCGAGCCCGACCGGGCGGAGATCGCGCGTCGCCGCCGCGAGCCGCTGCGAGTAGCGCACGAGCGCCGGGTCGACGTACACCTCGGCGACGGCGCCCTGCAGCGCGGCGAGCTCGTCGAGCGAGAGCGCCTGCTCGACGTCGACCGCACCCGCGAGCGCGCGGTCGATCACGACGAGCTCGTCGGCCGCCTCCGGGTAGCCGACGAGCACCTTGAGCATGAAGCGGTCGAGCTGCGCCTCGGGGAGCGCGTACGTCCCCTCGGACTCGATCGGGTTCTGCGTCGCCATCACGAGGAACGGCGCCGGCACCGGGAACGTCTGCTTGCCGAGCGTGACCTGGCGCTCCTGCATCACCTCGAGCAGCGCGGACTGCACCTTCGCGGGCGCGCGGTTGATCTCGTCCGCGAGCAGGAAGTTGCAGAAGACCGGCCCGAGCTCGGTGTCGAACTCGGCGGCGCCCGGTCGGTAGATGCGCGTCCCG
>JBKPLI010000182.1:0-5662 GCA_046731555.1 Actinomycetota bacterium | reverse complement strand
GCCGTGCAGCGCGCGGACGATGTTGTCGCGCACCGCGAAGAGCACGGCGGCCCCCACCGCGAACAGCAGCCCGAGCACGCGCAGGTCGCCCGGCCGGTCGCGCTCGCTCGCAAGGGCGACGCCGCCGCCCACGATCAGCAGCGCCCCGACGATCAGAGGCGGGCTCACCGGCTCGTCGAGCGCGACGAGCGCGATCGCGACCGCGACGAGCGGCGCCATGCCCACGACGACGGAGGTCCGCGACGCGCCGGCCTCGCGCGTCGAGAGCGTGAACAGGATCTGCGAGCCGCCCGGCGCGAGCACGCCCGCGAGGAGGAACGGCCACGCGCCGTGCACGTCCGCACCGCGCGCCGCGAACGCGACGAGCCCGACCGCGAGCGCGGCGAGCATCGTCGCCACCGTCGCGATCGCCGCGTCCGCGCCGCGGAGGCCGAGCCTGAGCGCGACGGTCATCGCCCCGAACAGCGCAGCCGAGGCGAGGGCGAGGAAGACGACCGTCACGCGCGGCGGACCAGCCGGACGAGGACGGCCGCGGCGGCGGGCTCCGCGAGCAGGATCCCGGCCATGATCACGAGGCAGCCGAGCCAGCCCGTCGCGCCGAGGCGGTCGCCGGCGAGCGTGTAGCCGAAGACGGCCGCCCACACGGGCTCGAGGGTGAAGACGAGCGCGGTGCGCGTCGCGCTCGTGCGCCGCTGCGCCCACGTCTGCGCGAGGAACGCGAGCGCGCTCGCGAACACGCCCGTCACGAGCAGCGCGCCCCAGACCGTCCAGCCGTGCGGCACCTCGAACTGCGGGATCGCGACGAGCGTCAGGCCGGCGAACGCGGCGAGCATCTCGACGAGCGTGAACGCGATCGCGTCGTAGCGCGGCGCGTAGCGCTCCATCAGGACGATCTGCAGCGAGTACACGGCCGCGCCGCCGAGGACGAGCAGGTCGCCGACGACGGAGCCGCCGTGCACACCCGACAGAAGGCCGAGCCCGAGCGTCGCGAGCGCCACGCCTCCCCACGCCGCCGCGCCGACCCGGATCCGGAACAGCGCGAGCGCGAGGAGCGGCGTCAGGACGACGTACATCCCCGTGATGAACCCGGTGCTCGAGACCGTCGTCCGCTCGAGCCCCGCCGTCTGCAGCGCGTAGCCGGCGGCGAGCAGCAGGCCCGCGAACGACGCCGCGGCCGCGCCCTCGCGGCCGAGGCCGCGCACGCGCCGCGCGCCCGGCACGGCGAGCGTCGCCGACGCGATCGCGAACCGCAGCGCGAGGAACGCGAACAGCGGGTAGAGCGCGACGGCGTCCTTCACCTGGACGAAGGTCACTCCCCACACGGCCGTGACGGCGACGAGCGCGAGGAGCGCGGTCAACGCGCCTCGCGGGCGATGCGCGCGAGCCAGCGGCGTCGGATGAGCGCCGAGAACGGGCCGACGAGGCGCCAGTAGCGCGCGAACGCGCGCCGGGCGGCTTCGTCGACCGCGGCGACCCGGGTCTCGGTCGTCAGGCGCGAGCCGTCGGCGTGGAAGCCCGTCGCCATGCGCACGGTGCCCGGCCCGGCGTCGTCGAAGGCGCCGATGCGGGGGCGCCGCCGCCACGGCGCGCCCGACGCGCCGACGACGACCTCGCCTTCACGCCGCACGAGCTCCTGGAAACCTGCGCGCCGGAACGCCTCCTCGATGGTGCCGTGCGCGCGCAGGCCGCGCAGTCGCAGGAGCGCCCGCACGATCGGGTCTGACCCGATCGGCATCGCGAGCGCGACCTTGACCGCGTGTTCCGGGTCGCACGCGAGCGCCATCGAGTGCACCTCGTGCACGTCATAGCGCGGAAGCACGTCGTCGATCGCGGCCACCCGCGCGATTAGACCAGCGCGGGCGGCCGCGAGCGCCTCTGTCAGCGCTTCAGGTCGTCGAGCTTGTCGCGCGCGGCGTCGGCCGCGTCGCCCGCCGCGTCCTTCGCCTTGCCGACGGACTGCTGGGCCTCGCCCTCGGCCTCGCGGCTCTTGTCGCCCGTGACCTTGCCCTCGACCTCTTTCGCCTTGCCTTCGATGCGATCGCTGTCCATGACCCCTCCTTGTTGGTTGTGTCACATGTTCTGGGAGCCCGGGCCGCCGTCGTCGGTGCCCGTGCCTCCCTCCTCCGGCTCGGGCTCCTCGCCCGGGCCGATCGCGCCGCTGCCGCCGCGATCCTCGTCCTCCGGGATGACTTCGCTCACGTCGCCCACGGCTCGTCCTCCTGGTCCTCCGGGTCGATCGGCTCGAGGTCGTCGTCGTCGTCGCCGTTCTCCGCGTCCTCCTCGAGCTCTGCGTCGCTCATTTCGCCTCCTGGGTCATCACCGCTACCTTTGCCCTCGTGGACGCGCGCGACACCTTCGGCCGGCCGCTGCGGGATCTCCGCATCTCCGTCACGGACCGCTGCAACTTCCGCTGCGTCTACTGCATGCCCCGCGAGGTGTTCGGCCACGACTACCGGTTCCTCGACCGCAAGGAGCTGCTCTCGTTCGAGGAGATCGCGCGCGTCGCGGGCGTCTTCGTCGGCCTCGGCGTGCGGAAGCTGCGCATCACGGGCGGCGAGCCGCTCGTGCGGCGCGACCTCGAGCGGCTGATCGCGATGCTCGCAGAACTCGACGTCGACCTCACGCTGACGACGAACGGGTCGCTGCTGCCGCAGAAGGCCCAAGCGCTCGCGGACGCCGGGCTCAAGCGCGTGACGGTGTCGCTCGACTCGCTCGACGACGCGACGTTCCGCGCGATGAACGACGCCGACTTCCCGGTCGCGCGCGTGCTCGAGGGGATCGACGCCGCCGCGGCCGCGGGCCTGCCCGTGAAGGTGAACGCCGTCGTGAAGCGGGGCGTGAACGACGGCGACGTCGTCGCGATGGCGCGGCACTTCCACGGCAGCGGCCACACGCTGCGGTTCATCGAGTACATGGACGTCGGCCACACGAACGGCTGGCGTCTCGACGACGTCGTCCCCGCGGCGGAGATCGTGCGCACGATCGACGAGGAGCTCGGGCTCGAGCCGGTCGAGGCCGCGTACCGCGGCGAGGTCGCGAAGCGCTGGCGCTACCGCGACGGCGGCGGCGAGATCGGCGTGATCGCGTCGGTCACGCAGCCGTTCTGCGGCGACTGCACGCGCGCGAGGCTCTCGGCCGAGGGCCGCCTCTTCACGTGCCTCTTCGCCGTGCGCGGCCACGACGTGCGCGCGACGCTGCGAGGCGGCGCGACCGACGAGGAGCTCGCCGCCGAGCTCGGCGCGGTGTGGTCGCGCCGCACGGACCGCTACTCCGAGCTTCGCACGGCTGCGACGTCCGACCTGCGGAAGGTCGAGATGTCGTACATCGGCGGCTAGCCGATCTTCTTGCCGAGCGGGACGCACGCCGTGCGGCTGCGGTTGCCGGCCGCGTCGAACGCGCGGACGCAGTAGCGCAGCGCAGCGCGCGGCAGCTTCGTCGGCGCCTTCCACGTCACGCTTCGCGGCTTCCCGTACAGCGCCTGGCCGAGCGGTGAGCGCAACGTGGCGAGCTTCTCCTTGCCCGCGTACACCCAGACCAGCTCGCGCGACCGCTCGCTGTCCTCGAGGATCGCGTACGTCAGCTTCACCGGCTTGCCGGGCACGACGAGCGCGGTGCGCGGGAAGAGCGTCGGCCCGAGGATGTCCCTCGACTTCAGCGCGCCCGTCTCGGTGAGCTTGCGCACGGCCTCGTCCGCGGCGGCGGCGAGACCGCCCGGCGAGCCGTCCTTGACCGACAGCGACGCGAGCACGCGCTCCTCCGCGGCCGTGTCGCGGCCGCCGTCCCAGATGCCGTAGCCCTCCGGCATGACGATCAGCAGCGGGCCGATGTACAGCATCTTGATCTCCGAGCCGAGGAACTTCGCGTACTGCGTCGGCTTGTTGAAGAGCTCGGGGATCGTGCCGAGGTCGGTCTTCGTCGCGATGATCGCGACCTTCACGCGGTACCCCTTCGCGAACGCGGCCGCGACGCTCTGCTTGAGCGGGTCGGTCGCCTCCTTCGGCGGCTCGGGGTACGGGAGGTAGTAGTTCTGCGTGAGGAGGATGTCGCTCGCGGGGTCGCCGTCGGCTGCCGCGCCCGCGGCGAGCGTCGACGCCGCGACCACTGCGGCCAGGAGCGGCACCGCACGCCTCACCACGCCGGCCAGCGTAGCCGTCACAGCCCGCGCGGGAACAGGAAGCGCGGATGCGGCGGGATGTACGCGCCGAGTTCGAGCACGATCTGCGCGTGCCGCGTGAGCGGGATCGCGCGCACGTCGCCGCGCCACCGCTCGCCCCCGACGTACGCGCGCACGGGACGCCCCGCGGTCGTGCGGAAGCCCGCGAGCCGCGTGCGGGTGAGCGGCTGGCGCCACACGTCGAAGAGGTCGCCGAGCCGGAGGCGCTGCCCGCGCGCGACCTCGACGACGCCGGTCGGACTGAGCGTGCGCAGCGGGTACGTGCACCCGCGCGGCTCGACGAACGCGCCGCTGCGGACGAGCGGCCGCGCGACGCCGATGCCGCTCGGCACGACGACGACGAGGCCGCGTGCGAACAGCTCGACGTGCACGCCGTACCGCGCGCGCTCACCGACGCAGCGCAGCTCGCCGACCGGCCGGCCGCTCAGCACGAATTCGGGCGCCGGCGGCGGGTGGAAGCGCGGGCCGCGACCGATCGGCGTGGGCGGGTACGGCGGCGCCGCGAGCGCGACCGCCGCGAGGCCGGTGAGGACGGCGCGCATCCGACCCACCATACGCGTCGTATCCTCGTCCGATGCGCGCGTCTCTCGCCCTCGTCGCGCTCGCGGCGCTCGTGCTCGCGTCGGGCTGCGGCGGCTCGTCCGACAGCCCCTCGGTGCCGACGGTCGCCGCAGCGCGCACGTTCGACCTCGAGGGGTTCGCGCCCGGGTCGAGCGCCGACGCGCGCACGTTCGACCTCGCGTTCACGATCCGCCAGCCGTCCGGCAAGCCGCTCACCTCCTACCGCCGCGGCGCCGGGCCGCACACGGGCGTGCACCTGATCCTCGTACGCTCCGACCTCGGCGCGATCGCGCACTACCACCCGCCGATCGGCACGGACGGCAAGGTCGAGGAGCGCGTCACCGTCCCGACCGACGGCCGCTACCGACTCGTCGTCGACGCGTACCCGAACCTCGCGGGGCCGCTGCGCAACTTCCAGCTGTTCCGCTGGATCGACGTGGGCGGCACGACGGCCGCGAAGCCGACGCCCCCGTTCGCGGCGGCGCAGGTCGTCGACGGCTACCGCTTCCGCGTCGCCGGGAAGCCGGCGCTGCGCGCGATCGAGGCGGCGACGCTGAAGGTGACCGTGACCGACCCGAACGGGAAGCCCGTGCGCTTCACGCCGTGGTTCGGTGCGCTCGCGCACGCGATCTTCTTCCGCGCGGGCACGCTGAGCTACTTCCACTCGCACGTGTGCGGCGCGGGCGCGAGGGCGTGCGCGTCCACCTCCGGCCCCTCGACGGTCACCGGCACGACGAGCGGGCCGGGACGGCTCGACGTCGGCGTGCTGCTGCCGCTGCCCGGGACGTGGCGGCTGTTCATCCAGTGCAAGGTCGGCGGCAAGGTGCTGACCGCGCCGTTCACGTTGAAGGTCGCGTGAGCGTCCGCCGCGCGCTCTCGCGCCTCGTGTTGCTCGCGCTCGTCGTCCTCGGCGCGCGCTCGCTCGCC
>JBKPLI010000181.1:0-8609 GCA_046731555.1 Actinomycetota bacterium | reverse complement strand
GACCTCGCGGTCGAGGCGCGCGAGGGCGCCGAGGGGCTCTTCCACTCGCTGCAGCGGCTGCGAGAGCTGCCGGAGGCGGTCGAGGTGTACCCCGGCCACGTCGCGGGATCGCTCTGCGGCACGTCGATGAGCCCCGACCGGTCGACGACGATCGGCCGCGAGCGCGCGACGAACGCGATGCTCGCGCTCGGGGACGTGCAGGAGTTCGTGCTCGCGTCGGCTTCGGTCGCCGCGCCGCGCCCCCCGACGACCGAGCGCGTCGTCGCGCTCAACCGCGGCCCCTGGGTCGCGCGGCCCGACACGCTCGCGCGCGTCGACGACGCGGGCGAGGCGACGGTGCTCGACGTGCGCCCGGTCGGCGACTTCGCCGCCGGCCACATCCCCGGCGCGCTCAGCGTCCCGGTCGACGGCGGCTCGTTCGGGACGAAGGCCGCGTTCGTGATCGACCCCGACGAGCCGGTCGTGCTGCACGCGCGAGGCGAGGACGACGCGCGGCTCGCCGTGGAGCGCCTCTGGTCGGTCGGCCTGCTCGCCGCAGGCCCGTACCTCGTGCGCGCCGACGCGCCCGAGACCCTCGCGACGGTAGACGTCGCCGAGGTCAAGCGCCTGCTCGACGACGACGCCGTGCAGCTCCTCGACGTACGCGAGGCGAGCGAGCGCGACGCCGGCTACATCCCGGGTTCGCGCAACATCCCGTACCGCCTGCTCCGCAGGGCGGGCTCGTCCGCGCTCGACGCGACGAAGCCCGTGGTCGCGATCTGCGAGAGCGGTGCGCGGGCCGCGATCGCTGCGTCGGTGCTCGCGCACGAGGGCTTCGACGCCCGCGCGGTCGTCGACGGCGGCGTGAACGACTTCGACGACAACGAGATCGTCACATTCCGCCGCTGCGGCTCGTCGTAGCCGCTAGTTCCAGCGCAGCCCGGCGAGCTGGGACAGATCGAGGTTGCCGCCGCTGAGCACGCAGGCGACCCTCGTGCCCGGGCGCGCGGGGATCGCGCCCTCGCGCAGGGCTGCGACGGTCGCCGCGGCGGCGCCCTCGGCGACCAGCTTGCAGCGTTCCATCAGCCAGATGACGTTGGCGAAGATCGCCTCGTCGGGGATGGTGACGATCTCGTCGACGAACTGCTGCACGAGCTCGAACGTCCGCTCGCCCACGCGCTTCACGCGCAGGCCGTCGACGATCGTCTCCACGTGGTCGAGCGTGACGAGCCGTCCCTGCTCGACGCTCTCCTTCATCGCCGGTCCGCCGGACGACTCGACGCCGACGACGCGGATGCGCGGGTCGGCCTGCTTCACGGCGGTCGAGACGCCGGAGATCAGCCCGCCGCCGCCGATCGGCACGACGATCAGCTCGACCTCGGGCCAGTCCTCGACCAGCTCGAGGCCGAGTGTGCCCTGGCCGGCGATCAGGTCGAGGTCGTCGAAGGGGTGGACGTAGGTGAGGCCTTCCGACTCGACGAGCTCGCGCGCCTTCCTGTCGGCGTCGTCCCAGATCGAGCCGTGCTGGACGACCTCGCCGCCGTAGGCGCGCGTCGCGGACACCTTCGACGGCGTCGCGTTCTCGGCCATGACCACGACCGCTCGAATCCCCATCGTCGCCGCCGCCAGGGCGACTCCCTGCGCGTGGTTGCCCGCGGACGAGCAGACGACGCCTCGCGCACGCTCCTCGGGCGTGAGCTGCTGGAGCTTGTAGAGCGGGCCGCGGATCTTGTACGACCCCGTCCGCTGGAAGAGCTCCGCCTTCAGCCGCACGTCGAGCCCCGTCGCCTCCGACAGCTGCGCCGAGCGCAGGAGCGGCGTCCGGTGCACGTGCGGCGCGACGAACGGCACGGCCAGCCGGGAGTCCGGGATCGAGGCGACACTCACGGGCGCAACCCTACGAGATCGCGTCGCACGAAGACGAGCGGCGCCGCCGGCTCGTAGCCGAGTTCCGCGTTGAGCGAGCGCATCGCGACGTTGTCCTCGTTCGACTGCGTGATCAGCCGCTCGAGGCCGCGCGCCTGCGCGCGACGGATCAGCTCGCGCTTCAGCTCGCGCGCGAGGCCGCGGCCGCGGTGGCTGCGCGCGACGACCGTGAACGCGTGGTGGCCGACGCGCGGGTACACGTTGAGCTGCGCGAACGCGACCGGCTCGCCTCCGTCGAGCGCGATCACGAGGAAGTCAGGCCGCCGGCTGGGCGCGCGCTGCCACGCGAGCCACGTGTCGAGGTCCGGCTGCTCGAGGCGCGCGAGCTCACCCGGCACGTCCTCGAGGCCCTCGAGCGTCAGCTCGAGCAGCCGCGGCGCGAGCTCCGGCCGCGCCGCGAAGTCCGTCAGGTCGACCGCGGTCGGCGCGTCCGGCACCCCCGCCGGCAGCTCGAGCACGACGCGCTCTTCGCGGTCGACGACCTCGAACCCGCGCCGCTCGGCCCAGGCGCGGCTCGCCTCGTCCGACACGGACGCGAGCGCGGACGCCCACCGCTGCTCACGTGCGTGCGCGAGCAGCCGCTCGAGCAGCTCCGAGCCGAGCCCGCGGCCGCGCGCCTCCGCGACGACGCCCAGCTTCAGGTCCGCGTCCGACTCCGGCGGAAAGCGCATCACCGCCCCGAACGCGCGCTCGCCCTCGACGAGCACGAGCGGCGCCTCGGCCTGCTCGAGGAACGCGCGCTGGTCTGCGGGCGTGGTCGCGGTGAGCGGGTCGACGCGCTCGCGCAGCGCGACGTACCGCTCGATCACCGCATGCGCTCGACGCGGTAGCCGCGCGCCTCCATCGCCGTGCACAGCGAGCCGCAGTGGTCCTCGTTGCGCGTGACGACGGTGAGCTCGACCTCCGTCTCGGCGACGTGGATCGCCATGCCCTCGCGGTGGTGCTCGACCGAGACGACGTTGCCGCGCTCGGCCGCGACGAGCTCGAGCAGCTTGATCAGCTCACCCGGCCGGTCGTCGATGCGCGTGCGCACGACGAGGTAGCGCCCGCCCACCGTGAGCCCGTGGCGCATCACGCTCACGAGCAGCGTCGCGTCGATGTTTCCGCCGGAGAGCAGCGCGCACGCCGGCCCTTCACCGCCTGCCTTGCCGGTGATGAGTGCCGCAACGCTGACCGCGCCCGCGCCCTCGACGACGAGCTTCGCGCGCTCGAGCAGGAGCGTGATCGCCTCGGAGATCTCGTCGTCGGCGACGTGGACCATGTCGTCGAGCAGCTCGTCGAGTATCGACATCGTCAGGTCACCCGGGTGCTTCACCGCGATGCCGTCCGCGATGGTGTGGCCGTGCTTGCCGGCCTGCACGCCGACGAGCCGCACGCCCGGGCGCAGAGCACGGAGGACGATTGCGATCCCGGACGCGAGCCCGCCGCCGCCGACCGGGATCAGGAACGTCTCGATGTCCGGCAGCTGCTCGACCAGCTCGAGCCCGATCGTCCCCTGGCCCGCGATCACCTGCTCGTCCTCGAACGCGTGCACGAAGGTCGCGCCGGTCTCCTCCATGCGGCGCCTCGCCTCGACGAGCGCCTCGTCGAAGCCTGCGCCGACGAGCACCGCGTCCGCGCCGTAGTTGTGCGTCGCGTCGACCTTCGCCATCGGCGCGTCCTGCGGCATGACGATCGTCGCCTTCATCCCGAGCTCGCGCGCCGCCCACGCGACCGCCTGGCCGTGGTTGCCGGCGCTCGCCGCGATCACGCCCGAGGCGCGCGCCGCCTCGTCGAGGGACGAGAGCTTGTTGAACGCGCCGCGCACCTTGAACGAGCCGGTGCGCTGGAGGTTCTCCGCCTTCAACCACACCTTGCGGCCGGCCCGGCGCGAAAGCGTCTCCGAGCCGTAGACCGGCGTGACGCGCGCGTGGTCGGCGATGCGGCCGCGCGCGGCCTCGACGTCAGCGAGCGTGGGCGCCGTCTTCGTCGCCAAGGTGGAACACCTTCTCGAGTATCTCCCGGACCGCCGTCAGCGGGTCGAGCTCACGGCGCTGCACCTCGTCGAGCAGCCGGCGCAGCTCCGCGTCGTCGGCCACCGCGCGCTCGAGGTGGTGCTTCGCGCGCGTCGAGGCGACCGCGAACACCTCGTTCGCGAGGTTCCGGCGCCGCCGCTCGTCGAGCCGGCCGTCCTCGGCGAGCCACGCGCGGTGCTCCTCGACCTTCTCCCAGAGCGTGTCGATGCCCTCGCCGCGCATCGCCTCCGTGAGCACGATCGGCGGCTTCCACTCGCGCTCGCCGCCGAGCGAGAGCACCTGTCGCACCTCGTTCAGCATCGTCTTCGCCATCGGGTGGTCCATCTTGTTGATCGCGATCACGTCCGGGATCTCCATGATCCCCGCCTTCAACGCCTGGATCGAGTCGCCGGATCCGGGCATGAGCGCGAGCACGACGGTGTCGGCGATCGAGATCACGCCGACCTCGCTCTGCCCGGTGCCGACCGTCTCGAGGAAGACGACGTCCTTGCCGGCCGCGTCGAGCACGAGCAGCGCCTGCAGCGTCGTCTCGGCGAGCCCGCCGAGGTGGCCGCGCGTGCCCATCGAGCGGATGAACACGCCGCGGTCGAGGAAGTGGTCGGTGAGCCGGATGCGGTCACCGAGCAGCGCGCCCTGCGTGAACGGGCTCGACGGGTCGACGGAGATGACCCCGATCGTCTCCCCGCGCTCGCGCAGCCGGCGGATGAGCGCGGAGACGAGGCTCGACTTGCCGACGCCCGGCGGGCCCGTGATGCCGACCGCGAACGCGTGCCCCGTGTGCGGGTACACCTCGCGCACGAGCTCGTAGGCGAGCGGGTCGGCGTTCTCGACGAGGGTGATCGCGCGCGCGAGCGCGCGGGTGTCGCCGCTGCGGACGCCCTCGACGAGCGTCTCCTTCGTCCAGTCGCGCCGCGGCCTCACGCGGCCTCGGCGACGGGCGCGGTCGCGATGTCGACGCCGCGGACGAGGCGGACGGCGACGACGGCCGCGAGCCCGACGAGCACGGCAGCGGCGCCGTACACCCAGCGCGCTCCGACCGTGTTCGTGATCGGTCCGCCGACGACGAACGCGACGCCGAGCGCGGCGTACGTGACGCTCATCAGCACGGTGAACGCGCGGCCGCGCACGCTGTCGGGCGCGCCGCGTTGCACGAGCGTGATGTTCGCGACGAGCGCCGAGCCGTTGCCGAACCCGTAGATCGCCGTCGTCACCGCGCCGACCGCGAGCCCCGGCGCGATCGACGTCAGCGCGATCCCGCCCGCGTACACGGCGAGCATCAGCGGGTACGAGCCCTGCACGCCCAGGCGCGCGATCAGCCGGTCGGCCGAGAGTCCGCCGACGATCAGGCCGATGCCGGTCGCGGCCCACAGGACGCCGAACCCGAAGTCGCCCGAGTCGTACGACTCCTTCGCGAGGAACACCTCCGCGACGTTCACGATTCCGCCCGCGAACATCACCATCGACCACACGATCAGCACCGCGCGCAGCGCCTGCGACCCGCGCACCACGCGCCAGCCCTCCGCGAGGTCGTGCCAGTGGCCGCGGCCGACCGGGCGCTCGCTCTGCAGGAGCCGCGCCGGGATGCGCAGCACGAGCAGCGCGGAGAAGAGGAACGTCGCCGCGTTGACCCAGTACGCGAGGCTCGGACCGGACGCGGCGACGATCGCGCCGCCGGCGAGGGGACCGGCGGCGGTCGTCGCCCACTCGACGAGCTGCAGCAGCGCGTTCGCGCCCGCGAGGTGCCGCTCGCCCACGAGGTTCGGCAGGCCGGCGAGCACCGCCGGCCGGAAGAACGCGTTCCCGATCCCGGCCACGACGGCGAGCGCGACGATCGCGCCCGGCGAGTCGACGAACGGCAGCGTCGCGAACACCGCGAGCCGCACGAGGTCCGACGCCACCATCAAGCCCTTGCGCGAGAGCCGGTCGACGAGCGGGCCGAAGAGGAGGCCGAGGAAGATCGCGGGCAGGATCGTCGCGAGCAGCAGCCCTCCGACCCACCAGCCGGAGCCGGTGCGGTTGTAGACGTCGAGGTTCAGCGCGATGACCGCGAGCCAGGTGCCGATGCCGGAGCCGAACGTCGCGAGGAAGAGCAGGCGGAACCGCGGGTTCGCCAGCGGCGCCAGGCTGCTCGTGCGGAGGACGCCGCTCATCGCGCGAGAGGTTAGGGGACGCGCGTCGCGCGCGCCGCGGCCACGCTCACGCGCGCGCGAGCACGCGGCCGAGCGCGTCGGCGAAGAACGCGTTCTCGTCCGGCGTCCCCACGGACACGCGAATCGCGCCCGGCGCGCCGAAGCCCGCGCACGGCCGCACGATCACGCCCTCGCGCAGCAGCCGGTCGAAGAGCTCGGTCGCATCGCCGCCCGTCTCCGCGTACAGGAAGTTGCCGACCGACGGCACCGTGTCGAACCCGTGCTCGCGCAGGATCGCCTCGACCTGCGAGACCGCTTCCCTGTTCGCCGCGCGGCGGCGCACGATCTCCGCGTCGTCGCCGATGCTCGCGAGCGCGGCCTCCTGCGCGGTCGTCGTGATGTCGAACGGCCGCCGCACCTTCGCCATCGCCGCGATGCAGCGCCGCGGCCCGACCGCGTAGCCCACGCGGAGGCCGGCGAGGCCGTAGATCTTCGAGAACGTGCGCAGCACGACGACACGCTTGCCGGCCTTGAGGTACTCGTCGACCGCGTCGCCGTAGTCCGGGTCCTCGATGTACTCGAAGTACGCCTGGTCGACGACGACGAGCACGTGCTCGGGGACGCGCTCGAAGAACGCGTCGAGCTCGGACCGCGTGTTCATCGTGCCGGTCGGGTTGTTCGGCTGGCAGACGTACAGGAGCTTCGTGCGCGGCGTCACCGCGTCGAGCAGCGCGTCGAGGTCGTAGCGAAGCTCGCGCAGCGGCACGGTGACCGGCTTGGCGCTCTGCTTGAGCGCGTAGATCACGTAGCTCGGGAACGACGGCCAGCCGCAGACGACCTCGTCGCCCGGGTCCAGGATCGCCTGGCTGAGCATGTCGATGCAGCCGTCGGCGCCCGCACCCGCGACGACCTCCTCGAACGCGACGCCGTGCCGCTCGGCGAGCGCGCCGTGCAGCCGGTACGTGCCGCCGTCCGGATAGCGGTTGAGCTCGAGCGCCGCGCGCTCCATCGCCTCGAGCGCGGCCGGGAACGGCGGGAACGGCCCTTCGTTCGAGGCGAGCTTGACGACGCGCTCGAGCCCGAGCTCGCGCTGGACGTCCTCGACCGGCTTGCCGGGCTGGTACGGCGTCAGCCCGTTGATCGAGGGGCGGAAGAACGCTTCGTCGAAGTCCGCGAAACCCGTGCTCACGCGCGTGACTCTACCCGCGTCGTGCCGCGACACCCGCCGGGTGCGACGTAGGCTTCCGATGTGCCCGAGCTCGGCCTCTTCCCGCTGCCGCTGGTGCTCGTCCCGACGGAGCGCATCCCGCTGCACATCTTCGAGCCGCGCTACAAGGAGCTGATCGCGGAGTGCGTCGAGGAGGGCGAGGAGTTCGGCCTCGTGCTCGCCGCAGGCGACGGCGCGGTGCACGAGGTCGGCACGCGCGCGGCGGTGACGGAGGTGCTCGAGGAGCTGCCCGACGGGAGCATGAACATCATCGTCGAGGGCGGAGACCGCTTCCGACTGCTCGAGCTCGGCCACGCGCGCTCGTTCACGACCGCGGTCGTCGAGGAGATCGTCGACGACGACGACCCGCCCGACGAGATCGAGGCCGACCGCGCGTTCGAGCTCTTCGGCCGCCTCGCCGAGACGGCGGGCGCGGAGGTCGACCCGCCCGCGCGCGACTCGCCGCTGCTCGACTTCGAGCTCGCCGCGCGCGTCGACTTCGGCACGGATGCGAAGCAGGAGCTGCTCGCGTCGATCTCGCCGCGCGAGCGCATGGCGCGCCTCGTCTCGCTCCTCGAGACCGCGCTCGAGACGGTGAAGCTCGAACGCGAGCTGCAGGAGCGCGCGTCCGGCAACGGCAAGGTCTCGCCGCTCGGGCCGGACTGACGTCGAATGTTGCGCCCACGTTGAGCAACCTCGTCCGGGACGAGGTTCCTCAACATGCGCTTCGCAGTTCGCCTGCCGTCGAGGGTCGCTGCGGCTCTTAACGGAACGTGGTCCGGGACCAGGTTCCGTTAAGAGCGCGTAAGGGTCACGGCACGGCCCTTCCGGCCCTGGCCGAGGTCAGACCCCGGGACACCGTCCGAGAGGACGTGTCTCGTTGGACCGTTCGGTTGCGACCCAGCGCAGGACGTCGGTCGCCGACTCGTCGACCGTGGCGGACGACGTGTCCACGACTTCGACTCGCCACGGTTGCCTCGGCGCGACGTCCCACCGCATCTCCGCCCAGGCTCCCGTGCGGAGCACTTCCGTCATGTGCCCGGGATCGCGCGCGTGCGCATGCATCCACGCCGCCCAGCTGAGCAGGTCGTCGAGGGCAAGCTCCGCCGCGCGCGGGTCGGCTCGAACTCGCGTCGCCCGCGTTTGGTCGTCGCAATCGACGAGGCAGGCCGCGTAGCCGTCGAGCTCGCACGCGGACGGAGCCGCGACTAGCTCGCCGAGCGGCGACTGCCCCGCGAGCAGGAGGTCGACGCCGTCGCGCTGCAATGCGATCGCACGACGAACCCACTGCTCGAGCATCCGTTGACGCCACGCGATCGTGGGACGGCGCGGAACGCCGACCTCGTCGAACTC
>JBKPLI010000180.1:0-13073 GCA_046731555.1 Actinomycetota bacterium | reverse complement strand
GACCCGTGGCGCGCGACGCGGAGACCGCGCGCGCCGTGGCGGCGGTGCAGCCGGGCACGCGCCTCGTCGAGGTCGTGCGCGCGCTGGACCGCGCCGGCGTCGACGCGACGGACGTCCACCGCCGCGAGGCGACGCTCGACGACGTCTTCCTCACGTTGACCGGCTCCCATGCCCAGCAGGAGGCGGCGTGATCGAGTCGTTGCGCTGGGAGCTCTCCGACAGCCTCGTGCTTGCGCGGCGCAACCTCGCGCACGTGCGGCAGGTGCCGGAGAAGCTGCTCGACGTCACGCTGCAGCCGCTCATGTTCGTGCTGCTCTTCGCGTACGTCTTCGGCGGTGTGATCGCCGTGCCGGACGGGAGCTACCGCGAGTACCTGATCGGCGGGATCCTCGTGCAGACGCTGACGTTCGGGATCGTCGGCCCCGCGATCGCGATCGCGACCGACATGTCCGAGGGCATCATCGACCGCTTCCGGTCGCTGCCGATGTCGCGCGCGGCGTTCCTGCTCGGTCACCTGATCGCGCAGCTCGCGGCGACCTGCCTGTCGGTGGCGATCCTCGCCGGCAGCGGGCTCATCGTCGGCTGGCGCGTCCACTCGGGCGTGCTCGACGCCGTCGCCGCGTTCGGGCTCCTGCTGACGTTCGCGTTCGCGATGCTCTGGGTCGGCGCGCTGCTCGGCCTGCTCGTCCGCTCGCCCGACGCCGTGATGGGCATCGCGTTCGCCGTGATCTTTCCGCTGACGTTCCTCTCGAACGTGTTCGTCCCGCTCGACGGCCTGCCGCCCGCCCTGCAGGCGATCGCGAGCTGGAACCCGGTCAGCACGGTCGTCGCGGCCACGCGCACCCTGTTCGGGAACCCGACCGCGGTGCCGGCCGACGCCGCCTGGCCGCTGCAGCACCCCGTGCTGTGCTCGTTCGCCTGGTGCGTAGGCCTCATCGCGGTCGCGGCGCCGCTCGCGGTGCGCCGGTACCGCGCCCGCACCACGGGCTAGGCTGCAGGCGCTCGTCCGCGGCTTATCGAAGCCGTGCGCGGGTACAGCGAGAACGCATGGTCGGCGAGGTGTTGGCGGAGCGCTACGAGCTCGAGGAGCTCGTCGGTGCAGGAGGCATGTCGAGCGTCTACCGCGCTCACGATCGCCTGCTGGACCGGAAGGTCGCGCTCAAGATCCTCCACCAGCACTACTCGGACGACGACGAGTACGTGCAGCGCTTCCGGCACGAGGCGCGCTCGGTCGCCGCGCTCTCGCACCCGAACATCGTCACCGTCATCGACCGCGGCGAGCACGCGGGACGCCAGTTCATCGTCTTCGAGTACGTCCGCGGCGACAACCTGAAGCAGATGCTGGAGCGCGAGGGGCGGATCCCCGTTCAGACGGCGCTCGAGCTCGCGATCCAGGTCGCGCGCGCGCTCTCGTTCGCGCACCAGAACGGGCTCGTGCACCGCGACGTGAAGCCGCAGAACGTGCTGCTGAACGGCGACGGCCAGGCGAAGGTGACGGACTTCGGCATCGCGCGCTCGCTCGACGTGAAGCGCGGCATGACGCAGACCGGCACCGTGCTCGGCACGTCAGACTACATCGCGCCCGAGCAGGCGCAGGGCCAGCGCGTCGACGAGTGCACCGACGTGTACTCGCTCGGCGTCGTCCTCTACGAGCTGCTGACGAACGAGGTGCCGTTCAAGGGCGAGAACTTCGTCGCGGTCGCGATGCGGCACATCAGCGAGCCGCCGCCGACCGTGCGCGACAAGCGGCCCGACGTGTCGCCGCGCCTCGAGGCGGCCGTCATGCAGGCGATGGCGAAGGACGCCGTCGACCGCTTCCAGTCGATGGACGAGTTCTGCCACGAGCTCACCGACTGCCTCGCCGAGGTGCGGAACGGCGGCGAGACGGCGATCATCAAGCCGCAGCGGCGTCCGCGACGGGGTGCCGCGACGCGGAGACGCCGGCGCGTGCCGATCCTGGCGATCGTGCTGGCGCTGCTCGCACTCGCCGCGGTGGCGGCGGTCGTCGGGTACGCGCTGACGCGCGACGACGGGAACGGAGGTGGCGGCGCGACCCCGCCGCCGAGCGGCGGCGGCGCCACGACGTTGAAGCTCCGCGGCCTCACCGCCTACGACCCCGACGGGACGGGCGGCGAGCACGACGCCGACGCGCCGAAGGCGACCGACGGCAGCACCTCGACGTACTGGACGACAGAGACCTACCGCAGCAGCCTCGCGTCGATCGGCAAGTCCGGCGTGGGCCTCGTCCTCGACGCGGGCAAGCCCGTGACGCTCGGCAGGCTCGGCGTCGTAACGGACACGCCGGGGTTCACCGCGGTGATCAAGGCCGGCAGCTCGGCGACCTCGTTCCCGGCGACGGTGGCCGCGTCAAAGCAGGTCGGCTCGGCGGGCGCGCAGTTCGCGATCACGAAGGGGCCGTACCGCTACTACCTCGTCTGGATCACGCAGCTCGGCGACGGCTACGACCGGGCGCACGTGAACGAGGTGCGCACGTCGTAGCTCAGTCGCCCGGCCGCAATATATAGCCATGCTATGCTTCTGCCGTGGCAACCACGGCGACGATCGACGCGGCGCTCGGCGAGCTGGCGGACTCCCTCGGACGGAGCGTCGGCAGGCTCTCGCGCGCGCTGAGCCGCGAGACGGCCGAGGTCAGCCGGACGTCGCTGTCCGTGCTCGCGACGCTCCGCGAGCGTCCGCACCGCATCACCGAGCTCGCGGGCCTCGAGCACGTTGCGCAGCCGACGATGACCGTGCTCGTCTCGCGCCTCGAGGGGCGCGGCTGGGTCGAGCGCGCGGCCGATCCCGACGACCGCCGCGCCGTGAACGTGACCCTGACCCGCGCGGGCGCGAAGCTCCTCGAGGAGCTCGTCGCACGGCGGACCGCGACGCTTGCCGCGCGGCTCGCGGCGCTGAGCGAGGCCGAGCGGCAGACGCTCGCCCGTGCGCTGCCGCTGCTCGACCGCATCGCCGAGAGCCGTGGACCTCGCGGGTGACTGACGCGCCTGTCACCGAGCGCGCGCCCCGCGTGCGGCTGATCTTCACCGCGCTGCTGCTCGTCCTGCTGCTCGCGTCGCTCGACCAGACGATCGTGTCGACCGCGCTGCCGACGATCGTCGGCGAGCTCGGCGGGCTCGAGCACCTGTCGTGGGTCGTCACCGCATACCTGCTCGCGTCGACCGTCGCCGGCCCGCTGTACGGCAAGCTCGGCGACCTCTACGGTCGCAAGCTCGTCCTGCAGGTCGCGATCGTGATCTTCCTCGTCGGCTCGGCGCTGTGCGGGCTGAGCCAGAGCATGGGGCAGCTGATCGCGTTCCGCGCGCTGCAGGGGCTCGGCGCCGGCGGCCTAATGGTGACGACGCTCGCGGTGGTCGGCGACATCATCCCGCCGCGCGAGCGCGGCCGGTACCAGGGCTACTTCGGCGGCGTGTTCGGCGTGTCGACCGTGATCGGCCCGCTGCTCGGCGGCTTCTTCGTCGACAACCTGTCGTGGCGCTGGATCTTCTACGTGAACCTGCCGATCGGCCTGCTCGCGTTCGGCGTGATCGCGGTCGCGTTTCACGCGCGGTCGATCCAACGGCAGCACGCGATGGACTACCTCGGCGCTGTGGTGCTCGGTGCGGCGCTGACGTCGGTCGTGCTCTTCACGAGCCTCGGCGGCACGACATACGCGTGGGGCTCGTGGCAGATCGTCTCGCTCATGGTCGCGAGCCTCGTGCTGATCCCCCTCTTCGTGCTCGTCGAGAGCCGCGCCGCCGAGCCGATCGTGCCGCTGTCGCTCTTCCGCAACCGCACGTTCTCCGTCACGAGCGCGATCGGCTTCATCATCGGCTTCGCGCTGTTCGGCGCGGTCACGTACCTGCCGCTCTACCTGCAGATCACGAAGGGCGCGAGCCCGACGGAATCCGGACTGCTGCTCACGCCGCTGATGGCCGGCTTGTTGATCACGTCGATCCTGAGCGGTCAGCTGATCACGCGCTACGGCCGCTACCGGCCGTTCCCGATCATCGGCACGGCGATCACCGCGCTCGGCCTCTTCCTCCTCTCGCTGCTGCACGCCGGCACGAGCATCTGGATCGCGGTCGGCTTCGCGATGGTGCTCGGCCTCGGGCTCGGGATGGTGATGCAGGTGCTCGTGCTCGCCGCGCAGAACTCGGTGGACCCGAAGGACATGGGCGTCGCGACCTCGGGCTCGACGCTCTTCCGCCAGATCGGCGGCTCGATCGGGGTCGCCGTGTTCGGGTCGATCTTCTCGAACCGCCTTGCGGTCGAGCTCGCGTCGCGCCTGCCGTCGAACGCGCGGCTGCCGTCGACGAACGACCCAGCCGCGATCCGCGCCCTGCCGGCGCCCCTGCGGATGGCGTTCGAGGACGCGTTCGCGGCGGCGCTCCACCCGGTCTTCCTCGCCGCCGGCGGGATCGCGGTCTGCGCGTTCCTCCTCACGTGGTTCTTGCGCGACGTGCCGCTGCGCCGGGCTTCCGTGCCGGAGACGCCGCCCGGTTTCGAGCCCGAGCCCGTCTAGTACCGCAGGTCGCGCCGGCGCTCCCAGCGCTCGACGCCGAGCTCGACGAGCCGGTCCAGCAGCTCCGCGTACGGGATGCCGGACGCCTCGAACAGCTTCGCGTAAACGCTCGTCTCGGTGAAGCCGGGGATCGTGTTCAGCTCGTTGACGAGCACCTCGCCGTCGTCGCGCACGAACATGTCCGCGCGCGCCATGCCGTCGCAGTCCGTCGCGACGAACGCGCGCACCGCGAGCTCCTGCGCGCGCTCGATCTGCTCGGGCTCGATGCGCGCGGGCACCACGAGGTCCATCTCGCCCTCGTCGTACTTCGCCTGGAAGTCGTACCACTCGTTGTGCGTGACGACGATCTCGCCCGGGAGCGACGCGATCGGCCGCCGGTTGCCGAGCACGCCGACCTCGACCTCGATTCCCGACACGAACTCCTCGACGAGCACCTTCTCGTCGTGGCGGAACGCGAGCTCGACCGCCGCGCGCAGCTCGTCGTCGTCGTGCGCCTTCGTGATCCCGACCGACGAGCCGAGCCGCGCGGGCTTCACGAACACGGGGTAGCCGTACGGGTTGCGCGCGTCGTCGCCGGTGCGCAGCGTGATGTTGCGCGTGACGGGCACGTCGTTGTCGCGCATGACCGACTTGAAGACGTCCTTGTCCATGCAGAGTGCCGACGCGAGCACACCCGCGCCGACATAGGGCCGGTTCGCGATCTCGAGCAGCCCCTGCACGGTCCCGTCCTCGCCGAACGGCCCGTGGAGCACGGGGAAGACGACGTCGACCTCGGCGAGCGCGGCCGACACGCCGCGGTCGGGCAGCCGGTTCGCGGCCGGCTCGAGCTCCTTACCGTCTCTTAACGGAACCTGGTCCGGGACCACGTTCGGTAAAGACGGCCGCTCCTCGCCGCGGCCGAGGGCCCAGCTGCCGTCGCGGGCGATCTCGACCGTGACCACGTCGTGGCGCTCAGCGAGCGCGTCGATGACGCTCTGCGCGGAGGCGAGTGAGATCTCGTGCTCGCTCGAGCGGCCGCCGAGGAGGACCGCGATCCGCCGCCGGGGTCGGTTCACGGGGTTGCTTCGGGCGGCGCGGGCGAGGTCGTCGTGTCGGTCGGCGTCTGGGCGAGCCGCCCGACGGTGATCGTCACCTCGGCGTTCGGCTTCGCCTGCGCGCCGCCCGCCGGGCTCTGGTCGAGGACGACGCCGTCCTGGCTCGGGTCGGTGACCTCCTGGTCGACGACGTTCACCGTGAACTTCGCGCCCTTGAGCAACGACTCCGCGTCCGCCTGCGTCTGACCGATCACGGGCGGCACCTGCGAGGTCTGCGGGCCTTTGGACACCGACAGGGTGACCTGTGTCCCCTTCGCCACCTCGGTCCCGGCGGACGGCTCCTGCGTCACGACGACGCCCTTCGGCTTGTCCGAGTCGACGTCGACGCGCGTGACCGTGAATCCCGCCCCCTGGAGGGCGCCGGCCGCGTTCGCGTACGGCTGGTCGACGACGCTCGGCACGGCGACGGGCCGCGGCCCCTTCGAGACGTTGATGCGCACGCGCGTCCCCTTCAGCACGCGGTCGCCCGCGGCCGGGACCTGCGCGACGACGGTGTTCTCGGGCGCCGTCGAGTGCACGTAGAAGATGCGCGGATTCAGGCCGGCGGCGGTGATCGAGGCGATCGCGTCCGTGAGCGGATGGCCCTTCAGGTCGGGCACGAGCACCTGCGGCTTGCCGGTCGAGACCCAGATCGTGACCGTCGACTCCTTCGCGATCCGGTCGCCGGCCTCGGGGCTCTGCGCGAAGACGGAGCCGCGCGGGACCGAGCCGTTGGGCCCGCTCTTCGAGCGCACGTTCAGCCCGGCGCCTTGGATCTGCTGCGTCGCGAGGTCCTCCTCCAGCAGGCGCACGTCGGGCACCGCGACCGGCTTGTTGGCGTTCAGCTGGTCCTGGATCTGGTCGTAGAGCAGGTAGCCCGCGACCGCGAGGATGCCGATCGCGAGGGCGCCGAGGAGCCACGGCCAGATGCGCCGCGACGGCGGCGGCTCCTCGTAGTCGTAGTAGCCGGGCGAGCGGTAGGCGGGCGGCGCCGGCGGCGGCGTGACGGCGCGCGGCCGCGTGACCATCGTCGGCGCGGCGGCGACGCCCACGCCCGAGAGCACCTGCGTCATCGCCTCCTCGGTCTTCGACGACACGGCGACGCCGCGCGCGACGCGCGCGAGGTCCGCGTCCATCTCCTCGGCCGAGCCGTACCGCTGCTCCGGATCTTTCGCGAGCGCGCGCATCACGACCGCGTCGAGGTCGTGCGGGATGCCGTCTCGCAGCTTCGACGGCGGCTCGGGGACCGCCGACAGGTGCTTCATCGCGATCTCGACCGGCGTGTCGCCCGTGAACGGGACGTGGCCGGTGAGCATCTCGTACATGACGATGCCGAGCGAGTAGAGGTCCGAGCGCGGGTCGACGGGCGCGCCGCGCGCCTGCTCGGGCGAGAGGTACTGCGCGGTGCCGACGATCGAGCCCGCCTCCGTCATCTGCGAGGCGCCCGAACGCGCGATGCCGAAGTCCGTCACCTTGAGGCGGCCGTCGGTGCCGACGACGATGTTGTGCGGCTTGATGTCGCGGTGGACGATGCCGTTGCGGTGCGCGAAGGACAGCGCGCCGAGGATCTGCCGCGCGTAGTCGATCGCGATCGGCACCGGAGTCGGGCCGTTGCGGACGAGCAGCTCCTTCAGCGTGCGCCCGTCCAGGTACTCCATCGCGATGTAGTAGGTGCCCTCGGCGTGGCCGCGGTCGAAGATCGAGACGATGTTCGGGTGGTTGAGCCCGGCCGCGCTCTGCGCCTCGCGGCGGAAGCGCTCGACGAACTGGTCGTCCGCGGCGTGCCGGTCGTTCAGCATCTTGAGCGCGACGCGGCGCCCGAGCTCCTGGTCCTCCGCGAGGTAGACGTCGGCCATGCCGCCGGAGCCGAGCTTGCGCCGGATCACGTAGCGGCGGTCGAAGACGCGGTTGAGGAGGGTGTCGGTCGTGGCCATACGTCTACGGGTTGGCTTTCGACGCGGGGCGCAGGATTGCCTCCATGAGCTGCTTCGCGATCGGCGCGGAGACGGTGCCGCCGAAGCCGTTGAGCTGGTTCTCGACGACGACCGCGCCCGCGACCTTCGGGTTCTCTGCCGGTGCGAAGAAGATGAACCACGCCGTGTACACGCGGTCCCTGCCGGTCTCGGCCGTACCGGTCTTGCCCGCGACCGTGATCCCGTCGATCTGCGCGTGGGTGCCGGTTCCGCCTTGCACCACCTTGACCATCATGTCCGTCAGGGCGGCCGCCGTCTCCGGCTTCATCGCCTGCGACATCTTCTTCGGCCGGACGCGCACGACGACCTTGCCGCTCGACGAGCGCACCTCCTTCACGACGTGCGGCTGCATGAGCGTGCCGTTGTTCGCGACCGCCGAAGCGACCATCGCCATCTGCAGCGGCGTCGCGAGCAGGCGCTCCTGGCCGAACGCGAGCCGGCCCGGGTCGACCTGCGCGTTCGGGTTCTTCGGGTCGTAGAGCCGCGTGCGGTTGTAGAGGCCCGACGGTGAGCGTGCGTCGCTCGGCGTCTCGAGCGGCGGCGCCGCGTAGAAGCCGAAGTCCTTCGCCTTGTCGAGGATCTTCGCGGCGCCGATCTTCTTCCCGATGTCGCAGAACACGGCGTTGATCGAGTGCTCGTACGCGGTGACGAGGTTCACGTTGCCGAACTGCTCCGGCCCGTTCTGGTCCGGGTTGCCGGCGTTGTAGACGCGCTTGCCGTACTCCTCGCAGTAGCCCGGGTCGTAGAACTTCGAGTCGGGCGTGTACGCGCCGGAGTCGAGCGCGGCCGCAGCGGTCACCGTCTTGAACGCCGAGCCGGGCGGATAGAGGCCCTGCGTCGCGCGGTTGAAGAGCGGCGACGTGCCCCGGCACGCCGCAGAGCGCGAGTTGAGGATGCGCTGGAACCCATTCGGCTTCTCGATCAGGTTCGGGTCGAACGTCGGCGACGACGCCATCGCGTACACGCCGCCCGTCTTCGGGTTGAGCACGACGGCCGAGCCGCACTTGCCGCGCAGCAGCGACTCGGCGACGCGCTGCGCGCGCGTGACGATCGTGAGGTACACGTCGTTGCCCACGATCGTGCGGCCGCTCAGCCGGTCGGTGAGCTTGTCGACGACCGTGCCGAGGTTCGCGTTCGACGCGGTGAGGTACGCGTTCTCGGACCGCTCGAGGCCGGCGCGCGAGCGCTGCTGCGTGGAGTATCCGACGACGTGCGACGCGAGCCCCTTCGTCGGGTAGCGGCGGAAGTAGAGCGTCTGTCCGCCGCGCTTCACCTTCACGTTCGTCGCGATCAGCGTGCCGTCCGCCGTGAAGATCCGGCCGCGCTTGATCTTGAACTGCGCAACGCGTTGGATCGCGTTGTCCTGCCGGTCCGCGAGGCCCGCCGACGCCCACGTCTGCCAGTACGTGGTCGCGACGATGAGCGCCGCCATCATCAGCAGCGAGAAGAGCGCGATGCGTGAGATCTGCCGGTTCACGACGAGGGCGCGTTGGCGCGGTTCGAGACGAGCAGCAGCCCGGCTAAGAGCAGGAAGTTCGCGACCACCGACGAGCCGCCGTAGGAGACGAACGGGAGCGTGATCCCGGTCAGCGGGATCAGCCGGAGCACGCCGCCGACGATGATGAACGTCTGCAGCGCGAAGCCGAACGTGAGGCCGGCGGCGAGCAGCTTCGAGAAGCCGTCGCCGGCCTGCAGCGCGATCTTCATCCCGCGCGCGACGAAGAGCATGAACACGAGCAGCAGCGCGGCCGCGCCGACGAGCCCGAGCTCCTGCGCGAGCGCCGAATAGATGAAGTCCGTGTTGAGGAACGGGATCAAGGGCTGGCCCTCGGTGGTCGTGAACGTGCCCTTGCCGAGCCCCGCGCCGGCGAAGCCGCCGTTGCCGATCGAGTACAGCGACTTCACGAGCTGGTAGCTCTCGCAATCCTGCCTGAGCGCGAGCGTGCCGGTCTGAGCGCAGAGCACCTTGTGGTCGGTCCACGGCTGGATCCAGATCGTCACGCGGTCCTGCACGTGCGCGATCGAGCGGTACGCGACGAAGCCGGCGCCGACGAACAGCGCGAGGCCGACGGCGACGTACGACACCCGCGCCGTCGCGATGTACAGCATCGCGAGGAAGATCCCGAAGTACAGGAGCGCCGAGCCGAGGTCGTTCGTCTGGACGAGCACGAGCATCGCTCCACCCCAGATCACGAGCAGCGGGCCGACGTCCTTCAGCCGTCCCTGCGCGAGCACCTCGCGCTTCTCGCGCAGGTACCCCGCGAGGAAGACGATGAGGAAGATCTTCGCGAGCTCGCCGGGCTGGAACCGGAACGAGCCGATGTGCACCCACAGCCGCGCGCCGTTCACGGTCGTGCCGAGGCCGGGGAACGACGGCAGGAAGAGCAGCACGATCGCGCCGATGCCGAAGAGGTACTTGTACGACTCGAGGATGCGGTAGTCGCGTCGCAGCCGGATCAGCGCGAGCGCGAACAGCACGAGCCCGATCACCATCCACCAGCCCTGCCGGAACGCGTCGGTCTCGCCGAGGCGGTAGATCTCCGTCAGGCCGAGCGCCGTCAGCACGCCGGTCATCGGCAGCAGGTACGGGTCGGCGTACGGGACGGTGTAGCGCTCGACGACGTGTGCGCCGAGGAAGAGCGCGATGAAGAACCCGGCGTACGCGAGCGAGCCCCAGGAGACGACCGCCTGGCGGGCGATGTAGACGCTCGCGAATCCGAGCCCGGTCAAGACACCGACGGCGAGCAGGTAGAGCAGCTCGCGGTTCCGCAGGCTCAGCGGGCCAGCCCCCAGACGACGAGCACCACGATCAATGCGACGAGGGCTGCGATCACGAGCAGGACGAGCAGCCGCCGCCAGAACGACACCCGTGCCTCCTCCGCGGCGGGCACGGCCGGCGCCGCGGCGGTGTCGCCGGTGTCGAGTTCGCCGGGTGCCACGACCATCGTGTCGACGGCCGTGGGTGCGGGCGGCGGCGGTTGCACGTGATCCTCGGGATGCAGCGTGTCTTCCTCGTCGAAGTCGCGGGTCGGGAGCGTCACGGCGGCTTCCTGCGTGGGCTGGTCCGGCCCGTCGTTCGACGGAGCCTCGTCGGCGACGACCTCGAAGAGGATCGCGGTGATGTTGTCCTCGCCGCCGCTCTTGTTCGCCGCCTGGACCAGCGCCCGCGCCGCCTGGTCGAGGTCGCCACGGTAGCGACGAACGATCTCCTCCAGGCTGCCCGCGTCGACCATGTCGGACAAACCGTCGGAGCAGATGAGGTAGACGTCGCCGGGCTCGGCCTCGACGGAGAAGGCGTCGACGTCCACGTCCGGGTCGGTGCCGAGCGCCCGCGTGATCACCGCGCGCTGCGGGTGCACCTCCGCCTCCTGCGGCGAGAGCTCGCCACGGCGCACGAGCTCGGCGACGAGCGAGTGGTCGTCCGTCAGCTGCTCGAGGCGGTCGTCGCGGAGGCGGTAGGCGCGCGAGTCGCCGACGTGGCCGATCGTGACCCGGCCGTCGCTCTCGACGAGCGCGACCGTCATCGTCGTGCCCATCCCGGTCGTCGACGCGTCGGTCGACGCGCGCTCGTGCACGCGGCGGTTCGCCTCCTGGATCAGCTCGACGACCCGGGGCTCGCCTCCTCCGTTCACGTCCGACTCGCGCAGCGCACCGGCGGCGAGCTCCGACGCGATCTCGCCCGCCTGGGCGCCGCCCATGCCGTCCGCGATCGCGAACAGCGGCGGCCGGCAGACGTAGGAGTCCTCGTTGTGCCGGCGCTTGCGGCCGGGGTCCGAGCGGACCGCGCTCTGTCCGAGCTTCACGGCTCGAACCTCAGGTCGGTCTCCCCGATCCGCACGACGTCACCGGGCGTCAGGCGGCGCTCTCGCGTGAGGCGGATGCCGTTCACGAAGGTGCCGTTCGTCGAGCCGATGTCCTCGACGTAGATGCCGTCGCGGCGCGGCTCGAAGCGCGCGTGTCGCGCGGAGGCGTACTCGTCGCTCGTGATCGAGACGTCGTTGTTCGCGCCGCGCCCGACGGTGAGGGGCGACGAGTCGACCGTGTACACGTCGCCCTCGCCGAGCGCCGGGCTCGCGAGCACGACGAGGTGCGCGAGCTCGCGCGAGCGCGGCTGCGGCACGAGGCCGGCCGCCTGCTGCGGCGCGAGGATCATCGACTCCTGCGGCAGGCGCAGGTCGCGCGCGGCCGAGCGCACGATCCGCCAGATGAAGAGGTACAGCAGCACGAGGAACCCGATCTTCAGGAGGAGGAGGGCCGTCTCGACCTCGACCGACCCGACGATAGGCGCCACTTACTCCTGCTCCCGCGCGAACACGATCTCCGTCGAGCCGATCGTGAAGCGGCTCCCGTCCTCCAGCTTCAGTCGCTTGACGCGCTTGCCGTGCACCTCGACCCCGTTCGTGGAGTCGAGGTCGATCAGCCAGTAGGTTGCGCCTTCCTGGCGGACCTCGGCGTGGCGTCGCGAGACGTTCGGGTCGGGCACCTGGATGTCGCAGTCCTTCGAACGGCCGATCACCGCGCGCCGCTTCGTCACCTCGTGGCGCTGGCCGTTCCAGGACAGGGTCACCACCTCGCGCGCGACGCCGAGCTCGACGGCCGAGGCCGCCTCGGTCGGCTGCTGCACCGGCTTGTAGACCATCGTCGCGCCCGGCTCGGGCTGCGTCTCGGGCTCGCCCTGCTCGCGCTTCTGGCCCTGGACGAGCCGCGTCGCGATCCCGAAGACGCCGACGTCGAGGTCCTCGTCGGTCTCGAGCTTCACCCGCGGCGGGGTCAGCAGCACGTAGCTCTCGCGGCGCGCGTGCTCGGCGAGGTAGTCCTGCAGCTCGTCGCAGAGGCTCTCCTCGTAGTTCGAGAACTGCTCGCGGTCGGGCGCGGAGAGGTAGATCGAGTACTCGTTCGGGACGTAGACGCGCGACACCGACACGTTGCGGTGGTCGTCCATCTCCTTCACGAGCTTCCGGGCGAGCTCGACCGGCTGGACGTTCGTCCTGAAGGCACGGCCGAACACGCCCTCGAAGAGGGACTCCAGTTTCGATTCGATGGTGCGGAGGACGCTCACTCGACCGGGTGTACCCCGGCGAAGCAGTCTAATTCGTCGGTTCCACGGCAAGGACGGCGGCCGTCACCCAGGCGGCCGCGAGCAGCGGGAAGAAGGCGGCCGCGGGCGCTACCAGCGCCGTCCCTGCGAGGAGTGCTGCGCCGAAGATCGCAGCGGGCCATGGCCCGCGGCCGCGTGCGTACGGCAGCGCGGCCGCCGCGGCCGCGACGACGAGCGCCTCCGCGATCAGCACCGGATGCGACGTGAGCTGCTCCCACAGCGCGTACGCGACGGCGGCCGGCCGGTCGCTCCCGGCGATGCCGAGCCCGTGCGGCGGCGCCGACCCGTCGAACGGCAGCGGCGCGCGTCTCAGCCCCTCGACGACCGCTGCGAGGAGCCTGTCTCTTATACACATCTGACGCTGCCGACGACAATTAAGCCGTGGGGTGGTGGGGGGGGGGGGGGGGGGG
>JBKPLI010000179.1:0-31681 GCA_046731555.1 Actinomycetota bacterium | reverse complement strand
GTCGAGCGGCCGGAGCGGATCGACCGGCTCGTCGTCCTCAACACCGGCATCGGCGCCCGCGCGCCGAACGACGAGTGGCTCAGGTTCCAGGCGTTCATGCGCCGCGTCGGCACCGAGATCGTCGCCGGGCAGCTGATCCGGATCTCGCTCGTCCAGCCGGCGGGCGACGAGGTGATCGCGGGCTACGACGCGCCGTTCCCGGTGCCGGAGTCGCGCGTCGGGATCGTCGCCTTCCCCGAGCTCGTCGCGACGTCGGCCGACCACCCGTCGGCGCCGGTCATGCTGGAGGTCCGCGAGCGCCTGCGGCACTGGGAAAAGCCTGCACTCGTGCTGTTTTCGGACTCCGACCCGATCTTCTCGCGCCGCGCAGCCGAGGTGATGGCCGAGCTCCTGCCGCGGGCCGAGCTCGCCGATCCGGTCGAGGGGGCCGGCCACTTCCTGCAGGAGGATCGCGGCGAGGCCGTCGCCGAGCGGATCCTGGAGTGGATTCACACCGAATCGCAACATTCGTAGCCTTCAGTCGGAGGCCCTCGCGGCCGATGAAGGAGGCATGAACCTCCCGGAGACGATCGAGCCCCCGCTCAGCCCGCCCCCGGGCGGCCTCGTCCCCGGGCAGGAGCCGGGACTCGAGGCGCCCCCGAGCGGCGACTCGCCCGCGCTGACCGGACCGCCGCCGCTCACGACCCGCCTCCTGCGGATGGGGCTCGTCACGCTCCCCCAGCTTTCGTCGGCGATGGCCCAGCAGGCCGCGACCGGACGCCCGCTCGAGGAGCTCGTGGTCGAGCTCGGCCTCGTGTCGGCCGAGGACCTCGCGAAGCTCGACGAGCAGGCGCCGACCGCGCCGCCCGCGCCCGTCGCGACACCCCCCGCACCCGAGCCGGTCGTCGAGGCCGCGCCCGGGCCGGCGCCGCTCTACGAGCTCCAGACCCCGTCGTTCCACCTCGGTGCATCTCCCGACCCGATGCCCCTCGACCCGGCTCCGGTGGCGGTCCCCGAGCCGGTCGCGGTGGCCCCGTTCGTCGAGACGCCCGAGGCCGTCGTGGTGCTCCCCGGGCCGCCGACGGCACCCGACCCCGTGCCGTACCCGGTCGAGGCACCGCCGGTCGCGACCTACGCGGTCGTCGTCCAGCTCGAGAACGGCGTGAAGCTCGACGTCGGTGCGTACCCCGACGCGCAGTCGGCACGCGACGCGGCGACCGCGGTCATGCGCGCAGTGCGCACCGCGCACGAGGACTGGCCCGTGTTGGGCGGCCGGTTCGTGCGGCCCGAGGCCGTCGTCTCGATCGAGATCGCGACACTCATCTAGTACATTCGCCGCGAGGTGTCCCGCCTCGCGCAGCTCGCCGCCGTCTGCGCGGCGCTCGCGGCGCTCCTTGCGCCGTCGGCCGTGTGGGGCAAGACCCTGGACGGCACGCCGGGACCGGACCGCCTCGCGGGCACGCCGCTCGCAGATCTGATCCGTCCGCAGGCCGGCGCGGACGCGATCGAGGCGCGCGGCGGCAACGACCGCGTCGTGTCGCCGTTCGACGGCTCGGTCGACGCGATCGCCTGCGGCACCGGCGTCGACCTCGTGCTCGCCGACCTCGCCGACGGCGTGGCGCCCGACTGCGAGACGGTTGCGCGACAGCTCTCGCGCGACCAGACGACCGACTTCCGCGCCGCGCACGAGACAGAGGTCGAGCCCGACAGCTTCGCGTTCGGCCGCACCGTCGTCGCGGCGTTCCAGATCGGCCGGCTCGGCGGAGGCGGCGCAGCCGGCGTCGGCTGGGCGGTCACGCGCGACGCGGGACGCACGTGGCGCAGCGGCGCGCTCGAGCTCGCGTTCCCGGCCGTGAGCGACCCCGTCGTCGCCTACGACGCCGTGCACCGCACGTGGATCATCGGCTTCCTCGCGCTGACGTCGGCGTCGGTGGACGTGTACGTCGTGCGCTCGCCGGACGGGCAGACGTGGAGCCCGCCGGTCGTCGTCGCGATCGCGCCGAACGCGGAGACGGACTACGACAAGGAGTGGGTCGTGTGCGACAACGGCGCGGCGAGCAGGTTCCGCGGCCGCTGCTACATCTCGTACCTCGACACGGGCAACGGGACGATCATGACGCGCGCCTCGACGGACGGCGGCGCGACGTGGGGCGATGCGTTCGGCTCGCGCGCCGGGCTCCCCGCGGGCGCGTTCGTGAACGGCGCCGCGCCCGTCGTGCGGCCGAACGGCGACCTCGTCGTGCTTTTCACCGTCTTCGGCGCGTTCGCCGACACGGGCGGCGACTGGATCGGCGCGACGCGCTCGACCGACGGCGCGGCGACGTTCTCGTCCGCGACCCGGGTCGCCGTGCGCGACGGCCAGGACACGCTCGGTCTGCGCGCGCCGCCGCTGGTCTCCGCGGACGTCGACCCGACCGGCGCGATCCGCGCGGTGTGGAGCGACTGCCGTTTCCGCGCCGACTGCGACGCGACCGACGTCGTGCTCGCGCTGTCACGCGACGGCGTCACGTGGGCGCCGCCGATCCGCCTGCCGACCGGCAACCCGCTCGCGCGCACGGACGCGGTCGTGCCGGCGATCGACACGGAGGGCACGCGTTCGGCGGTCGTCTACTACACGCTGCCGCAGCCCGACGGCTGCGCGCTCCGGAGCTGCCGCGGCCTCGACGCGTGGCTCATCACGTCGACGAACGGCCGCTGGAGCTCGCCGCGGCGACTCTCGCCGCAGTCGATGCCGCTCGCCTGGCTCGCCGACGGCGGCCTCGGCGCGATGGTCGGCGATTACATCTCCGTCTCGTGGGCGGGCGGCCGGCCGATCCCCGTTCTGGCGCTGGCAACGGCTCCGGAGAGCCAGACGCTGCGCGAGGCGATCTTCGCCGTAAGCGCAACGTAAAGCGCCTTTTACGTTTCTTCACGGAATGCTTCGCGCCCGCGAACGGTCGCGCAACCCGCGCCGGAGATAAGAGGAGCACCAAGTTCTGAACCCAGGAGGTGCGGACTCGATGAAGGGCAGGCTTCTCATTACGGCACTCGTGGCGATGCTCACGGTGACGGGCGTCGCGCTGGCGCACAACGTCAACCGGATCGTCGGCACGCCGGGCAACGACTCGCTCGTCGGCACGCCGGGCCCCGACGCGATCTCCGGCCTCGCGGGCGACGACGCGATTCTCGCCGGCGCCGGCCGCGACCGCGTGTGGGCGGGGCCCGGCAACGACACGGTCGAGGGCGGCGACAACGCCGACGAGATCCGCGGCGGCGTCGGCAACGACTTCATCCGCGGCGGCGACGGCCCGGACGTCCTGCGCGGACGCCCCGGTGACGACACGATCGAGGGCGGCGACGGCCGCGACGTGATCTGGGTCGGCTCGGGTGCCGACCGCGAGTTCGGCGGCCCCGGCAACGACCGGCTGCACGCGCTCGCGAACGATCATCAGACCGACTTCCTCGACTGCGGCGCCGGCAACCACGACGTCGCGTTCCTGAACGCGAACGAGCAGGATCAGGTCGTCAACTGCGAGCGCGTAGTGACGCTGCAGCACGTGACGACCGCACAGGCAGCCGAGGACGACAAGTAAGAGCCAGCCGCTCGTCTTTCCTCGGTGACACGGGCCCGCTTCGGCGGGCCCGTTCTCGTACGGTGGGCGACCGAGCGGCCGTTCCCCGCCGCGATTCGCGGCAACTCACCGCCGGGCATGTTCGGCCTCCCGGCCGCGCCGCCGCCCCGCGAGCTCCTTGCCGGCAGGAGCGACCGCGTTCTGGACGAGCTCGACACGCGGGTCGCGTACCTGCAGCCGGCACTGCGCCGCGACCGCGAGGCCGCCGCCGGCTTCTTCCGCCATGGCCGCGCATGGTGCGCGGGCTGCGGCTCCGTCACGGCATCCGCCGGCAGACGCCCAGGCGCGCCGACTTCGAGCGTCTGATCCGCGCCGAGGTCGAGAAGCTCGTCGGCCCGTTCGAGGTCCCCGCGGCCGCGCCGTACGCAGCCGGGCTCGGACGCAGCGAGGCTCGCGGCCGTGCGCCCGCGGACGCGCTGCGGCGCCTCGAGCGCTAGATCAGCCCGGCGCGCGCAGCCTGCGCGACCGCGCCTGCGCGCGTCGACTGCGCGAGCTTGCGCAGGATGTTCGCGACGTGGCGGTGCACCGTGTGCTCGCTCACGATCAGCGACGACGCGATCTCGCGGTTCGAGAGCCCCGTTGCGACGAGGCGCAGCACCTCCGTCTCGCGGCGCGTGAGCGGCGAGTCGCCGTTCGCCTCGGCCGGCTCGCCGGCGTCGAGGAACGCGCGCAGGGCGCGCAGCGTCTCGGCGCGGTCGTCGAGCCACGGCGCGTGCGCCTCGCCCGTGAGCGGCACGAAGCGCGCGGTCGGCAGGAGCGAGGCGACCTCGCGTCCGCAGGCGATCGGCACCGCGCGGTCGCCGCGCCGGTGCATGACGAGCGCGGGCGCGCTCACCCGCGGCAGCAGCCCGCCGATGTCGGACTCGAGCTCGAGCTCGAGCAGCGCGGCGGCGACGTTCGCCGACGCGGCACGGCGCTGGAACGCGGCGAGCGCCATCGTCTCGTCGCCGGTCGCGCGCGGGTTGATCACGCTGGCGAGCAGCTGCGAGCCGAGACCCCAGTTCGTGCGGACGAACTCGACGAGCGAGCGCCGCTTCTCCGGCGGGATGTCGCGGCGGCTCGCGAACGCGCCGAAGAAGACGACCGACCGCACGCGCTCGGGGCTGCCGCTCGCGTAGTGCACGACGCCGGGGGCACCCGCGCACGCGGCGAGGAACGACGCCGGCGCATCGCCGAACGTGTCGACGACCGTCGCGATCGCGCGCGCGTCGCCCTCGGTCGTCGGGGGTGCGTCGACGTCGCGTTCCGACAGGCCGACGCCGAGTCGGTCGAAGCGCACGACGCGGTGCGTCCGCGCGAGCTCGCCCACGAACGAGCGGTACTGCGCGTCCTCCCACTCCTCCTCGAGGTGGCTGACCCAGCGCCCGCCGCCGAAGAACAGCAGCGGCCCGTCGCCGACCGTCGCGTACGCGATGCGATGGCCGTCCACCTTGCAGAAGCGGATGTCCTGCTCCATGCACCGAAATCGTAATGGCCCGAATGGGCCAGCCGGAGGAAATGGCCTAGCGCGGCGAAGCGCAACCCCGCCCGTGAGGGCGACCATGAGTCATTCGTCGGGACGAGGCGAATCGGCCCCGCGGCCGACGCGCCGGGCGGCCGCCGATCTCACACTGGAGCCATGAAGGGAGTTGGAACCGACATGCACGCCACGGTGGTTCGCACGCGAGGGGGCGAGATCACGATCCGGCCTCTACGCTCCGGCGACACGAGCGTCATCTGCGGGATCTTCAGCCGGATGGGGCCGCAGTCGCGCCGCCTGCGCTTCGGCGCAGCGAAGAACGGCCTCGCGCGCGGCGAGCTCGAGCTGCTCTCGACGGTCGACGCGCGCCGGCACGTGCTCGTCGCGTATGCCGAAGGCGAGCCGATCGGCGTCGCGCGCCTGGCGCGCGATCTCGACGACCGCTCGGTCGCCGAGGTCGCGTTCGCGGTCGTCGACGAGTGGCAGGGCAAGGGCGTCGGCACGGCGCTGATGGAGTCGCTCTCCGCCGTCGCGCGCGCGGCCGGCATCCAGCGCTTCCGCGCCTCGATCCTCGCCGAGAACCGCGCCTCGCTCGCGCTCATGAAGCACGTGACGACGATCGAGCAGACCCGCTACGAGGGCAGCGAGATCGAGATCGTCGGCCGCGCGGCCTAGGCCGACTGCGGCCGGTGGAGCGCGACGCCGAGCATCACGAGCGCGATGCCGGCGAGATCGGTCGCCGTCGGGAGCTGGCGCAGGACGAGGACGCCGACGACCGTCGCCGTCGCGGGTAGCAGCGAGACGAAGAGCGCATAGGTCGCACGCGGCAGGCGGGCCATCGCGAGCTGGTCGCAGACGTAGGGGATCACCGACGACGACACGCCGACGCCAACGCCCGCGAGGAGCGCGACCGGGTCGCCGAGCACCGGGACGACCTGCCACCCGCCGATCGGCGTCACGAAGACGAGCGCGAGGAGCATCGCCGCCGCAAGGCCGTCGATGCCGCCCGCCTCCGTGCGGCGCGACACCCGGTGCGCGAGGACGATGTACACGGTGAAGAGCGCGGCGTTCGCGAACGCGAAGGCGACGTCGGCCGGCCGGCCCGCGAACGTGACTCGGGTGAGGAGGTACACACCTGCCGACGCGGCGACGACGGCCGCGACGTTGCGCGGCACGCGCGCACCGGCGAACGCGAGCACGATCGGGCCGACGAACTCGATCGCCGCGACCGTCGCGAGCGGCAGCCGGTCGATCGCGACGTAGAAGCACGCGTTCATGGCGGCGAACGTGAGGCCGAGCGCCGCGATCAGGGTGCGGCCGTCGCGGTCGAGCCGCGCGAGCGCGCGCCACGGCTTCCGCCACGCCGCGAACACCGCCGCGGCCGCGGCGATCCGCAGCCACGCGACGCCGAGTACGTCGACACGGGCGAACAGGAGCACGGCGAACGCCGGCCCGAGGTAATGGAACACCGCGCTGCCGACGAAGTACGCCTCCGGGCGCACCGTGCGCGTCCGGAGCGCGGAGACGGAGACCACGTGGAAAGTGTGTCCGGATCCCCGCTTGGCGTAGAGTGACGATCGAAGGAAGAACCACCCGATTCGGCCTGCACCGAAGGAGTGTCCTCACGATGGCCGTCGAAACGACGCCGCTAGACGCGACCGACCGTCGAATCCTCGCCGAGCTCGCCGCCGACGCGCGGCTGACGCTCGCGGCGCTCGGCCGGCGCGTGAACCTCTCGGCGCCCGCGACGCGCGAGCGGCTGCAGCGGCTCGAGCGCGGCGGCGTCATCACCGGCTACCACGCCGAGATCGACCCGGCCGCGCTCGGCTACCCGCTCACCGCGATCGTGCGCGTGCGGCCGGCCGCGCGGCAGCTGCCGAAGATCCAGGAGCTCGCAGCGTCGATGCCGGAGGTGTCCGAGTGCCACCGCATCACGGGCGAGGACTGCTTCTTCCTCAAGGTGCACCTGCGCTCGCTCGACGAGCTCGACGGCGTGCTCGACCGCTTCCTCGTCTACGGGCAGACGACGACGTCGCTCGTGCAGTCGTCCCAGCTCCCGCACCGCCCGCCGCCGCTCACGTGACGCCGCGCAACCTCCGGATGGCCGAGCGGATCGAGGCGGCGCCCGTCGCGTACCCGATCCGGTTTGTCGTCGCCGGCGACTCGGGCGCGTGGCCCGACCCGACGGCCGACGCGATCTATTCGCAGCTCGTGCGGCAGGTTGCGGCGCTCGATCCCGCGCCGCTGTTCTTCGCGAACCTCGGCGACTTCGCCGGGCCGGGCACGGTCGGGCGGCACGAGCACTACCTGCGGCTCGTCGAGCCGCTCGGGGCCCCGAACATCTGCGTCGTCGGCAACCACGACCTCGACGATCCGAGCGGGCCGGACGCGTTCGCACGCGTGCACGGGCCGATGAGCTTCACGTTCGCGCACGGCCACACGCGCTTCGTCGCGCTCCGCGCCGCACCCGGCCGTGTCGGCGATATCGTCGTCGGCGAGGACGCCGAAGGGCCGCGCGCCGAGGACCTCGCGTTCCTCGACGAGGCGCTGCGCGGCGCGACCGAGCCGCACCGCGTCGTGCTGATGCACATGCCGCCGCACATGGACGGCCACTACGCGCCGCACGAGGACTGGGGGTTCCGGCCGCACGAGGACGAGTTCTTCGCGCTGCTCGCCGAGCACGGCGTGCGGCTCGTCTGCTGCGCGCACGGGCTCGCGTTCGACGAGCACGTGCACCGCGGCGTGCGCGTCGTCATGTCGGGCGGCGGCGGCACCGGCCTCGCCTCCGACTACCGCGGCATCACGACCGAGGGCGACGGCCGGCCCGAGGATCGCGGCGCGCTCTTCCACGCGGTCGAGCTCGCGATCGCCGAGGACGGTGCGATCCGCGGCCGCGTGCTGCAGGCGTTCGGCGGCTGCCGGATCGAGTTCGGCGACTAGAGGCCCACGGCCGCGAGCCCGTCGCGCAGCTCGACGGCCTCCTGCCGCGCGAGCTCGAGGAAGAGCTCGGTCTCCTCGGGCAGCCCGAGCGTGGCCGCGGCCTCGGGCGTCAGCCCGAGACGCAGGCGCCAGCCGTCGATCTCCGCGCGCACGCCGCCGACGACGCTGGCGCCCGATTCGGTCGTCAAGGTCGCTGCCCCGTCGCCGTCGCCGCGCCGGAACGTGAGCGTCCGCCCGCGCGCGTCCTCGTGGTCGGCGAGCGCGAGGACGCTGACCCCGTCAGCCGTCGTCTCGAACGTGACCCGTCGGACGATGTGCATCGCTCACAGGATCGCACCTTCCCACGGCGCGAGCGTCCGACCGTCGTGGTCGGCCTCCTCGTCGCTCATGTTGAGCGCGAGCGTCGTCTCGCCGCGGCGGTACGCCCAGACGCCGTCACGGCTCGACAGCGTCTCGTACGGCTCGCCGACGAACGCCCGCCGGCGCGCGATCAGGTCGCGCACGAACTGGAGCGTCGAGCCGGGATCGGCGCGCTCGTCCTCGACGTTGCGGCTCGTGTCCGCGAGCGGGAGCCACGGATCGCGCCACTCGTCGCCCGAGCGCGTCCACGGGATCGGCGTGCGGCTCGGGTCGCGCGACGGCTCGGCCGGGTCGAGGATCCGGTCCGGCGGCACGTCGCCGTCCTCGAGCGCGAGCTCCTCGCCCTGGTAGAGGAACGGCGTCCCGCGCAGCGTGAGCAGCAGGAAGAGAATCGCGCGCGCCTTGCGCTCGTCGCCGCCGGCCCACCGCGTCATCGCGCGGCTCGTGTCGTGGTTCGACGCGGTCCACACGGGCCACGCGCCCGGCGGGAGCGCGCGCTCCGTCTCCTCGACGACGCCGCGCAGCGCGTGGAGGTCGAAGTCCGAGTACGCGAACGCGAAGTTGAACGCGAGGTCGAGCTCGTCGTGCCCGTTGCCGTAGTAGGTCGCCATCATGTCGACGTCCGTGACGACGGTCTCGCCGACGAGGATCGGCTTGTCGTTGAACTCGTGCGCGATCCGCTGCCAGCGGCGGAACACCTCGTGGGTCGCGGTCTGGTTCATCGAGCGGTCGTTCCAGTGGCCGAGCCGCTTCACCCACGCCGGATCGCCCGGCTGGTACTCGCGGTTGTCGCGCAGCTCCTTGTCCTTGACGATCCCGTGCGCGACGTCGATGCGGAAGCCGGCGACGCCGCGCTCGAACCAGAAGCGCAGGATGCGGTCGAACTCGTCGCGCACCTGCGGGTTCCACCAGTCGAGGTCGGGCTGCTGCGGCGTGAAGAGGTGGAGGTAGTACTTGCCGCGCCGCGCGTCGTGCCGCCACGCGGACGATTTCGTGAAGATCGAGCGCCAGTTGTTCGGCACCGAGTCGCGCCAGAGGTAGTAGTCCGGGTGCTCCGTGAACCACGGGTGGTGGTCCGACGTGTGGTTCGGGACGAGGTCGAGGAGGATCCGGATCCCGCGCCGCTTTCCCTCCGCGACCAGCTCGTCGAGGTCGTCCATCGTGCCGAGGTCGGGATGCACGCCGTAGTAGTCGGCGACGTCGTAGCCCCAGTCGGCGTTCGGGCTCGGGAACGTCGGGCTGAGCCAGAGCCCGCTGACGCCGAGCCACTGGAGGTAGTCGAGCTTCGCGGTGATCCCGCGCAGGTCGCCGACGCCGTCGCCGTTCGAGTCGGCGAACGACCGCGGATAGACCTGGTACAGCACGCCCTCCCGCCACCACGACACTCGGCGGAGGCTAGCGGCCTCGCTAGGGTCGAAGGCGATGCAACCGGAGATCCAGTTCATGCCGTTTGCAGGCCGGCGCGTCGCGTACGAGGTGCGCGGCGAGGGGCCGCCGCTCGTGCTCGCACCCTGGTGGATGGGCGCGCTGCAGCGCGACGAGCACGTGCTCGAGTTCTGGGACGAGCTGGCCGCCGGCTTCACGCTCGTCCGCTTCGACCGCCTCGGCATCGGCCTCTCGGATCGCGACGTCACGGCCGCGGACCTCACGCTCGACGGCGACGTCGACGCGCTGCTCGCGATCGTCGACCACCTCGGGCTCGAGCGCTTCACGCTCCTCGCCGGCTCGTCGGGGGGCTGCGCGGCCGTCGCACTCGCGGCGCGACACCCGGAGCGCGTCGAGCGGCTGCTCCTCATCGGCCCATACGCGAACGGGCAGGACATCGCGTCGCCCGGCGTGCGCGAGTCGATCGCCGGCGTCGTGCGCTCGCACTGGGGCCTCGGCTCGCGGCTGCTCGCGGAGGTGTTCGTGCCGGGCGCGGACGCCGCGGAGCGCGAGCGCTTCGCGCGCTACCAGCGTGAGTCCGCCGACGCGGCGACGGCGACGCTGCTCGTCGAGTTCGTCTACACGCTCGACGTGCGCGAGGAGGCGACGCGCGTCGAGGCGCCCGCGGCCGTGCTGCACCGCCGCCACGACCGCGTGATCCGGTACGACCTCGGCCGCGAGCTCGCCGCGGCGCTGCCGCACGGGACGCTCGTGCCGCTCGACGGCACGGAGCACTTCCCGTGGCGCGGCGACGCCGCGTCGATGATCCGCGCGGCGCGCTCGTTCCTCGTCGGCGAGGAGCGCCCGGCCCCGGCGCACCACGAGGACCACGACCTGTCCGCGCGCGAGCTCGAGGTGCTCGTGCTCGTCGCGCGCGGGCTCTCGAACCGCGAGATCGCCGAGCAGCTCGTCGTCAGCCCGCATACCGTGCACCGCCACGTCGCGAACATCCGCCACAAGCTCGGCCAGGGCTCGCGCGCCGCCGCCGTCGCCGAGGCTGCCCGCCTCGGCCTGCTTGCGTAGCGTCGCCTCGGATGGCCGAGCTGCCGCACTTCGCGGCCTTCCACCTGCTCGCGAGCGACGAGGGCGCCGACGCGCTGCGCCGCTACTACGCGCCGTACCTCGCGTTCGCGCGCGAGGCGGGCGTCGGCGCGGTGCTGGACACGCCGACGTGGCGCCCGAGCTCCGACTGGGTGGCCGACGCGTACGTCGCCTGCGCGGGAAGCTGCGCGCGATGAACATCGTCGGCGGCTGCTGCGGCACCGACGCACGCCACGTCGCCACCGTATGCCGCGCCTGGAACGAGCTCTAGGGCACGGGCTCGGTGCGCAGCTCGTGGCTCTCGTCCGGGAGCCGCGCCTCGTACCAGATGCGGTACCCGCCGCCCGGCAGCGGCAGCGCCTCGAGGTAGCGCACGTCCGCGACCGGCTCGTCGCCGACCGCTTCGAGCCCGCCGTCGCCTGTGCGCCGGGCGAGCCCGGTGCGCTCAGACCAGTTCTCCTCCTTCGTCGCGCGCCCGTCGTACGCGGCGCGGCCGTCGGGGAGCACTGTCGTCAGCCGCGCACCACGCGCGTCCCACAACCCGGGCCGGCCGGCGAGCGCCGTGCCGTGCACGTCCCACTCCACGCCGTCCGCGCTCGTCGCGTACGCGGTCGTCATGCGGTCCTCTTCGTCCTCGACGTCGAGCGGGTGGCAGCAGATCCACGCCTCCCACCCGTTCCCGGCGCGCCGCACGAGCGGGTCCTTCACGCCGGTGCGCTCGTCGCCGGGAAACGCGCGGCGGACGTCCGCGCCCTCGAACCCTGCGGGGTCGTCGGCCTCGAGCAGCCCGATCCACCAGTGCTTCGTCCCCGGCGTCGCGCAGCAGACGTAGAGCCGCCAGCGGCCGTCGTCCGTGCGCACGACCGCCGGCCGCTCGACCGCGAACGCGTCGAAGTAGCGCTCGTCGAGCGTCGCGACCGTGACCAACGTCTCGCCGTCCTCGCTGCGCGCGACGACCGTCTCGTCGTTGCCGTCGTGGCCGTTCCGCACGCGGTAGCCGACCACGAACGTGCCGTCCTCGTCGAGCGCGACGCCGGGCGCGCCCGCCCACCAGCCGGGACCGGCGCCCGGCGCGGGCACGGCGACGACCGGACGGCCCGAGCCTGGAAGCGGGAAGTCGGCCACGCGCGGCAGCTTAGAGTGACCGCGTGATCGAGCTCGAGCCGCTCACCGCCGGACACGTGCCCGGCGTGCAGCTGCTCGTCGACGATCCCGTCGCGATCCGCTTCACGCGCATCCCCGAGCCGCCGCCGCCCGGGTTCGCCGAAGCGTGGCTCGCGCGCTACGAGCAGGGCCGCCGCGACGGCACGCGCGAGGCGTTCGCGATCGTCGAGGACGGGGCGTTCCTCGGCCTCGCGCTCGCGCCGCACATCGACCGCGAGACGGCGACCGTCGAGCTCGGCTACATCGTCGCCGAGGAGGCGCGCGGCCGCGGCGTCGCGACCGAGGCGCTGCGGCAGCTCACCGAGTGGACGCTGCGCGAGACGGGCGCGCAGCGGATCGAGCTGCTGATCAGCGTCGACAACGTCGCCTCGAAGAAGGTCGCGGAGCGCTGCGGCTACGAGCTCGAGGGCGTGCTGCGCTCGACGTACCTGAAGCAGGGCAGGCGCGAGGACAGCGAGATCTGGTCGCTGCTCGCACCCGGCCGGGCGTTGAGTCGCTAGACCGAGCCGTCGACGAAGTAGAACCCACTCGGCGGGTCGCCGATCGGGTACACGTCGTCGCCCTCCTGCACCTCGGGCAACGCGCGCAGCGACTCCTCGTCGGCCGCGGATGCGACGACCTCGCCGCCACGCACCGCGACCCACTGCCCGCTGTAGTGCTCGAGGTCGCCCGGAGGCGGGGAGGCCGATGCCTCCCCGCCCTCGGCGAGATCGTCCTCGTACTCCGTCACACCAGTGCCTTGCCGGTCTTGTGGAACTTCAGGATCCCCTCGGCGGCCCGGTACGCGAGCGCGCCGACGGTGCCCGTCGGGTTGAACCCCGCGTTCTGCGGGAAGTTGCACGCGCCGACGACGAACACGTTCGGGGCCTCCCACATCTGCAGGTAGTTGTTGACGACGGACGTCGCGGGATCGGCGCCCATGATCGCGCCGCCCGTGTTGTGCGTCGACTGGTACGGCACCGAGTCGTAGTGGGCCGGGAGTGCGCCCGGACCGCCGGTGATGATGTCCGGGTTGATCGCCCGCATGATCTCGAGCGTCTTCGTCCCGGCGTACGCGACCATCTTGCGCTCGTTCGGCTCCCAGTCGAACGCGATGCGGACGAGCGGGTTGCCGAAGCTGTCGCGGTAGTTCGGGTCGAGGTCGAGGTAGTGCTGCTTGTAGGCGGGCGACTCGCCCTGGAAGCCGATGCCCATCACGCTGTCGTAGTACTGGCGCACGGCGGCCTTCCACTCGCGGCCGAACGGCGGCGTGCCGGGCGGCACGCTGAGGCTCGAGATCGGCCGTGCGCCGCTCTGCCCCGTCGTGACCGACCCGCCGCCGATGAAGCCGAGCCCGGCGTGGTCGAAGTTGTCCGCGTTCAGGTCGTCGATTGCGACGGACAGCGCGCCGGCGCCCATGTAGCGCTTGAACTTCCTGCTCTTGAACCAGCCGGTCGCTCCGCCGCCGCCCGTCTGGTAGCAGTAGTTCTTGCCCACCGAGCCGAGGCCGGTGTTCGGGTCGTACGGCGTGCCGAGCTTCGACAGGAGCAGCGTGCGCACGTTGTTGAAAACGTACGCGGCGAGCACGATCACGTCGGCCGGCTGCTCCTGGATCGCGCCGGAGGCGTCGTAGTAGAGGACGCTCTTGCCGTTCTTCCCGTCGTGCTTGATCGCGAAGACGTGCGAGTAGCCGCGCATCTTGAACTTGCCCGTCTTCATCGCGACCGGGATCACGGTCGTGGTCGGGTCGGCCTTCGCGCCGACCTCGCAGCCGAACCGCTCGCAGAACCCGCAGTAGTTGCACTGCCCGCGGATGATCCCGTCCGGGTTCTTGTACTCGGGGACGGGCAGGTTCGCGGTCGGGCCCGGGAACGCGTGGTAGCCGAGCTCCGTGACGGCCTTGCGGAAGAGCGCGCCGACCTGTGTGTCCGGCGGCGCCTTCACCGGGAACTCGCGCGAGCGCGAGCCCTCGAAGACGTTGCCGCCTGCGACCTGCCGACCCTTGAGGTTGCCGGCCTTGCCGGCGATGCCGGCCATGTACTCGAACCTGTCGTAGTACGGCTCGAGCTGGTCGTACGTGATCCCCCAGTCCTGGATCGACATGTCCGCGGGGATGAACGCCTTGCCGTACCGCTCGACCGTGCTCGTGTACATCGTGAGGTCGCGCGGGTGGAACCTCCACGTCTGCCCGTTCCAGTGCACACCCGCGCCGCCGAGGCCGGTGCCCGGGAGGAACGAGCCGAGCTGGCGCATCGGCAACGCCGTCTCGCGCAGGTTGTGCCTGAGCGTCCACGTCTCGTTCGCGGCGTTCTGGAACAGGTCGTAGCGGATCGCGTAGCGCAGCTCGTCGAACTTGCTGTCCATCCAGTCGCCGGTGTTGCGCCCGCGCAGGTGCCCGCGCTCGAGGCCGAGCACGTTGAGCCCCTGCTTCGTGAGCTCGGCGGCGATGATCCCGCCGACCCAGCCGATCCCGACGATGACGACGTCGACCTTCTTCTGGACGGCCATCACATCATCCCCTTGTGCTGCTGGTCCTGCGGCATCGCGGCCGGCTTGTACTGGTTCGGGTACGGCTTGTCGTTGAAGATCCACTTCGCGTACACGGCGCCCCCGCGCATCGGGTTGCCCGGGAAGCCGACGTACTTCCAGCCGACCATGTCCTTGTTGCCGCCGTACGAGGGGTCGGCGAGCATGCCCTCGAGCACGTTCTGGCGGAACATGTTGAAGAAGTCGGCACTCGTGAACGCCGTCGAGCCCGCGAGCGCGACGGCCGCCGTACCGGCGCGCAGGTCGGTCATCAGCTGCGTCTGGGTCGCCGCCGTCAGGTTGATGTAGTCCGCGCCGTACTTCGAGCGCGCGTACTGGTCGACGGACGGCAGGAACGCGCGGTAGATGTCCGCGGGCGTCATCGCGATCTGGAACCCGTGGCCGCTGTCGGCCGGCGTGAAGAACGGCCCGTTGAGGTACGACCGGTGGCCCTTCCCCCATCCGCCCGCGAGCTGCCCGTCGATGTAGTAGCCGACGCCCGCCGCGCGGGCACCCGGCCCGAGGTCGTCGGTCGGCCAGATCGTCTCGGCCATCGCCGTCACGAGGTTGAACTCCCACTTCGTGAAGAACCGGAGCGGCGGCGGCTTCGACGCCTGCTCCTTCGCCTCGGCCGTCGCGAGCGGCCCGGTCGTGGCGCCGGCGACCCCGACGGCGCCGATCTTGAGGAGCTTGAGCCGAGAGAAACGCTTGCCGGCGATCGGGTCGCCTTCCATGCTCACCTCCAACAGTCGACTGGACGAAATACGACCGTTGTCGGCGTGCCGCAAGCGTCGGCGGCGGTCGAAGTCGAGCCTACAACCGTGCGGCGTGCTACTTCAAACGCGTACTGCTATGGCTGCGCGATCTCGATGTGGAAGCCCGGGTCGCCCTGGCTCGGCGTGAAGAACTTCCGCACGCGCTTGTCTGCGCGCACGGCCTTCTCGAACGCCGCCTGCTGCGCCGCGGGGATCGAGGTCGGGGCCACGTCGAAGACGTTCAGCACCTTCGGGTCGGCCGCATGGTGCGACACGTTCGACGGCCCGAGCGCGATGATCTTCTTCTCCATCTCCTTCTGGATCTGCGCGGCCGTCTTGCCCGCGGCCTTGCCGGCGACGAAGACGTCGATGACGAGGTCGCCGTTCGGGCCGTAGAGGTCCTTCTGGCTCTTCACGCCCTGCGACTCGCAGTTCTCGAACATCGCGCGCGCCTGGTCGGCGGGCGTGCGCTGCGTGCTCGTGATCACCGCGGTCGTGACGCCGGCCTTGCGCATGATGTCCTGCAGCACCTTCTTCGAGAAGGGCGTGAGCGCGTCGACCCTCGCGTTCGGCCCGAAGGAGACCGCCGCCTGGGCGGCCTTCGCGCCGGTGAGCGCGCGCGCAGCCTTCTTCGCCGCGACGACCTTCTTCGCGGTCGGCGTCAGCGCAGCGTCGCCGATGAGCACCTCGAGCCCGACCGTCGGCCGGATCGCATGCGTCGCGAGCATGAAGCACGCGTCGTTGAAGAACTTCACGAACCGGTCGACGTGCGCGGACGTCCCGATCGGGAACTGGCGCATCTTCCAGCGGTTCTGCGGACCGTCCTGCACGATGAGGCTGCCCGCGTTGTAGGCGGCCGCGACCTTCGGCGGGTCGAGGAGCGTCTTGGGCGCCCCCTGCTTGATGTAGGTCGTCCCGACGAGGATCGAGTTCGCGGGGTTGAGGAGGAACTTGCGATCGATCTTCGGATTCCGCATCGCACTGCGCGCGGTCGAGATCAGCGTCTGCATGAGCCCCGGGCTGACCCTGTTCGGCGTCGCCTCGTCGGACACGAACCCAGGCTCGAGCCGAATCGCGTTCGGGTTCCCCGACGACTCGGTGCAGATCGTCGCGATGATGATCGGCACCGGCACCCCGTGCTTGGACGCGGCCTTGTTGATCGCGTCGTGGAATTTCTCCCAGACGTTGGTGACCGTCACGGGCGCGCCGACCGTCCGCTCCAGCTTCCCTTCGACCATCACGCCCTTCGGCGAGACGAACCAGGCGACGGAGTTGTTGAAGCGATGCGGCTGCGCGAGAGCCGAGGTGCGTGCTGCTGGCATGACTGCTCCTTCTCGGGGGCGGCTCGAGGCAAGTGCCTGTTGGCCAAAGACCTTGGCACGGTCTGCGCGAATTCTCAAGGTGTCGCTCGATCGCCTGTACCTTGGCCCCATGGGTACCGCCCACAAGGTCGGCAACCTCATCGGCGTCACCCTCCCGTTTGCCGGGCTGATCGCCGCGATCGCCTTTCTCTGGCACAGCTGGGTCGGGCCGCTCGAGCTCGTCCTGCTGACGGTCGGCTACCTCACGACCGGGATCGGCGTCACCGTCGGGTTCCACCGCCTCTTCACGCATCGCGCGTTCGCGACGCAGAGGGTCGTGCGCTGGGTGTTCGCAGTGTTCGGCTCGATGGCCGTCGAAGGCCCGCTGCTCGCCTGGGTCGCCGACCATCGCAAGCACCACCAGTTCTCGGACGTCGACGGCGACCCTCACTCACCGCACACGGGCGAGGGCGCCGGCTTCTGGGCGGCCCTGCGGAACCTGTCGCACGCGCACGTCGGCTGGCTCTTCGTCGCGGAGGGCCGCGCGGACGTCTCGAAGTACGTGCCGGACCTGTCGGCGGAGCGCGGCTTGCGTGTCATCCATCGGCTCTTCCCGGTGTGGGTCGCGGTGTCGCTCGTCATCCCGGCCGCCGTCGGCTATGCGTGGAACGGCTGGCGCGCCGCGCTCACGTGCCTGCTCTGGGGCGGCGCGGTTCGGATCTTCCTGCTCCACCACGTCACGTTCTCGATCAACTCGATCTGCCACTTCTGGGGCCGCCGCCAGTTCCGCTCGAAGGACGAGAGCCGCAACGTGTGGCTCCTGTCGCTGATCTCGTTCGGCGAGAGCTGGCACAACAACCACCACGCGTTCCCGACGTCGGCGTTCCACGGGCTGCGGCGGTTCGAAGCAGCGCTCGATCCCGGCGGGTGGGTGATCACCGCGCTGGAGAAGGTCGGGCTAGCGTCGAAGGTCGTCCGGATTCCGCGCGAGCGGCAGGCTGCGAAGCAGCTCGGCTAAGGCAGCCGCGGCGCCGCCGTTACGCGATCGACCACGTGTCACCGGAGCCCACGAGGGCGGCGAGGTCGCCGGTGCCCTTGGCGTTCTCCAGCTGCATCTGCACGAGCGCGTCATACGAGTCGCGCGGCACGTCCCGGAACACGCCGAGCGGCACGACCCCATCCTTCTCGAACGTCACGCGCGAGAGAGCGAACGACGTGGCGAAGTCCGTCTCGTCGTGGACGATGCCCGTCTCGCCGGCCGGCTTGCCGTGCTCTAGATAGAGGCGGTTCTCCTTCTCGTCCCTGACGTAGTCGAACGCGCCGTCGTTGTAGATGTTGCAGTTCTGCAGGATCTCCACGAACGCCGCGCCCTTGTGCGCGGCTGCGCGGCGCAGCACAGACGTCAGGCCCGGCTTGTCCGTGTCGATTGCTCGCGCGACGAACGTCGCCTCGGCGCCCAGCGCCACGGACAACGGATTGAACGGATAGTCGACGGACCCGACAGGCGTCGACCCCGTCACCTTGCCCTGCTCCGACGTCGGCGAGTACTGGCCCTTCGTCAGGCCGTAGATCTTGTTGTTGAACATCAGGATCTTGATGTTCACGTTGCGGCGCAGCGCGTGGATGAGGTGGTTGCCGCCGATCGAAAGCGCGTCGCCGTCGCCCGTCACGACCCACACCGACAGGTCGGGGCGGGACACGGCCAACCCCGTCGCGATCGCGGGCGCGCGGCCGTGGATCGAGTGCATGCCGTACGTCTGCATGTAGTACGGGAACCGCGCGGCGCAGCCGATGCCGGAGATGAACACGATCTTCTCGCGCTCCAGGCCGAGCTCCGGCATGAACGACTGGACCGCGGCCAGGATCGCGTAGTCGCCGCAGCCCGGGCACCAGCGGACCTCCTGGTCGGACTTGAACTCCTTCGCGGTGAGCTTGAGCTCGGTCGCCACTAGAGCATCGCCTCGATCGCTTCCTTGATCTCCTCGGCCTTGAACGGCTGGCCGCGGACACGGTTGTAGCCGACCGCGTCGACGAGGTACTCGGCGCGCACGAGCTTCCGCAGCTGGCCGAGGTTCATCTCCGGCACGAGCACCCGGTCGTACGAGCGGAGCACGTCGCCGAGGTTGCGGGGAAATGGGTTAAGCCAGCGCAGATGCGCGTGTGCGACCTTGCCGCCCGCCTTGCGCGCACGGCGGACACCCGCGTGCACCGGGCCGTACGTGCCGCCCCACGAGAGCACCAGGACGTCCGCGCCCTCGACGTGGTCGACCTCCTGCTCCGGGATGTCGTTCGCGATGCCGGCGACCTTCGCGGCGCGCACGTTCGTCATGAAGTCGTGGTTCTCCGGGTCGTACGAGACGTTGCCGGTCTGGTCGGCCTTCTCCAGGCCGCCGATGCGGTGCTCGAGACCCGGCGTGCCGGGGATCGCCCACGGTCGCGCGAGCGTCTCGGCGTCGCGCGCGTACGGGAGGAACTCGCCGTCGCCGTTGCCCTGCGCGAACTCGACGTCGATCGGCGTGAGCGCCTCGACGTTCGGGATCAGCCACGGCTCGGCGCCGTTCGCGAGGTACGCGTCCGACAGGAGGTACACGGGCGTGCGGTACTTGATCGCAATGCGTGCGGCCTCGATCGCGGCGAAGAAGCACTCGCCCGGCGTCGACGCGGCGAGTACGGGCACCGGCGACTCCGAGTTGCGGCCGAAGAGCACCATCAGCAGGTCGGCCTGCTCGGGCTTCGTCGGCATGCCGGTCGAAGGGCCGGCGCGCTGCACGTCGATGATCAGCAGCGGCAGCTCGAGTGCGATCGCGAGCCCGACCGTCTCGGACTTCAGCACGACGCCCGGTCCGGCAGACGTCGACACGCCGAGCGCGCCCCCGAAGGCCGCCCCGACGGCGGCGCCGACGGCCGCGATCTCGTCCTCGGCCTGGAACGTCCGCACGCCGAACGCCTTGTGGCGCGCGAGCTCCTCGAGGATCGACGACGCGGGCGTGATCGGGTACGCGCCGAGGAACAGCGGCAGGTTGCTCAGCTTCGACGCTGCGATCAGCCCCCACGAGAGCGCCTGGTTGCCGGTGATCTGCCGGTAGAGCCCGGGCTCGAGCTTCGCCGGTCGCACCTCGTACTGCACGGCGAACGACTCGGAGGTCTCGCCGAACGCGTAGCCGGTGCGGAACGCCTTCACGTTCGCCTCGGCGATCGACGGCCGCTTCGCGAACTTCGCGCGCAGGAACTCCTCCGTCGACTCGGTTTCGCGGCCGTACAGCCACGACATCAGCCCGAGCGCGAACATGTTCTTCGAGCGCTCGGCCTCGCGCGGCGTCACGCCCTCGATGTCCTTCAGCGCGCCGACCGTCATCGACGTCAGCTGCACCGCATGCAGTTGCCACCCGTCGAGCGAGCCGTCCTCGAGCGGGTTCTCGAGGTAGCCGGCCTTCTTCAGGTTGCGGTCGGTGAACGCGTCGACGTCGACGATGAGCGTGCCGCCCTTCGGCAGGTCGTGCAGGTTCGTCTTCAGCGCGGCCGGGTTCATCGCGACGAGCACGTCGGGCTGGTCGCCCGGCGTCAGGATGTCGTGGTCCGCGAAGTGGAGCTGGAAGCCGGAGACGCCCGGCAGCGAGCCGGCCGGCGCACGGATCTCGGCCGGGAAGTCCGGAAGCGTCGCGAGGTCGTTGCCCGCGAGCGCCGTCTCGGAGGTGAACCGGCCGCCGGTGAGCTGCATGCCGTCGCCGGAGTCGCCCGCGAAGCGGATCACGACGGATTCGAGCTGCTCGACCCTCTTGGCCATTCGGTCTCTAGGTTTATAGCGGAGTTGACCCTCGCCGGATCGAGGGCCACGAGCAACCCGAGAGGAGGAGCCGATGCCGTTCATCGCCACCGTGGACGAGGCCGACGCGGCCGGGCGTGCCGGCGAGGAGCTCGAGGCCGACCGCGCGAGGTTCGGCTACGTGCCCAACATGGGTCGCCTGTTCGCGCTGCGGCCCGAGGTCTACGCCGCCTGGAAGCAGCTGAACGGCGCGATCAAGGCGTCGATGGACACACGGCGGTACGAGCTGGCGACGCTCGCCGCGGCACGGCGGCTCCGATCGAGCTACTGCATGCTCGCGCACGGGAAGGTGCTCCTCGACGGGTTCGTGTCGCCGGACGAGCTCGCGGCGATCGTGGCCGACCATCGCTCGGCCGGGCTCGGCGATGTCGACGTCGCCGTGATGGACCTCGCGGAGAAGGTGGTCGACGACGCGACGAGCGTAACGCAGGAGGACGTCGACCGGCTGCGCGCGCTAGGCCTCGCGGACGAGGAGATCTTCGACGTGGTCGCGGCTGCGTCGGTGCGCTGCTTCTTCAGCAAGATGCTCGACGCGCTCGACGCCGGCGCGGACGCGGAGTACCGCGCGCTGGACGCGGGGGTCGTCGACGTGCTCACGGTCGGCCGGCCGCTCGCGGGGTGAGCGCGGTGGCCGAGGTACGCGACGTCGCGCCGGGGCTGTGGCTCTGGCGGGTCGACTATCCGGACTGGCGGCCGGAGGCCGGCTGGGGGCCGGCGGTCGCGTCGACGTGCGTCGAGTCGGGCGGCGAGGTCGCGCTGCTCGACCCGCTCGCGCCGCCGGACGACGCGCGCGAGGTGTGGTCGCGGCTCGACCGAAAGCCGCCGACGATCGTTGTCGTCCTCAAGCCGGACCACGTGCGCAGCGTCGACCTCTTCGTCGAGCGCTACGGCGCGCGGGCGTTCGGCCCGGACGTGTTCCACCGCGGCGACGTCCCGGAAACGGACCTCGAGTGGATCGCGCCGGGCACGGAGCTCCCCGGCGGGCTCGTCGCGCAGTACGACGGCCGCGGCCGCAACGAGACGCCGCTCTGGCTGCCCGAGCAGCGGACGCTCGTGTTCGCCGACGCGCTCACGGCGCCGGAGGGCGAGCTTCGCGTCGGCTACACCGCGTGGCACGAGGAGCGAGTGCTCCCCGCGCTCCGCGCGCTGCTCGAGCTGCCGTTCGAGCGCGTGATCGTCTCGCACGGCGAGCCGGTCCACGACCGCGCCGAGTACGAACGCGCGCTCGAGCGGCCCGCGCACCGCTTCTAGGCCGCCCGCGTGTTAGGGCCGTGTTGAGGAACCTCGTCCGGGACGAGGTTGCTCAACAATCGGTGCGGTTGGCCCGAGGCGGTCCGAGGCGCCCCCGCGCGGTCGGACCGCCTCGATCTTTACGCCGGCACGGCGGACAGCATGCGGCCGTCGCGCATCGCGAGGCGCCTCGGCGCACGGCGGGCGAGCTCGGCGTCGTGCGTCGCGACGATCACCGTCGTGCCGCGCTCGGCCGCGAGCGCCGCGAGCGTCTCGATGATGTCGGCGCCCGTCGTCGTGTCGAGGTTGCCGGTCGGCTCGTCGGCGAGGATCACCTGCGGTTCGACCGACAGGGCGCGCGCGATCGCGACGCGCTGCTGCTCGCCGCCGGAGAGGTGCGCCGGGAGGTGGCCGGTGCGCTCCGCGAGGCCGACCTCTGTGAGCATTGCGACCGAACGCTCGCGAAGCTCGTCGCCGGCGATGCCCGTCGGCGCGAGCTTCGCCTCGACGTTCTCGACGGCGGTCAGCGTCGGGATGAGGTTGAACTGCTGGAACACGAACCCGAACGAACGCAGGCGCAGCGCCGCGAGGTCGCCGTCGCCGAGCTTCGCGAGGTCGCGGCCCTCGAACTGCACCCGGCCGCTCGACGGCCGGTCGAGCGCGCCGAGCAGCTGCAGCAGCGTCGTCTTCCCCGAGCCGCTCGGGCCTTCGAGCGCGACGAACTCGCCCGCCTCGATCGTCAGGTCGACGTCGTGCACCGCGTTGATGACGGCGGAGCCGCGGACGAACGCCTTGCCGACGTTGCTCAGGTCGTACTGGCTCATTCGACCGTCCTGAGCGCGTCGGCGGGCCGAAGCCGCGCGGCGCGGGCCGCACCCGCGGCGCCGGCGAGCAGGCCGCCGAAGACGGCGAGCGCGAAGCCGCCGATCAGGATCCCGAGCCCGAGCGGCGCGGAGAGCGAGACCGCCTCCGTCGTCGTTCGGGCCGCCTGTTGGACGCCGAACAGCGAGCCGCCGCCGGTCGTCGAGCTCGCCGACAGCGTCGGCCCGACGGCGTCGATGACGAGCACCGCGAGCAGACCGAGCGCGACGCCCAGCACGCCGCCGAGCAGCCCCTGCGCGAGCGACTCGCCGGCGACCTGGCGCACGACACGCCCCTGTGTCCAGCCGAGCGCCTTCAGCGTCCCGAGCTCGCGCACGCGCTTGCCGACCGACGACAGCGTGAGCAGCGCGGCGAGCAGGAACGCGGCGGCCGCGGCGATCACGGAGAGCAGGAGCCCGAGGTCGTGCGAGAGGTTCGACGCGTGGACGAGCGAGCCGGTGATCGTGTCGGCGACCTGCTTCGAGCTCGCGACCTCGGCCTGCGGGTACGTGGTCTCGATCAGCTTCTGCGTCGCCGCCACCGACGCGCTGTCGTCGGCGCGGACGAGCACGACGTTGACGAGGTTCTTCTGGCCCGACAGCGCCTGCAGCTGCGCGAGCGGCACGTACACGTCGGCGCCCTGGCCGCCGAGCGGCGGCGTCACGAGGCCGACGACCTTGAACGTCTTACCGTTGAGGTGCAGCGTCGAGCCGACCTTCAGCTTGTTCCGCGAGGCGTACGTCTCCGAGACGAGCGCCTCGAGACCCGACCTGAGATAGCGGCCCTTCGTCACCTGCGCCGCGGTCACGAGGCCCATGTCGGGATCGGTCGTCTCGACGCCCGCGATCGTGTACGACGCGCTCTTGATGTTCGTCTGCGGCGGGTCGAGCACCTGCTGCAGCGTCTCGCGCGGCGTCGTGAACGTCGTGCGGAACTGCTGCATCCGCTTCGGCAGGCACTTCGCGAACACGCCGCGGTCGCCGCGGAAGAAGAACGTGCCGCCGCTGTTGCCGCGACCGCCGAGGCTCGGCTGCTCTTGCTGCGGCTGCTGGTCGTCGCTCGAGCCGCCGTTCTGCGCCTGCAGCTTGGCGATGCACGACTGGATCTGCTGCTGCTCGGCCTGCGTCGGCGGCGTGATGCGGCGGCGGATGTCGTACTGCTGCCCGCCCGTCTGGATCTTCGAGACGATCTTCGGCACCGTGCCCTCCTGGTGCACCGCCTGGAGCATCAGGCCGGACGACACGGCCGCGACGCCGTCGAGCTGCGCGACCGACTTCGCCTGCGACTGCGCGAACGTCAGCTGCGTGCCCGGCAGGAAGAAGTCGTGGACGAAATGCGTGCCGGGCTTGCCGAGCTTCGACAGGTCGGTGATGACCGCGTTGTTCGCCTCGACGAGGTCGCGCCCGCCGCCGCCTGGTCCTCCGAAGCCGCCCTGGTCGTCCTGCGCGGCGCGCGTCACGGTGAGGTCGGTGCCGATGCCGGCGAGCGGGTCGAGCGTCGCCTTCTGCGCATCGTCGAGTCCCTTCGAGAGGCTCGAGATCGCGATCACGAGCCCGACGCCGAGCGCGAGGCCGAGGAGCGTCAGGATCGTCCGGCCCTTGCGCCGGAGCAGCTCGGCGCGGACGTAACGCACGTAGAACATGCCGCGCACTCAAACAGCCGCGGCTAAGACGCGGCTAAGAGTTCACGCGCCCGCATCAAACGAGCGCGTGGTGCTGACGGGACGCGGCTACCTTCGCGGGAGCGCGCGGGACTCTTCGCGTTCGAGCTCGAGGCGGAGCGCGGCGAGGCTGTACACGACGGCGTAACCCACGAGCAGGAAGCACGTCAGTGCGACGAGGACGCCGATCATGCGCGGATGCGCGAGCGGGTTCTCGAGGTCGTTCGCGATCACGCGCGCGACCTGGTCCGGCCGGATGAGCGCGTCCCAGCTGTTGAAGCGCACGAAGCGGCCGAGATAGACGCCGAAGCTCGCCAACGCGAGGGCGCACGCGACGCCGACCCACGACCACACCACGCCGACGACGCGTCGCGCGAGCGCGTGCATGAGGTAGAGCGACGCGAAGCCGAGGAGCAGCGCCGTCCACGCGAACGCGGACAGCATGAGCGCGTCGTACCAGAGCGGCGCCGGCGCGTTGGCGCTCAGGTGGATGAAGTCGGTCAGGACGTACGGCGCGTTCGGGAAGAAGAGCAGCCAGAGAACCGCGAGCACCACGACGGCGGCATCGAGCCGGCGCCGCGAGCGGTCGTACGCCGCGAGCGCGAACGCGAACGGCACCCACGCGAGCGCGAGGTTCCAGATCAGGAAGCGGTAGTAGGAGTCGCCGGTGCGATGGATGCGCAGTTCGAGCGTCGCGACGCAGAGAGCTGATGCCGCCACGAGCGCGAGGACGGTCAGCGTGCGCCGGTCCCGCATGCCTCTCAGGCTAGCCTTTGCGCGCGAGCAGGTAGGCCGTCGCGAGCCGCCTGACGAGCGTGCCCGCCTCGACCTGCGGCCTGAGCTTCCCCGTCAGGCGTGCGTTCTCGCCGGGCGTCAGCTGGGCGGCCATCGTCTCGGCGAGCGTGGGTACGAGCGGGTTCGGCGCCGAGCCCGCGAACGTCTCCCAGTCCCACGGTGCGCTGGACGGATCGCGGCCGACGCTCGCGCGGTAGTCGAGCTGCAGGTCGACGAAGCCGGCGCGCTCGGCCAGCGCGATCAGGTCGCGCTCGTCGAAGTCGATCATCGCGCGGTTCGTCTCGTCGTCACCGGGCCAGAGGCGCGCGACGAGGTCCTCGACACCTTCGACATCGAACCCGCCGAGCGTGCGCCGGTTCTCGTCCATCCCGAAGCGGTTGATCGGCTCGAAGATCGACAGGCGGCCGCCGGCGCGCAGCACGCGGAAGAACTCGTCGAACGCGCGTTGCTTGTCGTCGACGTAGATGAGCACGCTGCGCGTCGTGACGACGTCGGCCTCGAGGTCGCCGAGGTCGGTCGCGGCCGCGCGGACGTAGCGCGCGCGGTCGCCGGCGATTGCGCGGCAGTCGTCGAGGCACGCCTCCGAGACGTCGCTGAAGATCACGTCCGCGCCGCGCTCGAGCGCGCCGAGGCCGACGAGGCCGTCGCCGCACCCGACGTCGAGCACGCTGACGGCGGGACCGACGTCAGCCGCGTCGAGGATGCGGTCGCGCACCGGCCCGAGCCGCTCGAGCACGCGCTTTCGTTGCTCCTCGGATCCGCCGCTCCGCCGATTGCGCAGCCAGTCGGCCCAGACGTCCGTCATCGGCCGAGCGTATGTGCTTCGATCACCCGATGATCCCCGCCGCGACCCGGATGGGCGCCGTGCACCTGACCGTCTCCGACCTCGCGCGCTCGCTCGAGTACTACGAGGGGGCGATCGGCCTGCGCGTGCTCTCGCGCGACGACGGGCGCGCCTCGCTGGGCGGCGACGAGGAACTGCTCGTGCTCGTGGAGCAGCCGGGCGCACCGTCCGCGCGCGGCCACACGGGCCTGTTCCACGTCGCGCTCCTCGTGCCGAGCCGCGGTGACCTCGCGAACTGGTTGGCGCATTCAGTCCGGGACCGCGTGCCGCTGACCGGCGCGTCCGACCACGCCGTGAGCGAGGCGCTGTACCTCCGCGATCCCGACGAGCACGGGCTCGAGATCTACGCCGACCGGCCGCGCGAGGTCTGGGAGGGCCGCGTCTTCGAACTGATGACGACAGAGCCGCTCGACGCGAACGGGCTGCTCGCGGAGGCGGACGAGGACGGCTTCACCGGGCTCCCCGGTGGGACGCGCGTCGGCCACGTGCACCTCTGCGTGAGCGAGATCCCCGAGACGATCGCGTTCTACCGCGACACGGCCGGCTTCGACCTCGTCGCGGCGCTGGGCCCCGAGGCGGCGTTCCTCTCCGCAGGCGGCTATCACCACCACATCGGTGCGAACACGTGGGAGAGCCGCGGGCGCGGGCAGGCGCCCGAGGGCTCGGCGTCGCTGCGCCACGCGACGGTCGTCCTGCCGTCGCGCGACGAGCGGGACGCGCTGGCCGATCGTCTCGGCGCGGTCGAGTCCGAGCACGGGCCGCTCGCGCACGACCCGTCGGGCAACGCGCTCGTGCTCGCGCACGCCTGATGGAGTACTCGCGGCGGCCTGACCTCTACGACCTCGAGTACTCGTTCAAGGACTACGCCGCCGAGATCGAGCGCATCGAGGCGATCGTGCGCGCCCACAACCCGGACGCGCGCACGCTCCTCGACGTCGCCTGCGGCACCGGCCGGCACCTCGAGCTGCTCCGCCCGCGGTTCGAGACCGTCGAGGGCGTCGACGCGGACGACGGCATGCTCGAGGTCGCGCGCGAGCGGCTGCCGGGCGTCGCGCTCCACCACGGCGACATGCGCACGTTCGACCTCGGGCGCCGGTTCGACGCCGTCACCTGTCTGTTTTCGAGCATCGGGTTCGCGCACGACCTCGACCAGCTCGCGTCCGCGGCGCAGCACCTCGCAGCGCACGTCGCTCCCGGCGGCGTGCTGATCGTCGAGCCCTGGATCACGCCGGACCAGTGGATCCCGAGCAAGCCGCACGTCCTGACCGCCGAGGGCGGCGGCGTCGTGCTCGCCCGCGTGACCGTGAGCGGCCGCGACGGCCGGCTCGCGACGATGGAGATGCACTACGCGCTCGGCACACCCGACGGCATCGAGACGTGGGACCGTTCCCACGCGCTCGGCCTCTTCACGGTCGCGGAGATGACCACCGCGTTCGAGGCGGCCGGGCTCGCGGTCGAGCACGATCCCGAGGGGCTCATGGGCCGCGGGCTCTACATCTGCTTACCGGCTTAGCCGTCACGGTGCTTCAGCTCCGATTCGTGTCGTTGCGCGTCCGCGAGCGTGAGCTCGCCGCTGCAGACGCGCTCGCGTAGCTCGTTCTCGATCTGGTCGACGTCGCGTGCCCGTGGGTACGGCTGCGGCCAGAGGTTGCGCGGGTCGGTCGGATGGCCGCCGAGCTCGAGGCTGATCAGGTGGTCCTCCTGGAAGCCGCCGAGCGGTCCGCTCAGCCCGTACTCGCGCAGCTGCCGCACCTTCAGCTCGTTCGTGTACGACGACGGCGGGCGGATCGTCCGCGTCCAGCCGCGCACGCAGATCGTGTCGCCGATCGTCGCCTGCGTGACGGCCGGGTTGAGCGCCCCCGGCGTGCGCGTCCAGTCCGCACGGACGGCCGCCGCCTCGCGGCGATGCGAGCAGCTCGAGACCGCGAGAAGGAGCACGGCGAACGCGGCGAGCGTGAAGGCAACGTGCACGAGCGAGAGACGCATTCGATCGACGCTACGAATGCACCCGCTGCGCGCAAGGGTGCGTCACACATTCGGCACACACTTGTCACGAACGGTGCGCGCGAGCGCGCCTAGCGGCCGCGGCCGAGGAGCACCGCCGCGGTCTCGTCGTCCGCGGGGTAGAACGCCTCGATCGCGAGCTCCGACAGCGTGATGTCGAGCGGCGTGCCGAACGTCGTCACCGTGCTGAAGAGCGTCAGCTCGCTGCCGCTGCTGCGCAGCTGCAGCGGGAGCACGATCTCGCCCGGATCCTCGTCGCCGGGCTCGGACTCGGACACGACGCCGGGATACGCCGCGAGCTCGTCGTGCAGCTCGCGCAGCGCCTCGTCGCCCGTCGCCTCTGCCTCGCGCCGCAGCCGAGCGAGCAGGTGGCGGCTCCACTCGCCGAGGTTGAGGATGTGCGGCGCCATCCCGTCCGGGTGCAGCGTCGCGCGCAGGGCGTTCGCCGGCGGCTCGAGGAGCCACGGCGCGACGCCCTCGGTCAGCACCGCGACGGCGCGGTTCGCGGCGACCATGTTCCAGTGGCGGTCGACGACGACTGCGGGGTACGGCTCGTGCGCGGCAAGGAAGCGGTCGAGCGCGGCGCGCACCGAGGCCATCGCGTCGTCGTCGAGCGAGCGCTCGACGTAGAGGGGCGCGTAGCCGGCGGCGAGCAGCAGACGGTTGCGGTCGCGGAGCGGCATGTCGAGCCGCTGCGCGAGGTGCAGCACCATCTCGCGGCTCGGTCGCGCGCGGCCGGTCTCGATGAAGCTGAGGTGCCGGCCCGATACGGCCGACCGGAGCGCGAGCTCGAACTGGCTCAGGTTGCGGCGCTTGCGCCACTCCCGCAGCAGCTGTCCCGCGTTGCTCGGCGCGACGACCACGCGCCGAATCTAGCGGCTCCCCGGACGCGATTCGCTTACCTCACGGGTAATCGACGCGGCGCGCCGGCGCGGCCACGATGGCCGGCGTAACCGAGTACGAGGAGGACGACATGAGTGACGTCGTGACGACCGTCGACGCATACCTCGAGATGTGGAACGAGACCGATCCCGTGCGGCGCGCCGAGCTGATCGAGCGTGCGTGGACGCGCGAGGGCCGCTACGTCGACCCGCTGTTCGACGCGGCCGGCCACCGCGAGCTGCACAACATGGTCGAGCGCGTGCACGAGCAGTTCCCCGGCCACCGCTTCCGCCGCACGAGCGGCGTCGACGCCCACCACGACCAGGTGCGGTTCACGTGGGAGCTCGCCGCGCCGGACGGCGCCGTCACCGCGGCCGGCGTCGACGTCGGCGCGGTCGACGAAGACGGCAGGCTGCGCAGCATCGTCGGCTTCTTCGGCGAGCCTGCAGCGGCGATCGCCGCGTGAGCTACCGCGCGACGCGGCCCGCGAGCCACTCGGCGAGCGGGCCCGTCGCCATCTCCGCGTCCTTCGGCTCGACGCGCGCGCCCGCGTCGACGAGGGTCTCCGCGACGCCTACGTGGTCCGGCCGCCGCGGAGCAGGCGTCGCGTCCGCCTCGTCGACGGCGTAGCGCGAGCCGACCGCCGCCCAGCCGAGCGGCGTCGACCATTCCGTCGGGGCCTCAGCGTCGACGTCCGCGCCGAGCTCGATCAGCCGCGCGGCGAGGTCGCGCCTGCCGTGCCACGCCGCGTGATGGAGCAGCGTGCCGCCGAGGTGGCCGCGCAGATCGACGCCGAACAGCTCGACGACCGTCTCGAGCGCGCCCTCCATCGCGGCGTCGACGATCACCTCGCACGTCTCGCGGTCGAGCTCGACCTCGCGGTCCGGCCGCTCGCCGCGCGCGACCGCGCCGACCGCCTCGTCGTTCGCGGAGACCTCGGTGGGCGAGCCGAGCCGCGCGAGCTCCCCGACGAGATCCATCCGGCCGCGCCGCACGGCCTGCGCATACGCGGTGCGCCCGCCGCCGTCGCGCTTCGCGAGATCGGCGCCGCGCTCGACGAGCAGCCGCACGAACTCCGGTGAGCGCCCGCGCCAGACGGCGTGGTGCAGGTTGCACACCTCGTTCGGGTCGGCGCCGTGGTCGAGCAGCAGGCGCACGTGGTCGATGCGGTCGTAGTCGAGTGCGTGCGCGAGCGCGTTCGTCCCGTTCGCCTCCGCGCCCTGCGCGAACAGGAGCTGCGCGCACTGGATCGGCGCCTCCATCGAGTGGTAGAGCGAATCGTTGTCGTTCGGGTTCGCGCCCGCCTCGAGCAGCAGGCGCACGAGCTCGGGATCGCGCTGGCGCCCACAGGCGGCGGAGAGCGGCGTCCACTCGGGGCCGGCGCCGACGTTCGGGTCGGCGCCGCGCGCGAGCAGCTCGCGCACCGCGTCGACGGGTCGCTCGTTCGCCTTCGAGATGCACGCGTAGAGGAGCGGCGGCACGTTGCGCGGGCCGCCGGGTGCGTTCGCATCGGAGAGCTTCGACGTGTCGCCGAGGCAGAGCGCGACCCACGGGTCGTCGCGCAGCTCGGGCGACGCGGCGACGAGCTCGAGCGCACGGTCCGGCATGTCGCCGAGCGCGAGGTCGACGAAGCGGTCGATCACGACTGGTCACCGGCGAGCGCCCAGAGCACGTACGCGAGCCACGGTACACCGATGACGTCCGTCTGGAGCGCGAGCGCGAACACGGCGACGAGCGACGCGCCGATCCACGCCGACCGCGGCAGCACGCGCAGCACGAGCGCCAGCGACCACGCGACGAAGACGAGGGCGCCGAGCAGTCCCGTCTCGACGCCCAGCTCCGTGTACGTCGACTCGCCCGCCTTCAGTTCGACGTCGGTGCGGAACGCGGTGACGCCGGCGTTCCCCACCCCGAAGCCCCACGGATGCCTGACGACGGTCTCGACGCCGTCGCGCAGGTTGCGCAGGTGGCTCTCGGTGCTCGCGTCGGACACGCCGTTCGTCGCCGCGCCGTTCGCCGCGCCCGCGCGCTGGATCTCGAGCTCGCGCGGCGTGAACCGCGTCTCCGGCGCGATGTGCGGGTAGACCTGGACGAACGCCGCGCCCACCGCGGCGACGGCCACGGCCGCGACGAGGTACGCGGCGGCACGCCGGACGACGGCGATCGCCACGAGGCCGCACGCGAGCGCGAGGTACGACGAGCGCGAGTGCGTCCACAGGAGGCCGGCCGACACGAGCACGACGGCGCCGAGCCACGCTGCGAACCGGCGGTGCGCGCGCGTGGCGGGGCGCCACGTGGCGAGGAGCAGGAGCGCGACGACCATCAGGTACGACGACGCGAGCGGCGAGAGGAAGGTCGAGACGAGCCGGCGCAGCGGACGCTCGTCGCCTGTGTTGTAGACGAAGTTCTCCGGCAGGCCCGACAGCCCGCGGTACACGAGCCCGAGCTGCTCCTCGAACCAGCCGGGCGCGCCGGAGTCGCGCCACCACTGGAGCGGGATCGCGTAGACGTCGACGAGCCCGAACGCGGCCACGCCGCAGGCGGTGGCGACGATCGTGAGGCCGAGCCGCCGCAGGTCGGTCGACGTGAGGGCGAGCCCGCGGCCGAGGAAGTACGCGGCTACGGGGATCAGGTCGTGGCGCACGCCGTAGAGCACGCCCTTCGCCGTCGCGCCGCCGCCGAGCCAGTCCTGCGGGAGGATCGCGTAGAGCACCACGAGGGCGCCGAACGCGAGCGCGAGCCAGTCGCACAGCGTGGCGTTGAACGGCAGGCCGCGCCGGTTCCAGATCACGATCGCGAGCGCCGCCGCCAGCACGACCTCCTTCCACGCCGACACGACGTCGAGCCAGAAGCCGCGGACGCCGAGGTCCCACAGCTCGGCCATCGCGAAGTTGTGCAGCGCGAGGCCGACGATCAGGACGTAGAGCGCCCAGACGGGACGCTTCACCGCGGGCCGACCGCAATGAGGCTCATCCCCGTGTTGATCACGCGCACGGGGTACGGGAAGAGCGCGGCGAGCTCCTTCGGGCCGAGCGGGTCGAG
>JBKPLI010000178.1:0-3581 GCA_046731555.1 Actinomycetota bacterium | reverse complement strand
CGTGAAGGCCGCGCAGCGCGCGCTCGAGGCGCCGCCGACCGTGCTCGTCCCGGCCGCGCCCGTGCCGGCGGCGAACGGCCGCGCGCGCTTCGGCGACACGGTCGTCGACCCGACGCTGCTGCGCCGGGCGCCGGTCGTCGTCGTCCCGAAGGAGCGGCACATCCCGTGGCGCACGATCGGGATCGCCGCGCTGCTGATCGCGGGGCTCGCGGTCACGGGCTACGCGCTCGGCGCGCTCACGCGCCCAGACAAGGAGAAGAGCGGCGAGGTCGCGGCCGGCCCGATCTCGCTCGCGTTCCCCGACGGCAAGTGGCGCCAGGTGACGCCGCCGGCCGTCCCCGGGCTGCTGCTCGAAGGTGCGATCGGCCTCGAGTCGACGGACGGCGACCGCCCGGGCACGATCGTCGCCGGGCTCGCGCCCGAGGCGCAGGGCGCGGGGCTGCTGCCGACCGGTGTGAAGCGGCAGCTGCGTGGGACGGTGCGCGTCGGTGCGCTGCGGATCGGCGACCTGACCGCGCTGCGCTACCCGCGGCTGCCCGCGACGCAGTCGCCGTACCGAATCGACCTCACGCTCGTCCCGGTCTCGAACGGCGCGGTCGCGGTCGAGTGCCTGACGCCGCGCGTGCTCGGCGCCGACCAGAAGCCGGCCGACTGCGACACCGTCGTCTCGACGCTGAAGCTGAACGGCCTGCGCCAGCTCCCGCTCGACGGCACGAGCTCGTACACGCAGACCGTCGCCTCGATCGTCACGCGCCTCGACGGCGAGCGCCTCGCCGGCCGCCGCCAGCTTGCGATCTCGACGCGCCGCATCGAGGAGTCGCGTGCCGCGCACGTCCTCGCGGCCGCGTTCGCCGGCGCGGCCTATCGGCTGAACCACGTGCAGCCGACGCCGTTCGCGCGGCCGTCACACGCGGCGCTGTACGGCGCGCTCCGGGAGGCGCAGCGCGCGTACTACGCGCTGCAGCTCGCCGCATCCGCAGGCGACGGGGGCGCGTTCAAGCATGCCTCGGCCGTGATCGCCCGCACGGAGCGGAAGGTCGACGCGTCGGTCGCGCGGCTGCAGCGCCTGCGGCTGCCGAACTAGTCGCAGAACTCGTCGGCGACCGACAGCGCGTCGTCGAGCACGTCGAGCCCTTCCTCGAGCTCCTCGCGCGTGATCGTGAGCGGCGGGCAGAGCATGACGACGTTCCAGTGCGTCATGAGGTACAGGCCCTTGTCGAGCGCGCGGCTCATGAGCGCTGCGACCGGCTTCGCGGCCTCGCCCGCACCGTTGAACGGGACGAGCGGCTCGCGCGTCTCGCGGTTCTTCACGAGCTCGAGGCCCCAGAAACACCCGAGTCCGCGCACCTCGCCGATGGACGGATGCTTCTCGGCGAGCGCGTGCAGCCGCTCGCGGAAGACGTCGCCCATCGCGGCCGAGTTCTCGACGATGCCCTCCTCCTGGAACGCCTCGATCGACGCGACCGCGGACGCGCAGGCGAGCGGGTGGCCGCTGTAGGTGAGCCCGCCGGCGAAGAACTTGCCGCGAACCCACTCGGCGATCGGCTCGGAGACGACCATCGCGCCCAGCGGCACGTAGCCGGAGTTGATGCCCTTCGCGACGCTCATGATGTCCGGCACGACGTCCCAGTTGTCGAGGCCGAACCACTTGCCGGTGCGGCCGAAGCCGGCCATCACCTCGTCGGCGATGAGCAGGATGCCGTGCTTCTCGCACGTCTCCTTGATCGACTTCAGGTAGCCGTCGGGCGGGACGATGATCCCGTTCGTCCCGGTCACCGGCTCGAGGATCACCGCCGCGACGGTGTGCGCGCCCTCGTACTGGAGGATCTCCTCGAGGTGCGGTGCGCCCGTGCACACCGGGCACGGGTCGGGATGACCCGCCGGGCAGCGGTACGTGTACGGGTCGAACATGCGCACGACGCCCGGCAGCCCCGGCTCGGCCGGCCAGCGGCGCGGGTCGCCGGTGAGCGTGATCGCGCCGGCCGTCGCGCCGTGGTAGGAGCGGTAGCGCGCGATGATCTTGTGCCGGCCCGTGTACCAGCGCGCGAGCTTGATCGCGTTCTCGTTCGCCTCGGCGCCGCCGTTCGTGAAGAACGACATCGTGAGGTTGCCCGGCGTGACCTCGGCGAGCAGCTTGCCGAGACGCGAGCGCGACTCGGTCGCCATCGGCGGGCCGATCGTCGCGAGCTTCTCGGCCTGGTCCTTGATCGCCTGCACGACCCTCGGGTGCGAGTGGCCGATCGAGACGTTCACGAGCTGCGACGCGAAGTCCAGGTAGCGCTTGCCGTCGTAGTCCCAGAAATGGCGGCCCTCGGCACGCTCCACCGCGATCGGGTTGATCGCATCCTGCACGGACCACGAGTAGAGGACGTACTTCTTCGCGTCCTCGACGATCTGCTGCCCCTGCGTCTTCTCCTCGAGCGTCGCCATGTCGTCGCCTCCTCGATTCGCGTCGCTCCGATCGTAGACGCTTGTGCAGGGCGCGCCGGTTCCGCAACGATGGGTGGATGGCCGTTGCGCTAGGTCATCCGGCGGCGCTGCTCGAGCGGGAGGGCTACCTCGCGCCGCTGGCCGAGGCGCTGGGCGGGCCGGAGGGCCGGCTCGTCCTCGTGGGCGGCGAGGCGGGCGTCGGCAAGACCGCGCTCGTGCGGGAGCTCGCGGCGCGCGTGCCGCGCGAGACGCGCGTGCTCGTCGGCGCGTGCGAGCCGCTCTTCACGCCGCAGCCGCTCGCGCTCCTCCGCGACGTCGCCGAGGAGACGGGCGGCGAGCTCGCCGACCTCGTCGCGCGCGGCGCGCGCGCCTACGAGGCACTCGCCGTGCTGCTCGACGAGCTGCGCCGGCGGCCGACGCTGCTCGTGCTCGAGGACCTGCACTGGGCCGACGAGGCGTCGCTCGACCTGCTGCGCCTGCTCGGCCGGCGCATCGAGGCGACACCCGCGCTCGTGGTCGCGACGTTCCGCGACGACGAGCTCGCGTCGGCACGCCCGCTGCAGATCGTCGTCGGCGGGCTCGCGGCCGAGGCGGCCGTGACGCGACTGCACCTGCCGCCGCTCTCGCTCGACGCGGTGCGCGAGCTCGGCGCGCCGCACGGCGTCGACGCGGACGATCTCTTCCACCGCACGGGCGGCAACCCGTTCTTCGTCACGGAGGCGCTCGCGGCGGGCGGCGTCGAGCTGCCGGCGACGGTGCGCGACGCGGTGCTCGCGCGTTCGTCGCGGCTCGACGACGAGGCGCGCGCCGTGCTCGAGGCGGTCGCGGTCGCGCCGCCGAAGGCCGAGCTCTGGCTCCTCGACGAGCTCGCGACCGTGGACGAGCACCTCGACGCGTGCCTCGCCTCCGGCATGCTCGTGCCAGCCGGCGACGGCGTCGCGTTCCGGCACGAGCTCGCGCGCATCGCGATCGAGGAGTCGATCGGACCTGCGCGCCGTCGCGAGCTCAACTTTGTCGCGCTCGGCGTGCTGCGTGCGCGCGGCGGCGACGTCGCGCGGCTCGTCCACCACGCGGAGGCGGCCGGCGAGCGCGAGGTGGTGGCAGAGCTCGCCCCGGTCGCGGCCGAGCGTGCGGCCGCGGGCGGCGCACAC
>JBKPLI010000177.1:0-23032 GCA_046731555.1 Actinomycetota bacterium | reverse complement strand
GAGAGCGAGCAGGCGATGCGCAGGTTCCTGAACGTGATCGCGACGGAGCCGGAGGTCGCCCGTCTGCCGATCATGGTCGACAGCTCGCGTTGGTCGGTGCTCGAGACCGGCCTGCAGTGCATCCAGGGCAAGGGGATCGTCAACTCGATCAGCCTCAAGGAGGGTGAGGAGGAGTTCCTGCGCCAGGGGCGGCGAATCCGCGACTACGGCGCCGGCGTCGTCGTGATGGCGTTCGACGAGGAGGGCCAGGCCACGGACGTCGACCGCCGCGTCGCGATCTGCGGTCGCGCCTACGACCTGCTCACACGCGAGGTCGGCTTCCCGCCGGAGGACCTCGTCTTCGACCCGAACGTGCTCGCGATCGCGACCGGGATGGAGGAGCACGACGACTACGCGAAGGACTTCATCGCGGCGCTGCCCCGCATCAAGGAGCGCTGCCCGGGCTCGCGCACCTCGGGCGGGATCTCGAACCTGAGCTTCTCCTTCCGCGGCAACGACGTCGTGCGCGAGGCGATGCACGCCGCGTTCCTGTACCGCGCGATCCCGGCCGGGCTCGACATGGGGATCGTGAACGCCGGCCAGCTCGCCGTGTACGACGACATCGACGCCGAGCTGCTCGAGCACGTCGAGGACGTGATCTTCAACCGCCGGCCGGACGCGACCGAGCGGCTCGTCGAGCTCGGGAGCCGCGTGCAGGGGGAGAGCACGAAACGCGAGCGGGACCTCTCGTGGCGCGAGCAGCCCGTGGCCAAGCGGCTCGAGCACGCGCTCGTGCACGGCATCGTCGACTTCATCGAGGAGGACACGGAGGAGGCTCGGCAGTCGGTCGTGCGGCCGCTCGACGTGATCGAGGGGCCGCTGATGGACGGCATGCGTGTCGTCGGCGACCTGTTCGGGTCGGGCCGCATGTTCCTGCCGCAGGTCGTGAAGTCCGCGCGCGCGATGAAGCGCGCGGTCGCCTACCTCGAGCCGTTCATGGAGGACGAGAAGGAGGGCTCGAGCGGCGCGCAGGGCAAGGTCGTCCTCGCGACCGTGAAGGGCGACGTGCACGACATCGGCAAGAACATCGTCGGCGTCGTCCTCGGCTGCAACAACTACGACGTGATCGACCTCGGCGTGATGGTGCCGGCCGAGAAGATCCTCGACACCGCCGAGACCGAGGGAGCACACGTCGTCGGCCTGTCCGGCCTGATCACGCCGTCGCTCGACCAGATGGTCGACGTCGCGCGCGAGATGGAGCGCCGACAGCTCGACCTGCCGCTGCTGATCGGCGGCGCGACGACGTCGCGACAGCACACGGCGGTGAAGATCGCGCCGGAGTACTCGCGCGAGACCGTGCACGTGCTCGACGCGAGCCGCGTCGTCGGCGTCGTGTCCGCGCTGCTCGACGGCGACCGGCGCGTCGAGCTCGACACGGAGAACCGCGAGCTGCAGGAGCGGCTGCGCGTGCAGCACGCCGAGAAGGTGCGCCGGCCGCTGCTGCCGCTCGACGCGGCGCGCGCGAACCGCGTGCAGGTGCGCTTCGACGACCTGCCCGCGCCGCCGTTCACCGGCACGCGCGTCGTCGAGCCCGAGCTCGCGGAGCTCGTGCCGTACATCGACTGGCAGTTCTTCTTCCACGCGTGGGACCTGAAGGGCAAGTTCCCGGCGATCCTCGACCTGCCCGCGGCGCGGGAGCTGTACGACGACGCCCAGGCGCTGCTCCCGCGGCTGACCGAGCTGACGGCCCGAGGCGTGTACGGCTTCTGGCCGGCGAGCGCGGAGGGCGACGACGTCGTGCTCGACGGCACGCGGTTCTGCTTCCTGCGCCAGCAGGCCGAGCAGGCCGACGGACGTCCGAACCGGTGCCTCGCCGACTACGTCGCGCCGGCGACGGAGTCGCCTGTCCGCGATAGCGGACCCGGGGAGGGGGTCCGGGGGAACCGGGAGGTTCCCCCGACATACTGCGACCACATCGGCGCGTTCGCGGTCGCGATCCACGGCGCCGACGAGCTCGCGGAGGAGTTCCGCGCCGAGCACGACGACTACAACGCGATCGTCGTCAAGGCGCTCGCCGACCGCTTCGCGGAGGCCTTCGCCGAGTGGCTGCACGAGCGCGCCCGGCGCGAGTGGTATGCGCCGGACGAGCGGCTCGGCACCGACGAGCTCATCTCGGAGCGCTTCCGCGGCATCCGCCCGGCGTTCGGCTACCCCGCGTGCCCCGACCACAGCGAGAAGCCGAAGCTGTTCGACCTGCTCGGCGCCCGCGAGCTCGGGATCGAGCTGACCGAGAGCTTCGCGATGACGCCCGCGGCCGCCGTCTCCGGCATCTACCTCGCCCACCCGGAGGCGCGCTACTTCGCGGTCGGCCGCATCGGCCACGACCAGCTCGAGGACTACGCGACGCGGAAGGACCTGCCGCTGGTCGAGATCGAGCGCTGGCTCCGGCCGAACCTCGGCTAAGTCCGCCTTTCGAGGGATAGCCGTATGGCTTTCGCGCGCCTACGGTGCGCGCCGTGAGGGTCGCCGCCGCCTCCGTTCTCCTCGCCGCGCTGGTCGTCACGGCCTCGGCCCTTGCCGGGCCGCACGACCCGACGAAGCGGCTCACCGCCGCCGACAACGCGCGCGCCCAGCGCGCCCTGATCCGCGCGGCCGACCTCGGCACCGGCTGGAAGAGCGGCCCGCCGATGCAGGACGACGGATCGTGCGCCTCGTTCGCACCCGACGAGTCGGCGTTCGTCCTCACAGGGGAGGCGTACGGCCCCACGCTGACCCATCCGAGCGGATCGGTCGTCGCGTCCGCGTCGGCCGTCTTCCAGAGCGCGGAGCACGTCCGCCGCGACTGGGCGCTCACCGTCCGGCCCGAGCTCATGCGCTGCGTGGTCGAGGGCGTCAAGGACGGCGCGGGCTCGGATCCGAACGTCGAGATCCGGGTTGTCTCGACGAAACGGCTTCCGTTCCCGAAAGTCGCGCCGATGACGGCCCTCTACCGCGTCGTGCTCAGCATGTCGGCCGGCGCCCGCGCGGTGCCCTTCACGATGGACTACGTGCTGGTCGGAAGCGGGCGGTACGAGTTGATGCTGGCGGTCGCCCAGGTCGGAAGCTCCGTGCCGCGGGACGCCGAGCTGGCCCTCGCGCGGCTGCTCGTGCAGCGCACCCAGGCGTAGTCGCCGGAACCTCGGCTATCCTGTCGCGGCAGGCGCCTCCGGGCGCCGCTCTTACGTATGAGGACGACGTTGAAGAGAGGCGTCGGGCGCGGCGCCGAGGTGAACGGGAACGGTCGCTCCGTCTTCCCGCCCGGCACGGTCAGCGCGATCGCGCGCTACCGGCAACCCCCGCGCCAGCCGCGCGGCGGCTTCGCGCTGTTCCGGCGCGTCCTGCTCGTGACGGTGCTGGTGCTGCTCGCGATCGGCGGCGGCGCGGCCTTCGGCGCCGTGTTGTGGTTCGACGAGTCCGTCCACGAGGTGCAGGCGACGCCCGGCGGCGAGGTCGCGAAGGCCCAGAAGGGCCTCGACGTCAAGCTCCCCGGTGCGGCCGCGATCGCGCTCGTGATCGGCTACGACCACCGCGCCGGCATCGAGTCCGGGCTCGAGTCCCGCTCCGACACGATCATGCTCCTGCGCGCCGACCCCGAGACGAAGACGATCTCGATGATGTCGTTCCCGCGCGACCTCTACGTCGAGACCTACTGCCCGCCGAAGCCCGGCCGGCCGGCGCCGCCGGTCTTCCGCGAGCGGATCAACGGCGCGTACGCCCGGTGCGGCGCGGGCGGGACGCTCGAGACGGTCAAGCACCTGACCGGCCTGCCGGTGAACTACCTCGTCACCGTCAACTTCCACGGGTTCAAGCAGATCGTCGACAAGCTCGGCGGCGTGTGGCTCGACGTCGACCGGCGCTACTACAACAAGAACGTCGGCACGTTCGAGACGAACTACGCGAACATCGACCTGCAGCCCGGCTACCAGCGGCTGAACGCGACGCAGGCGCTCGAGTTCGTGCGCTACCGGCACTTCGACTCCGACTTCTACCGCCTCGCGCGCCAGCAGCAGTTCGTGCGCGCGTTCAAGGAGCAGGTGGGTCAGTCCTCGAAAACCGACCTGATCAAGAAGCTGCCGAGCCTCGTCAAGTCGATCACCGACAACGTCGAGGTCGGCGTCGGCGGCAACGGCAGCCTCTCGGGCTCGACGGTCATCTCGTACGCGCTCTTCGCGGCCACGCTCCCGCCCGGGCACTTCTTCCAGTCGAAGATCGAGAACCTTGGACAGGACTCGACGTTCGACGTGCTCGCCTCCGACGAGGAGCTCCAGAAGGCCGTCAACTCGTTCGAGCATCCGGACGTCGAGGCGCCGAAGGTCGCGAACGCCTCCGCGCTCGGTCGCAGGCTGCGCACCGCCGCGCCGCCGCCCAGCACGGTCAGCGTGACGGTGCTGAACGGAAACGGCGTCGCCGGCTCGGCCGGCAACGCCTCGTACCAGCTCGCGCAGCGCGGCTACAAGATCGTCGAGCCGCCGAACGGCGCGCAGGCGAACGCGCCGGCGCAGGCGTTCCACACGAAGGTCTACTTCGATCCGGCGAAGCCGAAGGCGAAGGCGGCGGCGACCGCGATGCAGAAGCTCCTCCAGCCGGCCGACGTGCAGCCGCTGCCGAAGCTCGCGGCGCTGCGCAGGCTCGATCCGGGCTCGATGCTCCTCGTCGTCGTGGGCCAGACGTTCCACGGCGACATCGCGCCCGCGCCGACGCGCACCGTCGTGACGCGGCAGAAGGCGGACGTGCGCTTCGACCGCTCGCCGGGCACGTCCCTCCTGCAGCCGCTCGCCCGCCGCGTGCCGTTCAAGCTGATGGTGCCGACGGTGCTCGAGCGCAACTCGAACGCGTCGACGACGAAGGGCGTCCGCATGTACTGGCTGAAGCAGGGCGCGAAGGCGGTGCGTCTCGTCTTCGCGACCGGCGGCGGCGAGTACTGGGGCGTCCAGGAGACGGCCTGGGGCGACGCGCCCGTCCTGAACGACAAGAGCTTCCGGCACGTGCTCAAGGACGGCCGGACGTACGACTTCTACTACAACGGGCCGAAGCTCCACATGGTCGTCCTGCGCGCGAACGGTGCGACGTACTGGGTCGTGAACACGCTGCTCGACACGCTGTCGAACGAGACGATGATCGCGATCGCCAAGGGACTAAAACCGCTAACAACCGGTTAGTACAGTCGCGCGCATGTCAAGGGTCGGAATCTTCGGGGCGGGGTGGGTCGGTCTCGTCACCGGCGTCTGCTTCGCCGAGCTCGGCCACGAGGTCGTCGTCCGCGACGTCGTGCCCGAGAAGGTCGAGAAGCTGCAAGCGGGCGTCATGCCGTTCCACGAGGCCGAGCTGCCCGAGCTCCTCGAGCGGAACGGCGACCGGCTCACGTTCACGCTCGACGTGAACGACGTCGCCGACTGCGAGTTCCTGTTCGTCTGCGTCGACACGCCGCCCACGTACTCGGGCGACGCCGACCTCTCGCGCGTGTGGACCGTCGTCGACGAGCTGCCCGACTTGCGCGACGCGCGCCCTGTGCTCGTGATGAAGTCGACCGTGCCGGTCGGCACGGGCGAGAAGGTGCGCGAGGGTCTCGCGTCGCGCGGCCTGTCGCATGTCGGCTACGTCTCGAACCCGGAGTTCCTCTCCGAGGGCAACGCCGTGCGCGACTTCATGAAGCCGGACCGCATCGTGATCGGCTCGTTCGACGATGCCGACGGCGATGCGGTCGAGGCGCTCTACGCGACCCTCGACGGCGCGCCGATCGTCCACTCGGACGTCAACTCGGCCGAGATGATCAAGCTCGCGGCGAACGCGTTCCTCATGACCCGCATCTCGTTCATCAACGAGATCGCGAACGTCTGCGAGGCGACGGGCGCCGACGTCGTGAAAGTCGCCGAGGGCGTCGGGCTCGACCACCGGCTCGGCCCGCACTTCCTGCGCGCCGGCATCGGCTACGGCGGCTCGTGCTTCCCGAAGGACTCGCTCGCGCTGAAGCAGCTCGCGTCGAACTCGGGCTACCACTTCCAGCTGCTGTCGGCAGTGATCGAGGTGAACGAGCTGCAGAAGCGGCGCGTGATCGGGAAGCTGAAGCGCCATCTCGGTTCCCTCAACGGCAAGAAGATCGCGCTGCTCGGGCTGGCGTTCAAGCCGAACACGGACGACATGCGCGAGGCGCCGTCGATCGTGCTCGCGTCGCGGCTGCTCGCCGAGGGCGCCGAGGTGCGCGCGTGGGATCCGGTCGCCGACGGCCGCGCCTTGCCGCGCGGCGTCGACGTCGTCGGCTCCGTGCTCGACGCGGTGCGCGACGCGGACGCGGCCGTGATCGTCACGGAATGGCAGGAGCTGCGCGACCTCGCGCGCGAGGAGGTCAGGCGGGCGATGGCCCGGCCGGTGATCGTCGACGGCCGCAACCTGCTCGACCCGGACGAGGTGCGCGCCGCGGGCTTCGCGTACGAGGGCGTCGGCCGTCCGATCTCGCCGCTCGACGTGCTGCCCGAGACGCCCGAGCCCGCCGCCGAGCACGAGCTCCGCTAGCACTTGGAGGCGATCATCCTCGCCGGCGGCAAGGCCGAACGGCTCGGCGATGCCGCGGGCGGCAAGCCGAAGTCGCTGGTCGACGTCGGGGGCAAGCCCCTCGTGGCGTACCAGGTCGGCCGTCTCGCGGCGGCGGGCGTCGTCCGCGTGATCATGTCGTGCGCGGCGGGCCAGGGGCAGCTGTTCGTCGATGAGCTGTCGGAGTTGGGCGTCGAGATCGTCACGGCCGAGGAGCCGGAGCGGCTCGGGCGCGGGGGAGGCATCAAGTTCGCCGCGAAGGAGCGGCGCGAAAGCGGCGACGTCTTCGCGCTGAACGGCGACGAGCTCGTCGACGTCGACTTCGCCGCGCTGCTGGCGCGCCACCGACTGACCGGGGCGGCGGCGACGCTCGCGGTCGCCCAGCCGAAGTCGCAGTTCGGCGTGGTCGAGCTCGACGACGGCGACGTGGTGCGCGGCTTCAGCGAGGGCGGCCGGATCCCGTACTGGGTGAACTGCGGCATCTACGTCCTCTCGCCCGAGGCCGTCAAGCGGCTCCCGGATCGCGGCGACCACGAGACGACGACGTTCCCGGAGCTCGTCCGCGAGGGCAGGCTCCACGCGTACCGCCACGACGGCCTCTGGCTGACGGTGAACACGCCGAAGGAGCTGCGCGTCGCCGCGGAGCACGTCAAGGCCCATCCTGAGTGGCTCGCGTGAGAGGATCGGCGCCCGTGGGGATCGACTCGCCGAACATCGATTCGCTCGACCGGTGGTCGTTCGAGACCCGTCGCGTCGAGAAGCCGTGGGGTTACGAGCTGATCTGGGCGCTCACCGACACCTACTGCGGCAAGGTGCTCTTCGTCCGCGCCGGGCACTCCCTCTCGCTGCAGTTCCATCGGCAGAAGGACGAGGCCTGGCTGATCCAGAGCGGACGCGCGAAGCTCGAGCTCGGCGAGGCGGGCGGGCCGGTGCTGAACGAGGAGATCGTCGGCGAAGGCTCGGCCTTCCACTACGCCCCCGGGACGGTGCACCGCGTGACCGCGATCGAGGACACGACGATCCTCGAGGTCTCGACCCCGCACCTCGACGACGTCGTCCGCCTCGAGGACGCCTACGGCCGCACGGGGACGGCGGCGCCCTAGCCCGCCGGCGCGCCGCGGACGCGATTTCACACTTTCGGCGCGCTTGCGTGACGGACACGTCACGCGATCTCTGCGACGATTCCGGAAGGGGGCGCTCGCTACCCCCAAGGGGCGACCCGCGCGCGCCGCGCGGCGGTCGGCGCGGACCGGTTCGGCCCACAACCTTGACACGATCGTGCTAAGGTCGCGGCGTGGACTTCACCGTCGGCGACGCCGCCGTCCGAACGGGCTGGTCGGCACGGATGCTCCGGTACCTCGAGCGCCAGCGTCTCGTCGTTCCGAGGCGCACCGCGTCCGGGTACCGCGTCTACGGCCTCGGCGAGCTGAACCAGCTCCTCGCCCTGCGCCGCCTGCGCGACCGGCACGACGTCGATCTCGCCGAGCTCGCGTTCGCGGCCCGGCTTCGCCGCGACGGCGAGCTGCGCGCGGCGGTCGACGGTTGGCTCGCCGCCGCCGACGACCGCGGCACGTGGATCGACTGGGAGCAGCGCAAGCACGAGCGCCTGCTCGCTGCATGAGGCCCACTACACTCCCCGCGACCCGAGAAGAGGATTGATGGCGACGACGAAGCGACACGACGTTAAGGACCTCGCGCTCGCGCCCGAAGGGGTGCGCCGCATCATGTGGGCCGACCGGCAGATGCCTGTGCTCTCGGCCATCCGCGAGCGGTTCGAGCGCGAGCAGCCGCTCGCCGGCTACCGCGTCTCCGCGTGCCTGCACGTGACGACCGAGACCGCGAACCTCATGCGCACCCTCAAAGCTGGCGGCGCCGACGTCGTGCTGTGCGCGTCGAACCCGCTCTCGACCCAGGACGACGTCGCCGCCGCGCTCGTCGACGAGTTCGACATCTCCACGTTCGCCATCAAGGGCGAGGACAACGACACGTACTACTCGCACATCGAGGCCGCGGTCGACCACAAGCCGCAGCTGACGATGGACGACGGCGCCGACGTGATCAGCGTGCTGCACAGCGCGCGGCGCGAGCAGCTCGGCGACATCATCGCCGGCATGGAGGAGACCACCACCGGTGTCATCCGCCTGAAGGCGATGGAGGCCGACGGCGCGCTTGCGTTCCCGGTGATCGCCGTGAACGAGGCGCGCACGAAGCACTTCTTCGACAACCGCTACGGCACCGGGCAGTCGACGATCGACGGGATCATCCGCGCGACGAACGTCCTCCTCGCCGGGGGCAAGTTCGTCGTCGCCGGGTACGGCTGGGTCGGGCGCGGAGTCGCGCTGCGGGCCAAGGGCCTCGGCGCGCACGTGATCGTCACCGAGGTCGACCCGATGCGCGCACTCGAGGCGCTGATGGACGGCTACGAGGTGCTGCCGATGGCCGAAGCGGCCAAGGTCGGCGACATCTTCTGCACGGCCACCGGCGACAAGCACGTGATCGCCCGCGAGCACCTCGAGGTGATGAAGGACGGCGCGATCATCTCCAACACGGGCCACTTCAACGTCGAAATCGACATCCCGGCGCTTCGCTCGCTCGCCGTCGAGACGCGGGAGGCGCGGGCCTTCGTCGAGGAGTTCAAGCTGGCCGACGGCCGGCGGATCTTCCTCCTCGCCGAAGGACGGCTCGTGAACATCTCGGCCGCCGAAGGGCATCCGGCGCTCGTGATGGACATGTCGTTCGCGAACCAGGCGCTGTCGACCGAGTACGCGGTGCAGCACGCCGCGTCGCTCGAGAAGCGCGTCTATCCGGTACCGCAGGAGATCGACGAGGAGATCGCGCGCCTCAAGCTCGAGACGATGGGCGTGTCGATCGACCGCCTGACCGACGAGCAGGCCAAGTACCTCGCCTCGTGGGACGAGGGGACCTGAGCCGCGTTCCAGGGCTTCGTCGCGCCGCAGTCGGCGCGCTCGTGCTCGCGTCGGCGGTCGTCGTGGGGACCGCCGACGCCGCGACCCTTCCCTGGCAGACGGTGCTCCGCGGGTCGCGCATCGTCGACGCGGAGGGAACGGTTGCATTCGTCGCGCGGACGCCGGCGACCGCGAACGCGCGCCTACGGACGGCGCGGCCTGCCGACGCGAGACGTGTGGCCGCGACGGACTTCGACCGCTACGGCGTCGTCGGCGTCCTGCGCGCGTTCCCGTCGTGCGCGTGGTCGGTCAAGGTGCGGTCGGTGACGCGCTCCGGGCAGACCGTCACGGTGCGCTACACGAAGGAGCCGCCGCCGAAGGACGTCATGGCGTGCCAGGCGCGGACGATCGCCTACGAGGTCGTTCGCGTCCCACGCGCGCAGCTCGACGGTGTGCGCGCCGCTCGCGCGGTTGCCACTCCATGACGCTCGATCCCGAACGGATCCTGCGGCTCGAGGACGACGGCGTCGTCCTGCTCGATCAGCGCCGGCTGCCGGACGAGGAGGTCGAGGTGACCTGTCGCTCGGCGGTCGAGCTCGCCGACGCGATCCGCACGATGGTGGTCCGCGGCGCGCCGGCGATCGGCGTCGCAGCCGCGTACGGGATCGCGCACGCGGCCGCGCACGGAGAGGACGTCGACGAGGCCGACCGCGTGTTGCGCGCGTCGCGGCCGACCGCCGTCAACCTCGCGTGGGCGCTCGACGAGATGCGCGGCGACACCTCAGCCGACCACGCGCGCTCCATCCATCGGGACGAGGTCGCGCGGTGCCGGACGATGGCCGCGCACGCCGCCGACCTGATCGCGCCCGGCTCGCGCGCGCTCACGCACTGCAATGCGGGTGGGCTCGCGACCGGCGGTTACGGAAGCGCGGTCGGCGCCCTCGTCGCCGCGTGGGAGCGCGAGCTGCTCGAGCACGTGTGGGTGGACGAGACGCGGCCGCTGCTCCAGGGTGCGCGGCTCACTGCGTGGGAGCTCGAACGCGCCTCGATCCCGCACGCCGTCATCGCCGACTCTGCCGCCGCGTCGCTGATGGCCGCCGGCGAGGTCGACGTCGTCGTCACCGGCGCCGACCGGATCGCGGCGAACGGCGACACGGCGAACAAGATCGGCACGTACGGTCTCGCCGTGCTCGCGGATCATCACGGCATCCCGTTCTACGTCGTCGCGCCGACCTCGACCGTCGACCTCGCGACCGCGAGCGGCGACGAGATCCCGATCGAGGACCGCGACCCGGCCGAGATCACCTCACGGTTCGCCGCGCACAACCCCGCGTTCGACGTCACGCCGGCGGCGCTCGTCACCGGCATCGTCACGGAGCGCGGAGTGCACTACGCGCCGTACGAGGAATCCCTCGCAGCGGAGACGGCCGCCGCGTGAAGGTCGTCATCCTCGCGGCGGGCTACGCGACCCGCCTCCGCCCGCTGACCGACGAGGCCGCGAAGGAGCTCCTGCCGGTCGGCGGCCGGCCGATCATCGACTGGATCCTCGAGCGCGTCGCCGAGCTGCCGGAGGTCGACGCGGTGCACGTCGTGACGAACGCGCGCAAGGCGCCGTGGTTCCACGAGTGGGTCGGCGACCGCGACGTCACGATCCACGACGACGGGACGGTGTCGAACGACGACCGCCTCGGCGCGATCGGCGACATCCGGTTCGTCGTCGAGCGCGCCGGGATCGACGACGACCTGCTCGTGATCGCGGGCGACAACCTCTTCGAGTTCAGCCTCGCCGACCTCGTCGCGTTCTGGCGCTCGAAGGGCGTCGCGAGCGTGGTCGCCGTCCGCGACGTCGGCTCGCTGGAGCTCGCGTCGCGCTACGGGGTCGTCGACGTCGACGCGGACGACCGCATCGTCGCGTTCGTCGAGAAGCCGGAGCACCCACGGTCGACGCTCGCTGCGACGGCGACGTACCTCTACCACCGCGAGCACGTGCCGCTCATCACGGAGTACATCGAGGCGGGCAACCCGCCGGACCAGCCCGGCCGCATGGTCGCGTGGCTGCACGAACGCGAGCCCGTTTACGCCTATCGCTTCTCCGAGCGGTGGTTCGACATCGGCGACCGCGTGCAACTGCTCGAAGCCGACAACGAGCTGCGCGAGCGGCTCGGGATGCCCGTGCGCGAGGCGTACGACCTCGATCCGCGCGCCGGCACACATTCGTCACAGAGCTGACACAGACACGTCGCAGTTCGCGGCGTACCGTGGACGGCGTGGCTTCTGGATCTCGTGCTTCCGCCGCGCTGCGTCGGCTGCGAGCGCGCCGGCACGTGGCTCTGCCTGCAGTGTCTCGACTCGCTGCCGCGGATTCGCGCGCCGCTGTGCGCACGTTGCGGGGCGCCGACGGCATGGCCGGTCGCGCGGTGCCTCGAATGCTCGGGGCGCAGAGTCGCATTCGCGTCCGCGCGCGCGGCCGTCGAGTACACGGGCACCACGCGCGCCGTCGTGCGCGCGTGGAAGGAGCGCGCGCTCCGCCGCGTCGCGTCTCTTGCCGCCGGTCTCGTCGTCGACGAGCTCGCCCGGCCGGCGGCAGATGTCATCACGTATATCCCGCCCGACGGCGATCGCAGCCTGAGGCGCGGCCACCACCCGGCGTTCGAGCTCGCCCGGGAGCTCGCGACCGCGTGGGACCTCGACCTGCGTCTCACCCTCGCCCGCACGCGTCCGGTCGAACGGCAGGCACGCCTCTCGCCAGTGGAGCGGCGGCGCAACGTGCGAGGCGCGTTCCGCGCGGCCGAGCCCGTCCCCTCACGCGTCGTGCTCGTCGACGACGTGTACACGACGGGCGCCACGGCGAACGCCGCGTCGAACGCTCTCCGCGCCGGCGGCGCACGCCGGATCGACGTGATCTCGTTCGCGCGTGCCGTCCGCTAGGCTCAGGGCACGACGGACTGGCCGACTACGAGGAGGGGCGTATGCGTCTTCAGGTGAAGGGCAAGAACGTCGAGGTCAGCCCCGCACTCCGCGAATACGCCGAGTCGAAGCTGTCGAAGCTCGGGAAGCAGCTCGCCGAGCAGACGCAGGTCGAGCTCGAGCTCTCGGAGGAGAAGAACCCGTCGATCTCCGCGAACCACGTCGCCGAGGGGACGATCTTCACGAAGGGGCCGACATTGCGCGCACGTGAGGCGTCGCCCGACATGAAGGCGTCGATCGACCAGCTCGTCGAGAAGCTCGAGCGACAGGTGAAGCGCTATCGCGAGAAGCGCGTGACGGAGCCGCGCAGGCAGGCGCAGCACAACGGCACTGCGCCCGCCGGCTAGGTGGGGCTGTTCCGGCGGCGCCGGCCGCTCCACGAGCAGCTCGCGCGCGAGGCCGGCCTGCCGTTCGGTCCGCCGCACCCGGACCCGAACGCGACCCCGCCCGGCTGGGACCCGCTGTCGCCCGTGACGCAGCCCGCCATGCACGGCGTGCCGCGGCCGCGGACCTGGGAGACGGTCGTGGCGGCGGACGCGCCCCGCGTTCGCGGCGACACGGTCCACTTCGTCGCGCTCGGCGACGGGAGCCTCGTCGTCGACGAGGACGAGCCCGACGACGCGCTCGGGCCGCTTGCGGACGCCGTCGAGCAGACGCTCAGGCCGCCCTACCGGGCCGAGGCCGTGCGCCGCGACGGCGGCGGCTGGACCGTGGGCGGTTCGCGGATCCGCCTCGTGGAGCAGTCCGGCGTGCACGGCGACGAGGTCGAGCTCACCAGCGTCGGCGGCGTCCAGAACCTGATCGTCGACGGGAGACGCACGCTCGTCTCGACGCCCGGCTTCACGGCCGCGGGCGAGGCCGAGGGCCGCGACTACGTCGTCCGCGCCCGGCGGATCGACGGCGATCTCTGGGACGTGGAGGCGACCCCGCTCTAGGCAGCCCGCCGGCCCGTCGGGGCCGGCTGCCACCGGCCGGAAGCGGCTACCCTGTGCCGATGCCTCAGCTCGGCTCGCTCGAAAAGGTCCTGCGCGTCGGAGAGGGCCGCCGGATGAAGCGCCTGCAGACGCAGGCGGCGTACATCGCGACGCTCGAGCCGGAGTTCCAGCAGCTCTCCGACGATGAGCTGCGCGCGAAGACGACCGAGTTCCGACAGCGGTTCGAGAACGGGGAGGAGCTCGACAACCTTCTGTTCGAGGCCTACGCCGCCGTCCGCGAAGCGCGCCTGCGCGAGTCGGACCAGCGCATGTTCGACGTCCAGATGATGGGCGGCATCGTGCTGCACGAGGGCGACGTCGCCGAGATGAAAACCGGCGAGGGGAAGACGTTCGTCGCGAGCCTCGCGCTCTACCTGAACGCGCTACCCGCCGAGGGCGTGCACCTCGTCACGGTCAACGACTACCTCGCGAAGCGCGACGCCGAGTGGAACCGCGGTGTGTACGAGCGGCTCGGCATGACGGTCGGACACATCGAGAACATGATGCCGTTCGACAAGCGCAAGCTCGCGTACGAGGCCGACATCACCTACGGGACCAACTCGGAGTTCGGCTTCGACTACCTGCGCGACAACATGTCGATCGCGCTCGAAGGGCTCGTGCAGCGCAGCCACACGTACGCGATCGTGGACGAGGTCGACTCGATCCTCATCGACGAGGCGCGCACGCCGCTCATCATCTCCGGTGAGCCGCAGACAGCCGCGAAGGTGTACTACGACTTCGCGCGTGTCGTGCGCAGCCTGCGCGGCGCCCAGTCGAAGGGCCGCAAGATCGAGGACGAGGCCCTGCGGGCGGAGTTCGACTACATCTACGACGAGAAGCACAAGACCGTCGCGCCCGGTGAGGGCGCGATCGAGAAGGTCGAGCGCGCGCTGAAGGTCGAGAACCTCTACGACCCGCGCAACGTCCAGCTCGTCAACCACCTCATCCAGTCGCTGAAAGCAGAGTCGCTCTACAAGCGCGACGTGGACTACGTCGTCCAGGACGGCGAGGTGAAGATCGTCGACGAGTTCACCGGCCGCATCATGGAAGGGCGCCGCTGGTCGGAGGGCCTGCACCAGGCGGTCGAGGCGAAGGAGGGCGTCCCGATCCAGGAGGAGCACCTCACGCTCGCCACGATCACGCTGCAGAACTACTTCCGCCTCTACGACAAGCTCGCCGGCATGACCGGTACCGCGAAGACGGAGGAGAAGGAGTTCGTCGAGATCTACGACCTGAGCGTCGTCCCGATCCCGACGAACGTCAGCGTCGCGCGCCTCGACCAGAACGACTACATCTTCAAGACGAAAGAGGCGAAGTTCAACGCGGTCATCGCCGACATCAAGGAGCGGCACGAGAAGGGTCAGCCGGTCCTCGTCGGCACGATCGCGGTCGAGACGTCCGAGTACCTCAGCGAGCTGCTGAAGCGGCAGGGCGTCCCGCACGCGGTCCTGAACGCGAAGGAGCACGCGCGCGAGGCCGAGATCATCAAGGATGCCGGCAACCTCGGCGCCGTCACGATCGCGACGAACATGGCCGGCCGCGGCGTCGACATCAAGATCGACGACCGGGTGCGCGAGGTCGGCGGCCTCTACGTCCTCGGCACCGAGCGTCACGAGGCGCGGCGGATCGACAACCAGCTCCGCGGCCGCTCGGGCCGACAGGGCGACCCCGGCGAGTCGCGCTTCTACCTCTCCGGTCAGGACGACCTCGTCCGCCTCTTCGCCGGCGACCGGATCCACAACATCATGGAGCGCTTCAAGCTCGCCGAGGACCAGCCGATGGAGGCCGGGATCCTCTCGCGCCAGATCGAGAACGCCCAGAAGAAGGTCGAGGAGCAGAACTTCGTCGCGCGCAAGAACGTCCTCAAGTACGACGACGTCATGAACGTCCAGCGCCAGGTGATCTACGAGCAGCGGCGCGAGGTGCTCGAGGGCAAGGACATGGTCGAGGACGTCCGCGAGATGTGGATTCCCGAGGTCGTCTCGAACATCGTCGCCGAGTACAGCGCGGCCGAGCTGACCGACGAGTGGGACCTCGACGGGCTTGTCGTCGCGATGGGCCAGCTCTACGGCACAGGCGTGGCGCCCGAGGAGCTCGCCGGCCTCGACCGCGAGTCGGTCGTGCAGGAGTTCATCGACGACGCGCTCGACGCCTACACGGAGCGCGAGCAGGAGATCGACAACATCCAGGCCGGGCTGATGCGCGACCTCGAGCGCTACATCGTCCTTCAGGTCGTCGACACCCGCTGGCGCGAGCACCTCGAGAACATGGACTACATGCGCGAGGGCATCCATCTGCGCGGCATGGCGCAAAAGGACCCGCTCGTCGAGTACCGCAACGAGGGCGCGATGATGTTCGAGGATCTCAAGTACGCGATCCGCGAAGAGGTCATCACGCTCCTCTTCCACGCGGAGATCGAGCCCGCCGACGCGCCCGCGCTCGAGCAGCAGGACGCGCGCGCGAACAACGGCAACCTGAGCTACGAGCACGAGTCGCTCGCGGGCGCCGACGCGATCGCGGCTGCGGGCGGCACGTCGGCCGTCGCGACGGCGGCCGTCGCCGGTGGCGGCTCGGTGGCCACGCCGGTTGCGCCGCGGCCCGTCGTGAAGGGCGAGCACGAGAACATCGGCCGGAACGATCCCTGCTGGTGCGGATCCGGCAAGAAGTTCAAGAAGTGCCACGGCGCCTAGGCGCCTAGCGGCACGTCAGCCGGAGGCGTCAGTCGGCGAGCAGCCGCTTCGCCGCCTCGAGATCCTTCTCGTCGACGAGCACCTCGGTCGGCCCCGCCATGCCGAGCGCACCTGCGGCGCCCGCGCCGAGCGACCCACCGGTGCTCCGGTGCGAGCACTCGATCCCGTTCGCGCGGAGCAGGCCGCACACGACCTCGGCTTCCATCTCGTCGGCGGCGACGGTGAGCGTCACGGTGCCCATCGGGACGCAGCCTACGCCTCCGCAGTCGGCAGCTCGAGGAAGAAGGCGCAAGCCGGCCGCAGCAGAGGAACACGAGCTGGCTGTCGTTCGGCGCCCCCTCGGGCGGCGCGACGGTACCATCGGCGCGGGAATGGCCGACACCACCGCCGCACCGCTGCACGAGCAGCTCGAGGAGATCGGGGCCCAGCTCGCCTGGGTCCGTGATTACCTTTGACCCGGATGGCCTAGAGCGGCGGCTGGCCGAGCTCGAGGAGGAGATGAACCGGCCGGGCTTCTGGGACGACCAGGAGCACGCACAGAAGACGTCGACGGAGCACGCGCGGGTCTCGAAGCGGCTCGCCAGCTACCGGCAGCTGCAGGGGGAGTACGAGGACGCCGCCGGGCTCCTCGAGCTCGACGCCGAGATGGCGGACGAGATCGAGGCGTCGATCGTGCCGCTGCGCCGCGAGCTCGAGCGGCTCCAAGAGGCCGCGCTCTTCGACGGCGACTACGACCCGGGCGACGCCGTCGTGACGCTCCAGTCCGGCACGGGCGGGACCGACGCGCAGGACTGGACGGAGATGATGCTGCGGATGTACGAGCGCTGGGCGTCCGACCGCGGTTTCCGCACCGAGCTGCTCGAGGCGAGCCCTGGGGAGGAGGCCGGCCTGAAGAGCGCGACGTTCACGGTCGGCGGCGAGAACGCGTACGGCATCCTCAAGGCCGAGCGCGGCAAGCATCGCCTCGTCCGCCTGAGCCCGTTCGACCAGGCGCACCGGCGGCACACCGCGTTCGCGACGGTGATCGTCGCGCCGCTCCTGCCCGACGACACCGACGTCGAGATCGACGAGAACGACCTTAAGATCGACACGTACCGCGCGCAGGGCGCCGGCGGCCAGCATGTGAACAAGACGGACTCGGCCGTGCGGATCACCCACCTGCCGAGCGGCATCGTCGTCCAGTGCCAGAACGAGCGCTCACAGTCGGCGAACAAGCAGACCGCCATGCGCGTCCTCAAGGCGCGGCTCGTCGAGAAGGCCGAGGAGGAACGCGAGGCAACGCTGGCGAAGGAGCGGGGCGGAGTCGCCGACACGGGGTTCGGCGGCGAGTCGATCCGCAGCTATGTGCTCCACCCGTACCAGCTCGTCAAGGACAACCGCACCGGTCACGAGATCGGGAACGCCCAGAGCGTCCTCGACGGCAACCTCGACCCCTTCATCCATGACTACCTGCTGGCCAGGGCGGCCGGAAGGGTCTAGGAGAGGCCCGATTACCCCATATGGGTCATTCGGGGCCGACATCCAGGTGAGCTACACTCTCCCGACCCTTCGCACACCGCGCGTCTGGTAGGCGCCGCGGGGTCTCATCGATCGTGCAGGAACCGGACTTCACCCCCACCGCCTCTCCAGCAGTTCTCGACGCGCCCGTAGTCGAGCCGTCGACGCGCCCGAGCGCCGCGTCGATGATCGTGTTCGACTCCGTGACGAAGGTCTACGACCCGGACGTCGTCGCGCTTCGCGACGTGACGTTCCACATCGACAAGGGCGAGTTCGTGTTCATCGTCGGCGCGTCGGGCTCCGGCAAGTCGACGCTCGTGCGCCTGCTCCTGAAGGAGCTCGACCCGACGAAGGGGAAGATCGTCGTCGGCGGGCGCGACCTCACGCGGCTGAAGCGCTCGCGCGTGCCGATGCTGCGCCGCAACATCGGCTGCGTGTTCCAGGACTTCAAGCTGCTGCCGAACCGCAGCGCCGCCGACAACGTCGCCTACGCGCTCAAGGTGCAGGGCGAGGGGCGCAACGCGATTCGCAAGAAGGTGCCCGAGGTGCTGTCGATGGTCGGGCTCTCGCACAAGATGCACTCGCTCCCCGACGAGCTGTCGGGCGGCGAGCAGCAGCGCGTGTCGATCGCGCGCGCGTTCGTGAACCATCCGCCGCTGCTCGTCTGCGACGAGCCGACGGGCAACCTCGACCCCGACACGTCCGTGGGGATCATGCAGCTCCTCTACCGCATCAACCGCAGCGGGACGACGATCCTCATGGTCACCCACGACCGCGAGATGGTCGACAAGATGCGCAAGCGCGTGATCCAGCTCGAAGACGGCCGCCTCGCGCGCGACGAACGCCGCGGCGGGTACGCAGGAGAGTAGGCATGCGGTTCCGGTTGCTCGTCTCGGAGGCGTGGCGCAGTCTCGGCGCGAACCTGTCGACGACGGTCGCGGCGACGATGACCGTGCTCGTCGGCATGTTCCTGCTCGGGCTCTTCATCGCGCTCGGCACGTGGACGCTCTCGTGGTCCGACCACGTGAAGCGACAGCTGATGGTGAAGGTCTACTTCAACCAGACGGCGACGCGACACGACAAGGAAGCGCTCATCAACCAGCTGAACGCGAACCCGAAGGTGAAGCAGGGCGGCGTCCACTACGTGGCGCGCTCCGAGGCGCTCGACCGCATGCGCTCGAAGTACCCGGAGCTCGTGAAGAACCTGACGTCGAACCCGCTGCCCGACTCGCTCGAGGTGCTGCCGACGAAGGGCGAGTACGTCGAGGACGTCTACGCGAGCCTCATCAACCCGAAGCCGGCGGGCGTCGACAAGGTGAACGACGGCAAACGGGTCTCGAGACGGATCCTCCAGGTCGCGCACGTTATCGAGGTGGTGTTCACCCTTGCCACGCTCGTGCTGCTCGTGGCGGCGACGCTGCTGATCGCGAACACGATCCGCCTGTCGATCTTCTCGAGGCGACGCGAGATCGAGGTGATGAAGCTCGTCGGCGCGACGAACTGGTTCGTCCGCGGCCCGTTCATGCTCGAGGGCCTCTTCTGCGGTCTCGCCGGCTCGCTGCTCGCGGTGTTCTTCCTCATCCTCGGCAAGGAGGCGGCGCTGCCGGCGATCCTGCCGCACCTGTCCGGCGACGAGGACGTGCAGGCGCTCGCGTTCCCGCTCACGGCGCTGATCCTGCTCGGGATGGGCCTGGTTCTGGGCGCACTCGGCTCGGGCCTCACGCTCCGGCGTTTTCTCCGCGTTTAGCAGCCTTTTCAGGCCGTCTAGACAACTTCCAACTCGGCCCGAGGCGTCGTACACTCGCGGCAGCGTGCGGCGGTCAGGCGTCCTCGCCGTGGGTGTGGCGGCCCTCTTGGCCTTCGGGCTCGGCCTCGCCCTGCGCCCGTTCCACCGCGACGCGGGCGGCCGAACGCCGCCGACGGTCCTCGGCGAGGTGCGCACCGAGCTCGCGACCCGCTACTACCGGCCCGTGCCTGACCGTGTGCTCCGGATGGACAGCGTCCACGCGACGCTCGCGGCGCTTCACGACCCGTACACGCGCTACCTCAGCCGCGGCGAGCTCCGGCTCGCGCAGCGCGCCGTGCATGAAGGCTTCTCGGGCGTGGGGCTCACGTTGCTCCCGGGCGAGAAGGGGCTGCTCGTGACCCGGACACAGCCCGGGCCGGCGAAGCTCGCCGGGATGAAGCCGGGCGACACGATCCTCGCCGTCGACGGGGCGAGCGTCGTCACGCTGCCGTTCGAGGAGGCGCTCGGCCGCATCATCGGCCGCGCCGGCAGCCCGGTCACGATGCGCGTCTGGCGGCACGGGCACACGCTGACGTTCCGCGTCGTGCGCCAGCAGTTCAAGCGCCCGACCGTGCACTGGCGGCTGACGCGCGACGGGATCGGCGTGATCCGGATCGAGCGCTTCTCGCTGCGCACGTCGTCGCTCACGCAGCAGGCGGCTAGGCGGCTGCAAGGTGCGGGCGCGCGTGCGCTTGTCCTCGACCTGCGCGGCAACCCGGGCGGCCTGCTTTCACAGGCGGTGGGCGTGGCGTCGCTCTTCCTCGAGCAGGGGCTGACGGTCGTCTCGCTCGGCGGCGCGCACCGCGACGCGTCCCTGATCTACGCGCGCGGCGGCCCGAAGAGCCGGCTGCCGCTCGCGGTGCTCGTCGACCGGGGTAGCGCGAGCGCCGCCGAGGTCGTCGCCGGCGCGCTGAGCGACCACGGCCGCGCGCGCGTCTACGGCGAGCGCACCTACGGCAAGTCGCTCGTCCAGGAGATCGACCGGCTGCGCTCCGGCGCGGCGCTGAAGCTGACCGTCGCGACGTACCGCACGCCGAGCGGCCTCGACATCTCGCGCGGCGGCGTCCGCCCAGACGTCGTGACCGCGACGCCGCTCGCGCGCGCCCTCGCCGTGCTGGCCGCGCGCTCGTAGGCACCGCGCTTAGGCTGCGGCCCGTGGACCGGGTCGTGGTCGAGATTGGCCGCCGCGGCAAGCTCGTCGTCGGCGAGCCCTACTTCACGCCCGGCGTGCCGCTCGTGCTCGAGACGAAGGGGATCGGCGACCTCGAGCAGGGCGACCTCGCGGTCGTGCGGACAGGACGCGGCCGCGCGCGCGTCGAGCGCGCGCTCGGCTCGGCGGGACGCATCGAGAACGTGCTCGAGGCGCTGCTCGTCGAGCAGGACGCGCGCGTCGAGTTCGAGCCCCACGATCCGCCGGAGCCGTCGTTCGAGGGACGCGTCGACCTCCGCGACCTCACGACGTACACCGTCGACCCCGAGACGGCGAAGGACTTCGACGACGCGCTGTCGTTCCGTCGCGAGGACGGTGGCATCCGCGCGTGGGTGCACATCGCGGACGTGTCGTGGTTCGTGCCCGCCGGCGCGCCGCTCGACTACGGCGCGGCCGGTCGTGCGTTCTCCACGTACGTGCCGGGCCTCGTCGCGCCGATGCTGCCGCCCGAGCTGGCCGACGACCTCTGCTCGCTCCGCCCGCACCTCGAGCGGCTCGCGGTCACGGTCGAGCTGCCGCCCGCGGGCGAGCCGTCGTTCTACCGCTCGGTGATCCGCTCGGACGCGCGGCTCACGTACGGGCAGGCAGAGCGGCGCGAGGCGCCGCCCGAGATCGTCGAGCAGCTGGCGCTGAACGACGAGCTCGCGACGGAGCTGCGGCGCCGCCGCTTCGAACGCGGCGCGCTGCAGGTGTCGACCCCCGAGGTCGTGTTCCGGTTCGCAGACGGCCGGGTCGCCGACGCATGGCTCGAGGGCGAGCCGCACGCGCACATGCTCGTCGAGGAGCTGATGATCCTCGCGAACGAGCGGGTGGCCGAGTTCCTCGCGGGTCGCAACCGGCCGGCGCTCTACCGCGTGCACGAGCGCCCGGACTTCCAGGCGATCGAGCTCCTGCTCGCGAAGCTGACCGACCTCGGCGTCCCGACGCCGCCCGTGCCCGAGCACCTCTCGCCGCAGGGAGCCGCGGCCCTTGCGGGCGAGATCTCACGCGTGGTCGCCAACTACACGCGGCAGTCCGGCCGCGGCAAGGAGGCGTTCCCGGCCCTCGTGCTCCGCGCGTTGAAGCAGGCGCGCTACGACCCGGGCAACCTCGGCCATTCGGGCCTCGCGTCGCGCGCGTACTGCCACTTCACCTCGCCGATCCGCCGCTACCCCGACCTCGTCGTGCACCGCGCGCTTCTGCACGAGCTCGGCCAGGGGGACGACCCCGTGCCGGACGACCTCGAGGCGCTCGGCGTGCACACCTCGGCGCGCGAGCGCGCGGCCGCACAGGTCGAGTACCTCGCGGACGAGATCTGCCTCGCGTGGCTGCTCGAGGATCGCCTGTTCGAGCGCGGGTGGGAGGACCCGTGGAGCGGCGAGATCGTCGGCCTCATCGGGTCCGGCCTCTTCGTCCGCTTCGGCGAGGTGTTCGAGGGGTTCCTGCCGGCGCGCCGCCTGCCCGGCGAGTTCTTCGAGGTCAACCGGCTCGGAACCGCGCTCTCCGGCCGGACGACCGGCAAGACGTTCCGGCTCGGCGACCCGATCGAGGTGCGCGTCGAGTCGATCGCGCGCAACGAGGGGAAGGTCGAGCTCGCGCTCGGAGGCGCTACGTCTTCGCCCAGATCGACACGTGCGAGCCGCTCACGGCGGTGAACGGCTCGCGGCGCCATCCCGCCCACCGGTGCTCGAGCGTCATGCCCGCGATGCGCGCCATGAGATCGAGCTCCGCCGGCCACGCGTAGCGGAACTCGACGGGGTAGCGCTTCACGCGGTCGTCCTCGAACACGTAGTGCTGCGAGCTGAAGAGCTGGGTCACCACGTCGTACACGTCGAAGCCGAGCCCGTCGGCGTCGGCGCGGAACGGGACGATCGTCTGGCCGACGGGCAGGCTCTGCAGTGCGGGCACGCCGGTTTCGACGACGAACCGGCCGCCGGGCCTCAGGTGTGCGGCGGCGTTCTCGAAGCAGGCGACCTGCGCGTCCTGCGTGACGAGGTTGAAGATCGTGTTGAAGACGAGGTAGACGACGGCGAACTCGCCGCCGACGCGCGTCGTCGAGAAGTCGCCGACCGTGGTGCCGATCGCGTCCGCACCCGGCTTCGCACGCAAGCGCGCGAGCATCGCCTCCGAGTTGTCGATCCCGTGCACGTGCACGCCGCGCTCGCTGAGCGGCAGTGCGATCCGCCCGGTCCCGACGGCGAACTCGAGCGCCGCCCCGTCGCCCGCGAGCTCAGCGAGCACGTCGACCACCGGCGTCACGACGGCAGGATCGAACATCTCGGCGGACCGCTCGTCGTACGCGGCAGCGACCTCCTCGCCGAAGAAGCCCTCGGTCATCAGATCAGCCGCCGCTGCGCCGCCCAGCGCGTCAGCTCGGCGCGCGAGGAGAGCTGGAGCTTGCGCAGCACGCTCGAGACGTGCGTCTCGATCGTCTTCACCGACAGGTGCAGGCGCGCCGCGATCTCCTTGTAGCGGTA
>JBKPLI010000176.1:0-9198 GCA_046731555.1 Actinomycetota bacterium | reverse complement strand
GCTTCTTCTACATCGCGCTGTCCGTGTGGTCCGGCCGGGCTTGTCCTATCGCGTGTGCGCGCAGGTCGCCGAGCAGGGCAATCCGCCGTCGGGCATGAAGTCCGTGACGGCGGACGTCGGCTCGATCGGCACCCCCGACGTCGTCACGCTCGACCGGGCGTCCTGCACGCTCGACGGCACGGCGTACAACTACGCGTCCGCCTCTCAGACCGCGCGCCTCGTCCTCGTCCCCGGGACGACCCTGCCAGTGCAGGGTGCGCCTACCGGCCCCGTTAAGGCGGAGTACCGGAACTACGACGCGGCTCTCTACGACAACCAGATCAAGCCCGGTCTCGCCGTCGTCAACACCGGCGCGTGGCTGCTCTCGCTCACGGGCATCACGATGCGGTACTGGTTCACGAAGGAGGCTGGCGCGTCGACGTTCAGCACGTGCTGCGACAACGCCGCGATCGGCTGCGGGAGCATCACGCACAGGGTCGTCCTGCTCTCGCAGCCGCGAACGGACGCCGACGCGTACCTGCTCGTCGGATTCACATCCGGCTCGCTCGCGCCCGGCGCGTCGATCGGCGAGAGCCAGCTACGGTTCAACAACACCGACTGGTCGATCTTCGACGAGACGAACGACTACAGCTGGACCCCGCCGACGGGCGCGTACGCCGACACGACGAAGGTGACCGTCTACCAGAACGGCTCGCTGGTCTGGGGCACCGAGCCGCGGTAGTCACGTCTTGCCGCGTGGTCGCTCACGGCGACGCGGGCGGTGTGACTTCCTCGCCGGAAACGCCGCGCCCTCTGTCCCTCGCCCATTTCCAAACGACGTCGGCCGCGACCGCCAGCACGGTCATCGCGACGATCGCCCCGAACGTCTCCGGCGCGTTGCGAAGCGTGTCGACCGCGAAGAATGCAAGGACGATCGCGGTGGCCGCCATTCCGACGAGCACGACGGCGGTCGACGCGCCGGTCTCGGATCGGAGCCGGAGGCCGGCGAGCCCGACGAGCAGGAAGACCACGAGGGAGCAGGCGCTGCCGACCGAGGCGATGGCGGAGAGGTCGACGAGGTTCGCGAGCACGAGCGCGAGGATCGAGGTGACGAGCAGGCCGCCGTGCCTGCCGAGCCGCGAGCGCGCACCGAGCAGCGGCGGGAACTGTCCCATCTCCGCGAGCGACGCCGTCAGGCTCGCCGAGCCGAACAGCGTCCCGTTCGTCGCGCCGGCCGTCGCGATGAGCGCGGCGACGGCCATCAGCGTGAAGCCGGCGTCGCCGAGCGTGGGCCGGGCCGCCTCGGCGATCGCGGTTTCGCCGTAGCCGATCGCCTGGTCGACGGTGAGCGTCCCGAAGACGCCGATCGCGATCAGGACGTACGTGGCCGTCGTCAGTCCCAGCGCGAGCGCCACCGCCTTCGGGAGCTCGCGCTCGGGGTTGCGGAGCTTCGAGACCGTGAACGTCATCACGCCGAAGCCGAGGAACGCGAAGAACGTCAGGGCGATGCTCGCGACGATCTTCGAGAACGGTGGATAGCCGCTGAAGGCGAGGAGGTCGAAGTCGACGTCCGAGATCGTGACGACGACGAAGACGGCGAACACGGCCAGCAGGACGACGACCATCACGGACGCGACGCGTGACACGAACGTCGCCCCGATCATGTTCACGAGCGTCATTGCCACGATCAGCAGCGATGCGAACAGGTTGTCCCAGCCGCTCCATGCGTCGTCGCCGACGAACAGCGTCGTCGCGTAGCTGCCGAAGGACACGGCGAGCATCGCGGCCACGACCACGAACGCTGCGGCGTACCCGAGCCACGACGCGATCCCGAGCAGCCGCCCGTTCCCGAACCCCTGCCGCAGGTACTCGATCAGCCCGCCCTCGGACGGATAGCGGATCCCGAGCTTGACCACGTTGTACGCGAGCAGCAGCGTGACGACCCCGGCCAGCAGGAACGAGAGCCAGACGGCCGAGCCCGCGATGACCGCAGCCTGGCCGAGGAGGGCGAAGATGCCGGCTCCGACCATCGAGCCGATGCCGATGAACGCGGCGCCGCGAACGGTCACGCCTGTTTCGCCGCCACTCGTGGCTCGACTGCCGAGAGCTCGTCGACGACGCCCGTGAGGAGGCGCCAGAACCGCGCGACGGTCGGGATGCTGACCCGCTCGTCGGGCGAGTGCGGCGCCTCGAAACCGTTGCCGTCCGCCCACCGGCGAACGTGCTCGATCACCGCCTCCTCGTGACGCGACGGCCGCGCAATCCGCGTCAACGCCTCGAGGTGCGGCCAGCACGCGCGAGGCTCGAACCCGCTCAGGACCGTTTCCGACGACATCAAAGGCTCGACGGGCAAGCCTAACCCCCTCAGCGGAAGTAGCGATGCCGCTCCGTGCTCGTCGGCGACGTGAATTCGAGACGGTGATCTGCGAACATCGCCGGGTCCGGGCGTCGCGCCTCGGCGAGAGCCGGAGGCGCGACCACCAACTCCGTCGTCTGGAGGTCAAGCGCCGATGAGACGCCTGTTGGAGTACGGGGGCTACGCCGCGGCCGTCGTGCTGATTGCGTTCGGGATCGGCGCGCTCGTGCTGAGCATCAACGGCAAGAGCACGGTGAAGGACAGTCTGAGCCAGGAGAAGATCGTCGGCTCACCCGACATGACCCCTGATGCGATCGCCGCCGAAGTGCAGAAGGCGGGCCTCAACGGCGTCGATCTGCCGGACTGCAAGGTCGCGGGGGAGGAGGTCGACACGGGCAGCGAGGCACGCTGCTTCGCCGACTACATGCGCATCCACGCGCTGGAGGCGACCGGGGGGAAGACGTACGCGGAGATGCCGCGGTTCGCGACGGAGGACGGCAAGGGCACGAACGACCCCGCCCAGGCACAGAAGGACGCGAACGGCCAGCCGGTCTCGAACGCCGCCCGTGATATCTGGGTGACGGAGACCGCGCTCGCAACCGCGCTGAACACGGCGTACATGGCGGACCAGCTCGGCAACTTTGGCCTCGTCGTCGGGGTTGCGCTGATCCTCGCCGGCGTCGGTTTCGCGGTGCTCGCCTGGACGGTGCTGCACACCCGCGCGCAAGCAGGAGGCTGAACGCGGCGCCACGAGGCGCGTCGACTCCACACGTGATGAGGCACGTCGAGGACGCACCACGGCCGGCGCCAGACGCGGCAACGACGTTCCTGCTTCGGTTCGCACGCGCGGGCCATGACGCCGGGTACTCGACCGCCGAGCTCGAGGACCGGCTGCAGGCGCTGGCACGTTCGCTCGGCCACGAAGAGGCCCAGATCTCGGCCACCCCGACGCTGGTCGACGTCTCGCTCGGGTCGATTCCCCGGCAGCAGACCTACAGCCTCCGCGTTCGGCCGACCGCGGTCGACCTCGACGCGATCGCGCGACTCGATCACCTCGTCCAGGAGGTGGTCGACCGGCCGCTCGCAGCAGAGAGTGCGCTGGCGGCGTTGGCGGACGTCGAGGGCGAGCGGCTGAACCGGCCGTGGCCGATGCTGCTCGCCGCCTACGCGCTGGCGGGCGTCGCGTTGACGGTCGTGTTGGGCGGCGGCTGGCGGGACGCCGCCGGGGCGGCAGCGGTCGGGTTCGTGGTCGGGGCGATCGCGCTCCCTGCGAGCCGGACCGCCCGCACCGAGCCGATCGTCGCGCCTGCAGTCGCAGTCGCGGCCAGCTTCTCGGCCGCCACGCTCGTCGAGCTCGGTCTCGACGCATCGCCGGACGTCGTGACGCTTGCGGCGCTGGTGACGTTCCTCCCCGGCATGACGCTGACGATCGGGATGCGCGAGCTCGCGACCGAGCACCTTCAGTCCGGCGTGGCGAACACAGCGAGCGCGCTCGTCCAGCTGCTCGGGCTCGTCTTCGGCGTGGGCGTCGGCCGGTCGATCGCGTCGAGCTGGTTCGGCGCGACGTCGGGAACCTTTCCGAGCACGAGCTTCGATGCCGTGCACCTGCTGGCCGCCGTCGCGGCCGGCCTCGCGTTCACCGTCACGCTCCGTGCCCAGCGTCGCGACGCGCTGATCATGTGCGCCGCAACCGTCACTGCGCTCGGGGCGAACGAGATCGGCGGTGCCCTGTTCGGCAAGCAGGCTGCCGCCCTCGTGGCGGCCTTCACGGTCGGAATCGCCGGCGGCCTGGCCGGGTGGCTGCTGCGGCGCTCATCGCTCGTGTTCATCGTTCCTGCAGTGCTCATGCTGGTGCCCGGGAGCACCGGCTTCAGCAGCGTGCTGCAACTGCTCACCAACCAGACCGTGAGCGGCATCACCGCAGGGTTCGACACCTTCGTGACGGCGATCTCGATCGCCTACGGATTGATGATCTCGACGATCGTCCTGCCGCGCCGCTTCACGCAGATCGTTCCGGCACAGGGACCAGCCCGTTCAGGTCCGCAATTGAACTCGACCGGCGAGGGGTGAGCATGGACTGGGCGCTCGCGGTCGTTGCGCTGACCCTGCTTGGTTTCGCGGCGATCTCGCGTCGGATCGAGGGGACGCCGATCACCGCGGCGATGGTGTTCACGGCGGTGGGACTGGTGGTCGGCTCGGACGCGCTCGGCCTCGTCGAACCCTCGCCGGCCGGGGAGACGGTCAAGCTCCTCGCGGAGGCGACGCTCGCACTCGTGCTGTTCGCGGACGCCGCGCGCATCGACGTGCGCGCGCTGCGCGGCGAGCTCTCGATCCCGTTTCGGCTGCTCGGGATCGGCCTGCCGCTGACGCTGCTCGCGGGCTTCGTCGTCGCGCTCGTCGTGCTGCCTGAGCTCGCGCGGTCGGAGGCGCTGCTCTTGGCGGTGATCCTCGCGCCGACGGACGCCGCGCTCGGGCTGGCCGTCATCACGCTGACGCGGCTCCCGAGCCGCATCCGGCAGGGGTTGAACGTCGAGAGCGGTCTGAACGACGGCATCTGCGTGCCGGTGTTCTGGATCGCGCTCGCGATCGCGCAGGCCGAATCGGGGGCGATCGGCGACGGCGCGGCGCTGCGTCTCGTGCTGGAGCAGATCGGCTTCGGAGTGCTCGCGGGCGTCGCGGCCGGAATCGCCTCGGCCGCGGTAGTCGTGGTGGCCGGCCGGCACCACACGCTCGAGGGCTCGTGGCTGCAGGTCGTCCCGATGGCCGGCGCCGGTCTCGCCTTCGGCCTGGCCGACCCGATCGGCGGCTCGGGTTTCATCGCGACGTTCGTCGGCGGCTTCGTCTTCGGCGTCCTGCGCCGGCGCGCGGGCGGCGACGTCGGCCACCTCATCGAGGAGCTCGGAGAGGTTTTCGGCGCAGTCACCTTCATCGTGTTCGGGGCCGTGCTGCTCGGGCCGACACTCGGCGGTGTCTCGGCGTCGGTCGCGCTGTACGCCGTGCTTAGCCTGACGGTCGTTCGCCTCGTTCCCGTGGCGATCGCGATGGCCGGCACCGGCGCGCGCTTACCGACGCTTGCCTTCCTCGGGTGGTTCGGGCCGCGCGGGCTCGCCTCGATCGTCTTCGCGGTGCTCGTGCTCGAGGAGGGTGGACTCCCGCACGACGATCTGATCCTCGACACGACGTACATCACGATCGGGCTCTCGGTCTTCGCGCACGGGCTCACGGCCGCACCCCTCGCACGTCGGTATGCGAGGTGGTTCGAGGCGCACCCGCGAGACGCGAGACCCACCTTCGAGGGTGTGGACGTGCCGCACCTTCGCTGGCGCTTCGGCTTCGGACGACCGCACGATCCGTCGGCCGAGATGCCGCACCAAGGCGCCGGCGGAACTCACCCGCGTCGGGCGAGGACGGCGCGCCCGCCCGGGTGACCTAATTGCGTCCGATGGCGACGGTCTCCGGAACGTCGCTCGACGGGATGGCGGCGGTCGCGGTTGGGCGGCGCAAGTGGGTCCAGTTCGGGGTGCTGGGAGGCGGGCTCGCGCTCTGCCTGCTCTACCTCGTCCTGCCTGAACGCCTGGTCTTCGTCCGCGAGGGCCTGATCTACGTCGGCCTCGAGGTGGCCGTCGTGGCCGCGATCATGCTCGGTGTCGCCTGGTACCGGCCCGAGGTCCCCGCCGCGTGGCTGTACATCGCGGCCGGTATCGCCTCGTGGGCGATCGGCGACGCGATCTGGGCGGCCTACGTCATGGACGGGAAGAACCCGTTCCCGTCCGCAGCCGATGCGTTCTACATCCCCGGCTACGTTCTGCTCGCGGCCGGGCTGGTGATCGCGGCGAAGCGCCGGTTCGCCGAGCGGGACACGGGCGCCATCCTGGACGCCGTCGTCTTCGTCGCCGTCGTCGGTTTGGTGCTCTGGATCTACGAGATCGAACCGATGCGGCACGGCGAGCTGTCGCTGTTCGCGACGACGATCTCGATTGCCTACCCGCTCGGGGACCTGCTGCTTCTGGCGGTCGTGGCGCGCTTCATGGTGGGCGGCGCGTGGCAGCTGGCGTCGTTCCGGTGGTTAGCCGGCGCGGTGGCGCTCGCGCTGTTCGGCGACGTCTCGATCGCGCTGAGCGACGTCGGCCACTCCTCCCTGTCGCAGCGCTGGAGCAACATGCTGATCCTCGCCGGGGTCCTGCTGTTTGGCGTCGCCGCGCTCGACCCCTCGATGAGGGCGCTGACGCAGCGCGTCTACTCCGTCGCCCCGATTCCGCGCCTGAGGCGCCTCGTGCTCATCGCGGTGGCCGCCCTGGTGCCGGCGATGGTGTTGATCGCGCAGGCCGTTCGAGACGAGCCGCTTCACGTCACTGCCGTCATCGTCGCAACCGTCCTGACCTTCGGCGGCGCGCTGCTGCGCTGGGGCGGCGTGATGGGCGAGCTCGAGCGGACGATCGGGCGGGAGTCGTTGCTGCGCCAGTACGCGTCGGAGCTGCTCGAGACGTCGGGCCGCGAGCGGCTGGCGCACCTCGCCGAGCAGACGGCGCAGGAGATCGTCGGGCAGGGATCCGCGGAGCTCCGGCTCACCGACGCCCACACGGTCGGAGATGATCCGCGCCAGGTCGTCGCCGAGATCGTCGTCCGCGGAGAGCGTGTCGGCGAGCTGGTCGCGCGCGCGCCGTCGGGACAGATCCTCCGCCTGAGCGAGATCCTCCCGACGGTGACGAACGAGCTTGCGCTCGCACTGGAGCGCGAGAGCCTGCTCGAAAGCGAGCGCGAGACCGCCGCAACGCTCGCCGAGCAGAACGAGCAGTTGCGCGAGCTCGACAAGATGAAGGATCAGTTCGTCAGCACCGTCTCGCACGAGCTCCGCACGCCGCTCGCTTCGATGATCGGCTACCTCGAGGTGACGCTCGACGGCGAGGTGGGCGAGCTGAACGACGAGCAGCGGGAGTTTCTCGAGGTCGTCAACCGGAACGCCGGCCGGCTCAACAAGCTGATCGAGGACATCCTCTTCATCTCGCGCGTCGACGCCGGCCGACTGTCCCTCGACCCGAGCTGGGTCGCACTCGGCGAGCTCGGCGAGGCGAGCGTCGTGACCGCCCGCTTCGCCGCCGAGAAGAAGCCGGTGCAGCTCGCGCTCGCCGTCGAGGACGGCCTCCCGCTCTACTGGGGCGATCCGATCCGGCTCACGCAGATGCTCGACAACCTGCTCTCGAACGCGATCAAGTTCACGCTCGCCGACGGCACCGTGTCCCTCTCGATCGCGGGGAACGGTGACGCGCTCCGGGTCGAGATCGCGGACAGCGGCGTCGGCATCCCGGAGGACGAGGTCGACCGCTTGTTCGAGCGGTTCTTCCGCGCGTCGACCGGGTCGAGCGCACCGGGAACGGGTCTCGGCCTTTCGATCATCCAGTCGATCATTCAGGCGCACGGCGGCACGATCGGCGTGCGCAGCGAAGTAGGGGTGGGAACGACCTTCACGGTCGACCTCCCGCTGCCGGGGATGCCCGGCGCACCGAGCCAAGACGCCACGGAGGTGACGACATGACCGACGGCACGCCCGCCGCGCGCGAACAGCCGTTGATACTCGCCGCCGACGACGACGAGGATCTCCTCGCGCTCGTCGCCTTCCGGCTCGGGAGAGCCGGGTACACCGTCCTGCAGGCCCACGACGGAGAGGAGGCACTCGAGCTCGCCCGCCGCGAGCTCCCGGACCTCGGCGTCTTCGACGTGATGATGCCGAAGCTCGACGGGTTGGAGCTGACGCGCCGCCTGCGCGCCGACGAGGCCACGACCGGCATGCCGATCATCCTGTTGACGGCGCGCGGCCAGGACACCGACTTATCCGAGGGGTTCGACGCCGGTGCGGACGACTACCTCCGCAAGCCGTTCAGCCCGCAGGAGCTGAGCAGGCGCGTGCAGTCGATGCTCGGCCGCCGGTGAGCCATGGGCCCGGTACTGCTCGCGGTCATCGGTCTCGTCGCCGCGACGCTGCTGCTCCTGCTGCTGCTCGTGGTCAGGCGCGTGCTGCTCGCCCGCCAGGAGCGGAGGCACGCCGAGGCCGCAGCGCGGCTGCGTCCGGTTGCGATCGCCTTCATCGCCGCCGACGAGCCGCTCCCCGATGACCTCTCGGCCTACGACCAAACTGTCCTCGCCGAGCAGCTTCGCCGCTACTCGCAGACGCTGAGCGGAGAGGCGTCGGACCGCATCGCGTCGTACTTCCGCGCCAGCGAGGCACTGCAGGACGCGCTCGCGGCGTTGCGCTCGCGGCGGAGCTGGCGCCGCGCCGACGCGGCGTTCGCGCTCGGTGACATGGCGGTAGCCGAGACGGGTCCCGACCTCCTCCGCGCGCTCGACGATCGCAGCCGCGTGGTGCGCACGGCCGCCGCGCGCGGCCTCGGCCGTCTCCGGGCCACGGAGGCGGCGACGCCGCTCGTACGCGCCCTAGTGGAGCACGCCGTGCCGCGCGGCGTCGCCGGGAACGCGCTGCTGCGCATGGGACCGGCGATCGCGCCGCAGCTCCGGGAGCTCGCGACGGCTCCGGAGCCCGAGATGCAAGGGGTCGCCGTCACGTTGCTCGGACTCGTCGGCGACTCGCGCGACGCCGACGTCGTGGGCCGAGCGCTCCACGACCCGTCGGCGGACGTCCGAAGCGCCGCTGCCGAGGCGCTCGGCCGAATCGGGACGACGAAGAGCGAAGCCGAGCTCGAGGCGGCCCTCGACGACCGCGCGCGCTACGTCCGCGCCGCGGCGGCCACGTCGCTCGGCGAGATCGGAACGCGCTCCGCGCTCCAGCGGCTGCTCGCCGTCGCCCGAACGGACGAGTTTCGCCCAGCACGGGCGGCGGCGCGGGCGGCGACGAAGCTCGACCCGGGAGC
>JBKPLI010000175.1:0-13241 GCA_046731555.1 Actinomycetota bacterium | reverse complement strand
CCCGACGTCGTGCCGAACACGATGAACGCGCTGCGGCTGACCGAGCTCGCGCGCGACCTCGGCCGGCACGAGGAGCTCCACGACCGGCTGATGGATGCCTACTGGCGCGACGGCGTCGACATCGGCGAGCCCGGCGAGCTGCGACGGCTCGCGCGCGACTTCCCGGCCGAGGACGTGGAGCGTGTGCTGACCGGCGACGATTACCGCGACCGTGTGCTCGCCTCCACACGCGAGGCGCAGTCGGTCGGCATCAACGGCATCCCGGCGTTCCTACTCGACTCGCGGCTGCTCGTCCTCGGCGCGCACCCCGATGAGACGTTCGAGCGCGCCTTCGAGCAGCTCGCCGCGCGCGCGGCCGAGAGTTAGCGCGCGGCCGGGCGCAGCAGCCGCACGGGACGCGGCAGCCGCGCCTCGTTGACGTGCGGGTTCAGCGGCGGTGCGAGCGGCGCGGTGCCGAACGACCGTGCGACCTGCTCGGGCGGCGGGTCGCCGTAGAGCGTCGTGCGCTGCCGCGGCACGCGGCCCGCGGCGCGGATCAGCGCCTCCATCCGCTCCGGCTCGAGCTCCTGCCCCCACGCCGCGCCGGCCGCGCGCGAGATCGACTCGTTCATCAGCGTCCCGCCGAGGTCGTTCACGCCGGAGCGCAGCGCCTCGGCCACGCCCTCCGGACCCGCCTTGACCCAGGACACCTGCACGTTCTCGATCCACGGGTGGAGCGCGAGCCGGCCGACCGCGTGCATGAGCAGCACCTCGCCGAACGTCGGCCCGCGCCGCGCGCGGCCCTTGAGGTACATCGGCGCCTCCATGTGCACGAACGGCAGCGGCACGAACTCCGTGAACCCACCTGTGCGCCGCTGCAGCTCGCGCACCGCGAGCAGGTGCCGCGCCCAGTTCTGCGGGCGGTCGACGTGGCCGAACATGATCGTGTTGTTCGAGCGCAGGCCCGCCGCGTGCGCGGTCTCGTGCACCTCGAGCCACTGGGCAGTCGAGATCTTGTCCGGGCAGATGACCGCGCGCACCTCGTCGTCGAGAACCTCGGCCGCGGTGCCCGGCAGCGACGCGAGGCCCTCGTCGCGCAGCCGTGCGAGGTACGCGTCGAGCGGCATGCCGAGCGTCGCGGCGCCCTGCCAGATCTCGAGCGCGCTGAACGCGTGCACGTGCAGGTCCGGGACGGCGTCCTTGATCGCGCGCACGACCGACGCGTAGTAGTCGCCGGTGAACGCCGGATGGATGCCGCCCTGCAGGCACACCTCGGTCGCGCCGCGCTCCCAGGCCTCGACGCAGCGGCGCACGATCTCGTCGTGCGGCACGAGGTACGGCTCGCCGCGGAGGTTCGCCGCGAGCTTGCCCTTCGAGAAGGCGCAGAAGCCGCAGCGGAAGTAGCAGACGTTCGTGTACTGGATGTTGCGCGTGACGACGTACGTGACGACGTCGCCGTTCACCTCGCGGCGCATGGCGTCGGCGGCGGCGAGCACGCGCTGGCGCTCCTCGCCGCGCGCACGGAAGAGGCGCACGACCTCGTCTTCGCCGAGCTCGTCCCGCGTGTCGACGGGGAGCGCATCGCGGCGCGCCACGAACGGAACCGCGCCGGTCTCGCCCGGCGACCACTCGTCCTCGCGCGCGAGCCCGAGCGAGTCGGATCCGCGCAGCACGTGCGGCAGCACGCGCGGATCGACCCACTCCGAGTCGACGAAGCGTGGGTAGACCGTCAGCCGCGGCGCGAGCTCGAGGCCACGCGAGCGCGTTGCCTCCTCGAGCAGGAGCAGCTCTGGCCACGGGGCCTCCGGGTTGACGTGGTCGATCGTCACCGGCGAGACGCCGCCCCAGTCGTCGATCCCCGCGTCGAGCAGCCGTGCGAAGTCCTCGGTGAGGTTCGGCGGCGCCTGCACCGCGACCCCGCGCGGCAGGACGAGCCGCGCGACGGCGATCGTCCACAGGAGCTCCTCGAGCGGCGGCTCCGGCGCGTCCGCCATCCTCGTGTCCGGCTTCGCGCGGAAGTTCTGCACGATGACCTCCTGCACGTGCGGCCCGGCCGCCGCGATCGCGCGCAGCGCGCCGAGCCGCTCCGCCCGCGTCTCGCCGATCCCGATCAGGATCCCGGTCGTGAACGGCACGCGCGCCGCGCCGGCGAGCCGCAGCGTCTCGAGCCGCGCAGCGGGCAGCTTGTCGGGCGAGCCGAAATGCGGCCCGCCGCGCCGCGACAGGCGCTCCGACGTCGTCTCGAGCATCACGCCCATCGACGCGGACACCGGCCGCAGCAGCTCGAAGTCCTCGGCCGTCAGCACACCCGGGTTGAGGTGCGGCAGCAGCGACGTCTCGTCGAGCACCGCCTTCGCAGCACGCGCGAGGTACTCGATCGTCGTCGTGCAGCCGAGCGCCGCGAGCTCCTCGCGCGCGGCGCGGTAGCGCAGCTCCGGCTTGTCCCCGAGCGTGAAGAGCGCCTCGCGGCAGCCCGCGCGCTCGCCGGCCCGCGCGACCGCGAGCACCTCGTCGATCGTCATGTACGCCCGCTCGCCGCGGCGCGGCGGGCGAGCGAACGTGCAGTAGTGGCAGACGTCGCGGCAGAGCTTCGTCAGCGGGATGAAGACCTTCGGGCTGTACGTGACGAGCCGGCCGCGCGCCGACTCGCGGACGCGCCGCGCCTCGGCCGTCAACTCCTCGAGCGGCGCCTGCAGCAGCTCCACGTCGGGAAGCGTACGCGCGGTGCCGGAGCCTGGAACTCAGTAGCTGAAGACGGTCGCGGGCGCGTCGCCGATCCAGTCCCACAGCGGCGTCGCACCGCCGATGCGCGCCTGCGCGACGATCGCGCCCTCGTCGAGCTTGCGCGCGTTGAAGCAGATCGGGCACACGAGCAGCCGCCGCCGTTCGCGGCGTACTGCTCGAAGAGGCGCGCGAGCGGCGGGCAGCCGTCGGCGGGGCCCCTACGGGACGTCGATCGGAGGGCCGCCCGTTCGTCGTACCGTTGACCACCACCGAGAGGGAGGGCTCGATGCACTACCTGTTGCTGCTCTGGGGCGACACCGAGGGAGAGGACGCACTCGAGGCCGGCGAGCGGCGCGCGATCGTGGACGAGCACATCGCCTTCGCGTCCGGCCTGCGCGAGCGCGGGCAGCACGTCGTGGGCGCGGCGCTCGAGCGCGGCAGCAAGCTCGTGCGCGACGACCTCGTCACGGACGGGCCGTTCACCGACACGAAGGAGCAGCTCGGCGGGCTCTACGTGATCGACGTCGAGTCCGAGGACGAGGCGCTCGAGATCGCGCGGCGCGTGCCGCGGAGCCCCGGCCTCGTCGTGCAGGTGCTGCCGGTCGCCCTCTAGCCGGCGAGCTCGTGCGCGGCGGCGACCGGGTCGCCGACGAGCCGCCGCGCGTCGACGTCGAGCGGCGGCCACTCGCCCGCGAGCGCGAGCGTCGTCCGTGCCGCGACGCGGCGGAGCGCCTCCTCGTCGACGTCGTCGCGCGCGCGGAAGCTCGACAGGACGACGAGGTCCGGCTCGACCGCGTCGACGGCCGACTCGAGCGCGTCGAACGGCGTGTCGGCACCGAGGAAGACGATCCGCCAGCCGCGATCGCGCAGCGTCAGGCCGAACATGACGAGCGGCAGGTCGTGCTGCTCGCCGGGAACACATGCGAGCAGCGCGCGGGGGCCGACGCCGTCGCCCCAGCGGTGGGCGAGCGCGAGCAGACGCCCGCGGAGCACGTTGCTCGCGAAGTGCTCCTGCGCCACGCTGACCTCTCCGTCGGCCCACCGGTCGCCGATCGTGCGCAGTGCCGGGAGCACGGCCTCGCGGAGCACCGCCTCGACCGTCAGCCGCGCGAGCAGGTCGTCGAGGATCCCGTGCGCGCGCCGTGAGTCGAGCGCGAGCAGCGCGCCGAGGAGATCGTCGTCGGCGGTGCCGGGCATCGTCGACGCGAGCCGCGCCGCCTCCGCGGCCGACAGGCCGTGCGCGAGGTGCGTGCGCATCGCGGCCACGCGCGCCTCGTCGTCCTCCGAGTAGAGGCGAAAGCCGCCGGCCGAGCGCTCGGGGCGGAGGAGGCCGTAGCGGCGCTCCCATGCGCGCAGCAGGTCGGTGCTCACGCCCGTCCGTCGTGCCAGCTCGCCGATCCGCAGCATGCGCGGACTCTAGCTGAATCTGGACAGAAGTTTGACAGTCCATGATGAGGCGGCTACCATCTCGAACAGTTTCTAGACAAACTATGGACAAGGAGGGATCTGCATGAAGAAGCTCGACGCAGCCGCACTGACGCTGCTCGTCGTCGGCGGGCTCAACTGGGGCCTCGTGGGCGTCGCGAAGTTCGACCTCGTCGCCGCGATCGCCGGCGGGCTCGAGTTCGGCGAGACCAACTGGTTCTCGCGCACGATCTACACGCTCGTCGGCGTCGCGGCCGTCTACGAGCTCGTCCGCCTGCCGGCCCTCTTCCGGGGTCGGCAGCTCGTCCCCGCGCGGAGCCACTGATGCGCCGCCTCGCGCTCGTCCTCGTGCTCGGCGCCGCGTGCATCGCGGCGACCGCGCGGCCCGCACCGGCCGCGGCCAAGCCCAACGTCGTCCAGGTCGCCGTGCAGGCGGGGCAGTTCAAGACGCTCGTGATGCTCGCGAAGCAGGCGGGCCTCGCCGGCGCGCTCTCGACGAAGACCGTGACCGTGTTCGCCCCCACCGATGCGGCGTTCGCAAAGGTGCCGAAGGCGACGCTGAACGCGCTGCTCGCCGACAAGGCGAAGCTCCGGCGCGTGCTGCTCTACCACGTCGTCGCCGGCCGCGTGCCCGCGGCGAAGGCGGCGACGCTGACGTCGGCGAAGACGCTCGCCGGCCCGTCGCTTCCGATCAGCGTGTCCGGCGCCACCGTCCGCGTCGGCGGCGCGAAGGTCGTCAAGGCCGACGTTGGCGCGCGCAACGGCGTCATCCACGTCATCGACCGCGTCCTCATCCCGCCGGCGTAGAAGGGGCACCCGGCGGGAGCTACGGGGCGGAGCCGGCGGTCCGGCTCCGCCCCACGCTCACATCCGCTGCTCGAGCGCGAGCACGTTCGCGACGAAGGGCTTCGACACGTCGTAGACGCCGTCGCGGCGCACGGCGGCCTCGCCCTGGTACCACGCCGCGAGCGCGAGCCGCGCGTTGCCTTCGAACTGCTTCAGCAGGTGGCGCAGGAAGAGGACGCCGACCTGGACGTCCCCGTCGAGCGTGTCCGGCAGGCCAAACCCGACGAGCACGTCCTCGACGTACTCCCGCGTCGTCGGCAGCGTCTGCAGCACGCCCTTCGCACCTGCGTTCGACACGATGTTCGGCTGGTAGCCCGACTCCATCCACGCGAGCGCCCGGACGAGGCTCGACGAGACGCCGAGGCGGCCGGACCACGCGTCGAGCGTCGCGCGGACGGTCGACGGCGTCGCCGCGAGCGCCGACCGCGTCGCGCGCGGCGCACCGGGCACCGCCAGCTTCGCGCCGATGATGATCGGCTTCGCCGGATCGAGCTTGTTCGCGCTCGCGAGCTTGCGCACGCTGACGCCGTAGCGGCGGCCGATCGCCGTCAGCGTGTCGCCCGGGCGCACGACGTAGACGTTCGTCGAGCGCACGACCACGGGCTTCGCGCGAACGGGCACGCCGTTCTGCAGCACGAGCGCGGCGCGCGTTCGCGGGCCGGCGACGCCGTCGTTGAGCAGGCGCATGCGTTTCTGGTAGCGGCGCAGCGCCGCGGCGGTCCGCGGCCCGAGGTAGCCGTCGAGCGCGCCGTGGTAGAGGCCGCGCTTCGTCAGCAGGTACTGGAGCACGGAGACGTCGAGCCCGAAGTCGCCCTCTTTCAGCGTCCGCTCGCCGAACAGCGGCCGCCCTAGCGGCCCGAGCGAGCGGCGCGTCTTCACGTCCGCGATCCCCGTCACGGGCACGTGCGCGCGCCGCTGCGCGAGCTTGATCGCGGCGACGGTGAGCGGCCCGACCTTCCCGTCGATCTCGCCGCAGTAGAGACCCATCGCCCGCAGGGCGACCTGGATGCCGGCGTGTTGCGGGTTCGCCGAGGCCGCCGTGGGCCAGAGACACACGACTCCTGCGAGCACCGCTGCGAGCTTGACCGCGCGCACGGGGGACCGACTTTCGCCCCGGCCCTCACAGTTCCTTCACGGAACCTGGTCCGGGACCAGGTTCTGTTAAGGGAGCGCGGGCTGCAGGCCGCCGAACGGCACCCACCTGCCGCCTTGCCGCCGCTGCAGGCCGACCTGCGTGATCGGGAAACGGGAGGTCGGCGTGGTGCGCACCCTGATCCCGGGCAGCAGGAACGGGTTCGAGGCCTCGCGCATGCTCGTCATCGCCCGCACGAGGCTCTCGCGCGTCGGGGTCTTCCCCGCCGCGTTCAGCGCGTCGACGAACGAGTACGCGCTCGCGAGGCCCGCGACGAGCGACGCGTCCCGGCGCTCGGCCGCGGGGACGTACCGCTCGAGGATCCGCGCGCCGAGCTTCGCGCCCGGATCGCTCGCCCACCTCGGCGTCGCCGGGTCGCGGACGACCACGGCCGTGATCGCGTTCTGCGGCACGGCCGGCATCGCCGCCGCGGCGGCCGACGCGAGGTAGAGCTGCGGCCGCCACCGGAGCCTCGTCGCCGCCGCCGTCGCCTCCGTCGCGCCTTCCGCCGGGAGGAACAGCGCGAGCGTGTTCGCACCGCTCGTCTTCAGCCCGGCAATCGCCGACTGGAGGTCGTCCACGGCCGGGTCGAAGGGAACGGCGTCGACGAGCAGCTTCGCGGCCCGCGCGCCGAGCCCCTTGCGCAGGCCGGCGAGGAGGTCCTTGCCGTCGTCGTCAGCCGCGTAGACGACGCCGAGCTTCGCGCGCGACGGCCCGGAGACGAGCACGTGCCGCGCGTACACCGCTCCCTCTCCCGCCTGCGGCGGCAGGTAGCCGATCGTGGACGGGAACCGCCGTTGGTCGCGGCCGAGCGCCGTCGCGCTCGACGCCGAGAACACGACCGGCACCCTCGCGGTGGCCGTCAGGTCGCGGATCGCGAGGTTCGAGGCAGTGCCGACGACCGAGAAGAGCGCGAACACGCCGTCGTCCTCGATCAGCGTGCGCGCGTTCTCGAGCGCCTGCGCCGGGTCGCCGCCGTCGTCGCGGTACCGGAACACGATCCTGCGGCCGTTCACGCCGCCGCGCGCGTTCAGGTACTTGAAGTACGCATCGGCCCCGCGGAGGACGCCGTCGCGGCCGGCCGGGCCCGTCGAGCCGATCACGACCTCCTTCGCGGTGACGCCGGGCGTCGCGGTCGAGCCGGCGAGCGCCGCGGGCGCAAGCATGAGCGCCAGCAGCGCGACGAGCCTCACGGCGCGACGAGACGATCCCGCAGGCGCTCGATTTGCTCGTCGCTCAGCCCCGCGGCACGCAGGTACGACGCGACGTCGCCGTACCGCTCCTCGATGTCGTCGAGCACGCGGCCCATGCCCTCGGCCGGCGTCGCCGCGAGCTTCGTCCAGCGCGCGAGCAGCTTCGGGTCCTCGATCGCCGCCAGATACTTCTGCGTGCGCGGCGCGAGGTTCGCCGCCGAGCGCGAGTAGTCCGCGGCCGCGTCGTCGCGCGAGACGCCCGCGAGCCGGAGCAGCAGCGCCGCGACGAGGCCGGTGCGGTCCTTGCCGCCGGCGCAGTGCACGACGACCGCACCGTCGGGCGCGTCGGCGATCGCCGCGAACGCCTCACCGAAGCGGTCGCGGTACCGCTCGAGGAAGTCGACGTACGACCACGCGTAGTGGTCGGCGACGTCCTCGACCGAGTCGAGGTGCGCGTCGAGCTCCGCGATGTAGTCGCCGCCCAGCTCGAGCGTCGGGCCGAGCACGGATACGTGGACGACGTCGATGTCCACGTCGCGCGGCTGGTCCTCGGCGAGCTCCTCGGGCCAGCGGAGGTCGACGATCCGCGCCACCCCGTGGTTCGCGAGCGCATGCCAGCCCGCGTCCGTGAGCTGGCGCACGTTGTCGGAGCGAACGACGCGGCCGGGCATCGTCTCGCCGCCGTCCTCGAGCGGCAATCCGCCGAGATCGCGCACGTTGAGGCAGCCGTCCCACTCGAGTTCCGTCACGGCCGCGCAGCCTAGCGGCCCGGACCGACCGCACCCGCAGAGGGCCCGGAGCCGTTTCACCTGCAACGAAGCGAATCGGAGGGATCGACGTGATTGGAGCGACAAGGGCATTTGCGACCCTCGCCGGCGCGGCGCTTGCGGGCTTCCTGATCTGGCTCGCGACCCAGGTCGGCGACGGGACGACGGGCGGCTACTGGGCGACATACGGGATCATCGCCGGGGCCGGCATCGTGCTCGCGGTCGCGCAGTGGCGTGGCTGGAGCGGGAATCCGCTCGCGATGTTCCTCGTGACGTTCGTCCCGGTCCTCGTGGCCGTCGGCTGGGTCGCCGCCGCGGCGCAGCCCGAGGGCAACTGGTTCCGCGACCACGTGACGATGTGGTCCGGCGACATCGGCATCGAGAACGTCGTGCGCGACCTCGCCGAGTACATCGGCGTGCTCGCATTCGGCCTCGGCATCGTGTTCGGGCTCACGTTCGAGCCGTCGATGCTCCGCCGCAGGCGCACGGTCCGCGCCGGCGCAGGCGCCGTCCCCGCGACGACGGCCGCGCCCGCCACCGCGCCCGCGTACGAGCGGACGGCGGCCGACGAGCCCACGACGGCGGAGCGCTACGAGGTCGATGACGCCCCGCCGGTCGAGCGCGAGGTAGAGCGCGAGGACGTCGTCCGGCGCTAAGACGATCCGCCGGCGGTGGAGCCCGCGAGCTCGGAGGGCTCCACCGCCGGCGCACGACACGCGAAGCGCTCGCAGACGTAGACGGCGGGCCGGCCGCCGACGCGGCCCTTGCCCGCGAGCAGCGGCACCTCCTCGGACGGCCCGAACGCGACGACTGCGCGCGGGTCCCACTTTGCAAGCGCGGCGCGCGCGATCTCGTCGTCGGGACCGCCGACGATCGCGACCTCGCGGGGCGGCGCGAAGTGCTGGTCGAGCGCGACGAGCATCCAGCCGAACGACGACGGCGCGCGGCCGACCAAGGCGTGCGTGAGCCGGAACACGGAGACGGCACGCCGTTCGAGCTCGTCGTCGCCGTAGATGCGCGCGAGCCGCAGCAGGACGTACGCGAGCATCGAGTTGCCGCTCGGCGTCGGGTGGTCGTCGAACTCCTTCTTGCGCACGACGAGCTCCTCGCCGTCGCGCGGCGTGTGGAAGAACGCGCCGTGCTCGTCGTCGCCGAACAGGTCGACGGCGAGCGTCGCAAGCCGGTGCGCCTCCTCGAGCCAGCGCAGCTCGCCGGTCGCGACGTGCAGCTCGAGCAGACCGTGCGCGACGTCGGCGTAGTCCTCCAGGTAGCCCGTGCCCTTCGCGACTCCGTCGCGCCACGTGCGGTGCAGGCGGCCGTCCCCCGTCGAGAGCGGCCCGAGCAGGAACGCGCCGACCTCCCGTGCCGCGTCGATCCAGTCCGCGCGGTCGAGGAAGCGCCCGCCCTCCGCGAGCGCCGCGAGCGCGAGGCCGTTCCACGACGCGATCGCCTTCTCGTCGCGGAGCGGCTTCGGCCGCTCCTCGCGGATCGCGAAGAGCCGCGCGCGCGTCTCCTCGTCGAGCTCGCCGCGCAGGACGAAGCGCCCGTGCTCGAACGGCTCGAGCAGCTCCTCCGGCGCGCCCTCGCCCGGCGCCCAGGTGAACGTGACCCCTTCGACGCCGTCGGTGTCCGCGTCCTGCGCGGAGGCGAGCCCGCCGCCGGGCAGCGCGAGCTCGCGCAGCACGTAGTCGAGCGTCTGCTCGACGACGCGGCGGTAGCGGTCGTCGCCGAGGACGAGCCAGCCGTGGAGGTACACGGGCGCGAGCAGCGCGTTGTCGTAGAGCATCTTCTCGAAGTGCGGCACGAGCCACTGCGCGTCGACGGAGTAGCGGTGGAAGCCGCCTCCGACGAGGTCGTACATGCCGCCGAGCGCCATCCCGTCGAGCGTCCGCCGCGCGAGCTCGGTCTCGCCGCGGCGCAGGAGGAACTCGAGCGTCGACGCGGGCGGGAACTTCGGCGCGCGGCCCCAGCCGCCCCAGCGCTCGTCGAAGCCGTGATGCAGCGCGCGCACCGCCTCGTCGAGCATCGCCTCCGTGAGCGGGTCGGTCGACGGCCGCAGCTGCGTCCCCGACCGCACATGGTCGGTCAGGTTGCGCGCCGAGAGGTCGAGCTCCGCGCGCTGATCGCGCCACGCCGCGGCAACCGCACGCAGGACATCGCGGAACGCGGGGATGCCGTGGCGGGGCTCGGGCGGGAAGTACGTCCCGCCGAAGAACGGCTCGCCGCCCGGCGTGAGAAACACGGTCATCGGCCAGCCGCCGCTGCCGGTGAGCGCGACGACCGCGTCCATGTAGATCGAGTCGAGGTCGGGCCGCTCCTCGCGGTCGACCTTCACGTTCACGAACAGCTCGTTCATCAGCGCCGCGGTCCCCTCGTCCTCGAACGACTCGTGCTCCATCACGTGGCACCAGTGGCAGGCGGAGTAGCCGATCGAGAGCAGCAGCGGCTTGTCCTCGTCGCGCGCCCGCCCGAGCGCCTCGTCGCCCCACGGGTACCAGTCGACCGGGTTGTCGGCGTGCTGCTGCAGGTACGGCGAGGTCTCCCGAGCCAGACGGTTCACGCCGAGTACGGTATCCCGCGATGTCGACCCCAATCCCCTCCGGCACCGTCACGTTCGCCTTCACCGACGTCGAGGGCTCGACGCGGCTCCTGCAGGAGCTCGGCGACGACTACGCGACGGTCGCGGCCGACCACCGGCGGCTCGTGCGCGACGCGTTCGGCGCGCGCGGCGGCACCGAGGTCGACACGCAAGGCGACGCGTTCTTCTTCTCGTTCCCGCGCGCACGCGACGCGGTCGCGGCGGCGGTCGAGGCGCAGCGCGCGCTGCAGGCGCACACGTGGCCCGGCGGCGCGGAGGTGCGCGTGCGCATGGGCCTGCACACGGGCGAGCCGACCGTCGGCGAGGAGGGCTACCTCGGGATCGACGTCGTGCGCGCGGCGCGCATCTCGGCGGCCGGCCACGGCGGGCAGATCCTCATCTCCGAGACGACGCGCGCGCTCCTCGGCAACCAGCTGCCGGAGGGCTGCGCCGTGCAGGACCTCGGCGAGGCGCACCTGAAGGACATCCAGCACGAGCACGTGTACCAGGTGTCGATCGACGCGACGGACGCGCGGTTCCCGCCGCTGCGCACCGAGCACCGGAAGACGAGCGGCGAGTCGATCGCCGAGCGCATCCAGGCTCAGGTCGAGAAGGACATCCTCGAGGCCTTCCAGGCCGGCCGCCCGCCGAAGACGCCGGTCGCGGCCGCGTCGATGGGGCTCATCATCCTCGCGATCACCGTCTTCGCCCTGCTCGGGATCGTGATCGGCGTGATCCTGATCCTCAAGCTCGTGCTCTGAGCCTCCGGATCGCCTCCGCGGCGAGGGTGACCGAGAACGCGATCCCCAGCGCGACGGCGAGCGCGAGCAGCGGGTGGTCGCTGAACATCTGGCCGCCGAAGTAGCCGAGCAGCGCGCCGTAGGTCGCCCAGCCGATCGCCGCAACCCCGGAGAAGAACGCGAACCGCCACCACGAGAAATGCGTCAGCCCGCACGTGAAGGTCGTCGCCGTCCGGCCGCCGGGCACGAAGCGCGCGACGAGGACGAGCGTGCCGCCGCGTTTGGCCAGCTGAGATTCCGCCCAGTCGACCGTCTTTCGCCCGCGCTCGCCGTCGAAGAACCGCCGCCGTACCGGATGGCCGACGAAGCGGCCGATCGCGTACGACGTGTTGTCGCCCACGAACGCGCCGGCCGCCGACACCGCCAGCACGGTCGAGAGGTCGAGCTCGCCGACGACGCAGAGCACACCGGCGAGGATCACCGCGGACTCGCTCGGCAGCACGGGGAAGATCGCGTCGCCCGCGCAGACGGCGAACAGGATCAGGTACGCCTGCGGCGGGTCGGAGAGCAGGTGGAAGATCGAGTCGAACATCAGCGCCGCGCCATGATCACAGCCGCTTCCGGAAATCGATGCTCCGACTGTGCTGCCCGAAGCCGACCGACTCGTAGAGGAGCTTCGGCGCCGGGTAGTCCTCGTCGCCGCGGCAGAGCACGATCGCGCGCTCGGCGCCGGCTGCGCGCAGGCGGCGGAGCGCGTCGAGGTTCACTGCGCGCGCGAGCCCGCGGCGCCTGTGGTCGGGGTGCGTGCCGACGGGCTCGAACTCGCCGACGCGGTTTTCGTCGTCGTACCAGCAGAGCGTGTACGCCGCGAACGAGCCGTCGGGTGCCTCGGCGACGCAGTCGAGGTCTGCGCGGTACGGCCAGGTGCGCACGACGTTGCGGTAGCTCTCGACGGTGACGCGCGACGGGTGGAACGCGGCGCGGTGCGCAGCCACGCGGCGCTCGACGTCGCCGTCGCCGACCGTGCGCAGCGTGTAGCCCGCCGGCGGCTCGGGCTCGGGGACGTCGTCGAGCTCGCGCAGCATGAACGCCATCCACGGCTCGCCGTGCACCTCCTCGTAGCCGCGGGCGCGCAGCGACTCGATGCCGGCTGCGTCGTCGGCGAGCGCGGACGTCTCGAGCGTCTCCGCCTCGGCCTCCTGCTCGAACCACGCGTGCACCTCGTCGACGAGCTCCGGACGGTTTGGGTCGACCTGCCAGGCGAGCGTGTCCGGGCGCCACAGCCAGCCGTAGGCGACGACGCGGCCGTCCTCCTCCCACAGCTGCCGCCGCCACTCGGGCTCGCGGCCGACGTGCTGCGTCGCCTGCCACGCGAGGTCGCCGACGTGCCAGTGGTTCTTCGCGCCGACGAGCGCCCACGCGTCCTGGACGAGCCGCTGCATCCGGCGCAGGTCGCCGGGGCCGGCGTAGGGGTGGCTCTCCACGCCCCGCAGGCTAGTGGTGGCCCGAGCTGTCCCCCCCGTCGTCCGCACCGCCACCGCCGGGCCCGGAGTAGTCCTCGCCGGTCTCCACGGTCTCGACCCCGCCCCCGCCCGGGCCGCTGTTGTCCTGCACGGTCGTCGCCACGGTGGTCGTGACCGGGGGCGCCGTCGTCGTGGTGGTCTCGCCGCCGCCGTGGCCGGAGCTCGCCGAGCCCGGGCCGCTGTTGTCGACGCGCGGCGCGACCGGGGTCGTCGTGACGGCCGTCGGCTCGTCGCCGCCGCCGCGGCCGGGGCCGCTGTGGGACGGCGCCTCGGGCACGACGTCCTCGACGGTGACGAGCGGCGCCGGCGCCGGTCCCGGGCCGCGGCTCTCGGA
>JBKPLI010000174.1:0-5004 GCA_046731555.1 Actinomycetota bacterium | reverse complement strand
TCCGAGCACCACGATCGCATCGGCCTTCACAGCCGATAGCGTCGCAGCATGCACCTCGGCATGAAAGACGCGCGCCGCCTCGCCGTCGAGGGCGCGTACCTGTCCGCGCCGCGGCCGGCGGGCATCCTCGAGGTCGCCAAGCGGCTCGGCGGCCTGCAGATCGACCCGACGGCCGTCGTCGCGCGCTCGGAGCAACTCGTCCTCTGGTCGCGCCTCGGCCCATACGACACGGCCGAGCTCGACCGGCTGCGGTTCGAGGAACGCAGCCTCTTCGAGTACGTCGCGTTCATCGTGCCCGCCGCCGACTACGCGTTGCACCGCGAGACGATGCGCCGCAGCCCGCGCGGCGACAGCGCGCGTGCGGTCTACGTGCGCACTTGGCTGAGGCAGAACGCCGCGTTCCGCAGCTACGTCCTGCGCGAGCTGCGCCGGCGCGGGCCTCTCCGCTCGCGCGACCTCGAGGACCGCGCGGTGGTGCCGTGGGAGACGACCGGTTGGAACGACGGCAAGAACCTCTCGATGATGCTCGAGCGGCTCTGGTACCAGGGCAAGATCGCGATCGTCGGCCGCGACGGCCAGGAGCGGATCTGGGACATCGCCGAGCGCGCGTACCCGGTCGGCGACCGGCTGCCGCCCGCGGAGGTCGCACGCCGCGTCCTCGACCGAAGCCTGCGCCTGCGCGGCGTCGCGCGCGTGCGCGACTTCAACTACTCATTCGACGGCCGGCCGCCCGGCTGGGAGCGCGCGCTGCGCTCGCTCGTCGCAGACGACGTCGCGGTGCCGGTCGAGGTCGGCGACCGCGGCGGCGAATGGTTCGCGCACCGCGACGGCCTCGCCGCGCTCGGGTCGTTCAAGCCGCGGACGACGCTGCTGTCGCCGTTCGACCAGCTGATCGCGCCGAACCGCGACCGCACGCGCGAGCTGTTCGACTTCGCCTACAAGCTCGAGATCTACGTGCCGAAGGCCAAGCGCGAGTACGGCTACTACGTCCTGCCCGTGCTGCACGGCGACCGCCTCGTCGGGCGCATCGACGCCGAGCTCGACCGCAAGGAGAACGTGCTTCGCCTGCATTCCGTCCACTGGGAGGACCGCCCGGTCGACGTCGAACGGCCGCTGGCCGAGCTCGCGCGCTGGCTCGGCGCCGACGCCGTGCACCGGTGACCGGTCGAAGGCCGACCCCGGCGCCGGCCCCTCGCCGTTCTCTAGCCTTGGCGCGTGCGGCTCTCCCTCGCGCAGTTGCGTCGCCACGTCGTCGCGCACCAGGGCTACGCGTCGCGGTTCCGCCGCGCGACGGCCGACGACGTCGCGGCAGAGATCGAACGGCTGCAGGTCGTGCAGCTCGACTCGATCGCGACGGTCGACCGCGCGCATCGCGTCACGCTCGTCTCGCGCGTCGGGGCGTACGAGGAGTTGGCGATCTCCGAGCTGCTGCGTGCCGGCCGCATCTTCGAGTACTGGGCGCACGAAGCGTGCCTGCTTCCGATCGCGGACTACCCGCTCTTCAAGCGGCGGATGCTCGACCTGCGCGACCGACACTGGTGGGGACGCGAGCGCACGAAGGAGATGCGCGCGGTCGAGCGCGAGGTGGTCGCGCGGATCCGCGACGAGGGCGCGCTGCCGGTGCGCGCCTTCGAGGGGCGCAGCGGCCCCATGTGGGGCTGGAAACCGGCGAAGCGCGCCCTCGAGCATCTGTTCGCGGCGGGGGAGCTCGCGATCGCGGGGCGGCAGGGATTCCAGCGCGTGTACGACCTGCCCGAGCGGGTGATCCCGCGCGCGGCGCTGGACGCGCCGACGCCGTCGGTGGACGAGTTCAGGCGCGGGTATGCGCTGCGGGCGGTGGAGGCGCGCGGTGCGCTGACGGAGTCGGGTATCGCGGAGCACTGCCGCTTCGAGGGCGGGGCGAAGGGCGTGCGGCCGTACGTGGACGCGCTCGTCGAGGAGGGTCTCGTGCGGCGGGTCGAGGTGGAGGACGGCGGCGCGCCGGTGATCGTGCCGGCCGACGCGGAACTGGACGGCGCGTCGCCGTCGGGCGCGGCAGTGCTTCTCTCGCCCTTCGACAACCTCATGTGGGACCGGCCCTTCGTCCGCCGCGTGTTCGGCTTCGACCACGTCATCGAGGTGTACAAGCGCGCGCCGGAGCGGGTGTACGGGTACTACGTGCTGCCGCTGCTCGTCGGCGACCGCTTCATGGGGCGGGCCGACCTGAAGGCGGAGCGGGCCGAGGGCGTCCTGCGGGTGAAGAAATTCACGCCCGAGCCGAGCGTGCGCCGTCGCCTCGACGACCTGCTCGAAAAAGCGGCAACGCGGCTGGCGCGGTCGCTCGGCCTCGAGGCGGTCGCGCACACCTGACCTTTTCGGCCGTGTCCCCGGTCCGGAGTGCGGCCATGGCCTGAAAGGACAGTGCGGCCGCTCAAAGACGCCGATGCGTCGGCCGACGCGTGCCGAAACTCACACGCCCACCGTCTGCGCGGGACGTGTCCATGGTCCGGAGTGAGGCCATGGCCGTTCGGGACAGGTGCGGCCCGGGCTAGGCTTCGCCGCATGGAGTTCGAGACCCGCGCCATCCACGTCGGGCAGGAGCCCGACGAGGCGACCGGCGCGATCACGACGCCGATCTACCAGACGTCGACCTACGTGCAGGAGGCGGTCGGCAAGAACAAGGGCTACGACTACTCGCGCGTCGCGAACCCGACCCGCTCCGCGCTGCAGGAGGCGCTCGCGTCGCTCGAGAACGCCGCGCACGGGGTCGCGTTCTCGTCAGGTCTCGGTGCGACGACGACGCTCATGCACCTCGTCGACCCCGGCGAGCGCGTCGTCCTCATCGCCGACGTCTACGGCGGGGTCTATCGGATGACGTCGCAGGTCTACGAGCCGAAGGGCTACCGCTTCACCTACGTGCCTGCGCCCGAGTGGGACGAGAACCTCGCCTCGCACCTCGACGACGACGTGCGCATCGTCTGGCTCGAGACGCCGTCGAACCCGATGCTGAACGTCGTCGACATCCGCCGTGCGGCCGAGGCCGCGCACGCGGTCGGCGCGCTGCTCGTCGTCGACAACACGTTCGCGACGCCCTACCTGCAGCAGCCGCTCGAGCTCGGCGCGGATGTCGTGCTGCACTCGACGACGAAGTACCTCGGCGGTCACAGCGACGTCGTCGGCGGCTTCACCGCGACGAACGACCCGACGATCGCCGAGCGCCTGTACTTCCTGCAGAAGAGCCTGGGTGCGGTCCCGGGTCCGTTCGACTCGTGGCTCGTGCTGCGCGGCGTGAAGACGCTCGCCGTGCGCATGCGGCAGCACTGCGAGAACGCGACACGCATCGCGGAGCTTCTCGACGGCCACCCCGCCGTCGAGCGCGTCCTCTACCCCGGCCTCGCCTCGCACCCGAACCACGACGTCGCGGCGCGACAGATGCGCGGCTTCGGCGGCATGGTCTCGTTCCTCGCGCACTCGGAGCACGAGGCGCTCGACCTCGTCGCGCGCACGAAGCTGTTCCGGCTCGCCGAGAGCCTCGGCGGCGTCGAGAGCATGATCGAACACCCGGCGCGCATGACGCACGCGTCGACCGCGAGCGCGCCGTTCGCGCCGCCCGCGAACCTCGTCCGGCTCTCGGTCGGGATCGAGAACGTCGACGACCTCGTCGCCGACCTCGAGGCGGCGCTCGTCGCCGCCCCCGCGCGCGCGTGACGGGCGTCGGGCTCGAGCCGATCGACCTCCACTTCTCGGAGGCGCAGAGCGCGATCGGCGTGTACCTGCTCGACACGCCCGACGGCCCGGCGCTCTTCGACTGCGGCCCGACCTCGACGTTGCCGTACCTGAAGGACGGCCTCCGCGAGCGCGCGCTCGAGCTCCAAGACGTCCGGCATCTGCTGCTCTCGCACGTGCACCTCGACCACGCCGGCGCGGCCGGGACGATCGTCCGCGAGCACCCGGGGCTCACCGTGTGGGTGTCGGCGATCGGCGCGCCGCACGTGGTCGACCCGTCTCGGCTCGAGCGCTCCGCGCGCCGGCTCTACGGCGACCTCTTCGACCCGCTCTGGGGCGAGCTCGCCGCCGTACCCGAGCAGAACGTGCGTGTCGCCGAGGATGACGTGCTCGGCTTCGAGGCGTTCCCGACACCCGGCCACGCGAGCCACCACGTCTCGTACCTCGCACCCGACGGCACGCTGCTCGCCGGCGACGCGACGGGCGTGCGCATCCAGCCGGCGCGGTACATCCTCCCGGTCTCGCCGCCGCCGGACATCGACGTCGAGGTGTGGCACGCGACGATGAACGAGATCGCGCGCCGCGCGCCCGAGCGGCTCGCGCTGATCCACTACGGCGTCGAGCACGACGTCGCGGACCACCTCGAGCGCCTCGGCGCCGAGCTCGACCGGTGGGCGAAGCGCGTCGGCGACGGCATGCCCGTCGAGGAGTTCGTCGAGGCAGCGCGTGCGGATGCAGGCGACGACGCCGACGTCTACGACCGCGTCGCGCCGTTCTGGCAGTCGTGGCACGGCCTGCGTCGCTACTGGAACAAACGCGCCGAAGCCGCATGAGCCTCGAGCGGATCGAGGGGAGCGGCATGCGCGCCCTCCTCGAGAGCTCCGGCGGCGCCGGGACCGAGACCGGCGGCGCGATCTGCTACGCGCTCCCCGCGCTGGACGCGCCCGCGCTGAACCACGCGGTGCCGGTCGAGGACGAGGTCGATCTCGACGCCGTCGAGGCGTGGTTCCGCGGCCTCGGCGTGCGGTGGGCGCTCGTCGTCACGCCCGACCGCACCGCCCTTGCGCGCGACGCGGAGTCGCGCGGTTACACGAAGACGCACGCGTGGATGAAGTTCACGCGCGACGCGTCACCGGCACCCGCGCCGGAGACGACGCTGCGCGTCGAGGAGGCGGGACCCGAACGCGGCGACGATTTCGCGCTCGCCCTCGCCGAGGGGAACGGCATCCCCGCGGGCGTCCCGCTGACGGCCGGGGCGGCCACCGGCGTCGACGGCCTCCACTGCTTCGTCGCGTACGC
>JBKPLI010000173.1:0-27867 GCA_046731555.1 Actinomycetota bacterium | reverse complement strand
TGCTCGCGTGCTCGCACCTGCGCGTGGCGGGCGACCGCGGCGACGTCGCGGTGCGCGGCGTGTCGCTCGAGGTGCGCGGCGGCGAGATCCTCGCGGTCGCGGGCGTCGCGGGGAACGGGCAGCGCGAGCTCGCGGAGGCGCTGACCGGGATGCGCCCGCCCGAGGAGGGCGAGGTGCGCGTCGAGGGCCGGACGCTGCGGGCGGGCGATCCGCGCGCGGCGATCAGCGCGCGAGTCGCGCACGTGCCCGAGGACCGGCTCGGCACCGGCGTCGCGCCGTCGCTCTCCATCGCGTCGAACGTCGTGCTCAAGTCCTACCGCGACCGCGACGTGTCGGCCGGCCCGATGCTGCGGCTCGGCCGCATCCGCGAACGTGCGGTCGAGCTGATCGAGCGCTACGCCGTGAGCGCGCCGTCGCCGTCGCTGCCCGCGCGCCAGCTCTCGGGCGGGAACCTCCAGAAGGTCGTCCTCGGCCGCGAGTTCAACGGCAGCCCGCGTGCGCTCGTCGTCGCGTCGCCGACGCGCGGCCTCGACGTCGGCGCTATCGAGACCGTGCACCAGTACCTCCTCGACGCGGCCCGCGACGGCGTCGCGATCCTGCTCATCAGCGAGGACCTCGACGAGATCCTCGCGCTCGCCGACCGCATCGCGGTCATGTACGAGGGCGAGGTCGTCGGCGAGGTCGACCGCGACGAGGCGACGGTCGAGGAGCTCGGGCTGATGATGGCGGGGGCGCGCGGCGCATGATCCGCGTCGAGCGTCGCCTGAAGCAACCGCGCTGGCTCTCGGTCGCCGTTCCGCTCGGCTCGCTCGCGGTCGCGTTCTTCCTCGCCGGGATCGTGCTGCTGCTCACGGGCCACGACCCGATCGAGACGTACCGCCGGCTGTTCGACTCCGCGTTCCTCGCGGACGGCGCGCTGTCGGCGACGGTCGTCTCCGCGACGCCGCTCGCGTTCACCGGCCTGTGCGCGGCGGCCGCGTTCCGCATGAACCTCTTCAACATCGGCGGCGAGGGCCAGCTCTACATGGGCGCGATCTTCGCGGCCGCCGCAGGCCTCGCGCTCGGCTCGTGGCCGACGGTGCTCGTCGTGCTCGCGATGTGCGTCACCGGCGCGGTCGGCGGTGCGCTGTGGGCGCTCATCCCGGGCGTGCTGCGGGCGTTCCTCTCGACAAACGAGATCATCACGTCGCTGATGCTCAACTACGTGGCCGCGCTCGTCCTCACGTACCTGATCTTCGACAGCCAGTCGTACTGGCGCGACACCTCCACGTTCGAGGCGCGGACGTTCCCGCAGGGGAAGACGCTGCCGCCGCACGCGACGTGGTCCGCGTGGGACGTGCACGGGCTCGTGTTGCCGCTCGGGTTCCTGATCGCGGTCGCGTGCGCGATCGTGCTCGCGGTTCTCTACACGCGTACGCGGTTCGGGTTCGAGGCGGCCGTGATCGGCGACTCGCCGCGCGCCGCCCGCTACGCCGGGATGCGCACGCGCCGGAAGATCCTCGCCGTGATGGCGCTGTCCGGCGGGCTCGCCGGTCTCGGCGGCGCGAGCCAGGACGGCGACTTCCGGCACCTGCTCGATCCGCGCGGTCTCACGCAGGCGAACTACGGCTACGCCGGGATCGTGATCGCGGCGCTCGCGCGGTACAACCCGCTCGGCTCCGTGCTCGTCGCGATCCTGCTCGGCGGCCTGCAGAACGCCGGCTACACGCTGCAGGGCGCGGACTTCCCGGCTGGGCTCGTCGGGATGATGCAGGGGCTGATCCTCTTCTGCGCGCTCGGCGGCGAGCTGCTCGTGCGCTACCGGGTGCGCGTGGGGCGTCGTGCGCGCGTGAGCGCCGAGGCGGTGCGTGTGTGAACGACTCGCTGCTCGTCGTCGTGCTGGCGTCTGCCGTTGCGTACGGGACGCCGCTGCTCTACGCGGCGCTCGGCGAGCTCCTGGCGGAGCGGGCCGGTGTGCTGAACCTCGGCGTCGAGGGGATGATGCTGATGGGTGCCGTGACGGGGTTCTGGGCCGTGCAGCGGCTCGACGGGCCCGGCCCTGTAGTGCTGGCGGCGGCGGTCGCGGTCGCGGCGTTCTTCGGCGCGTTGATGGCGCTGATCCACGCGTTCCTCGTCGTGACGCTGCGTGCGTCGCAGATCGTGTCGGGCCTCGCACTGACGATCTTCGCGGGCGCCGCGGGGCTGTCGTCGTACCTCGGCAACGACCTCGGGCTCGCGGACTCGCCGGCGAAGCACGCGTTCACGACGCCGCTCCCGGAGTGGATGCGCGACCTGCCCGTCGTCGGGCCGATCCTGTTCGACCACTCGGTGCTCGTGTTCGCATCGTGGGCGTGCGTCGCGCTCGTGGGGCTGTACCTCGGGCGCACGCGGCTCGGGCTGAACGTGCGCGCGGTCGGCGAGTCGCCGGCGTCCGCCGACGCGATGGGCATCAACGTCGCCGCGTACCGCTACGCGCACACGCTCGTCGGCGGCGCGTTCGCCGGTATCGGCGGCGCGTGCTTCTCGCTCGCGATCACGCCGCAGTGGGTCGACGGGCTGACGCAAGGCGCGGGGTGGATCGCGATCGCGCTCGTCATCTTCGCGTTCTGGCGCCCGGGCCTGTGCCTCGTCGGCGCATATCTGTTCGGCGGCTTCCAGTCGATCCCGTTCACGTTCCAGGCGCGCGAGGTGCTGAGCGGCGTCCCGCCGGAGGTGTTCCAGGCGCTCCCGTACGTGATGACGGTCGTCGTGCTCGTGCTCGTCTCGACGGGGCTCGCGCGGCGCCGCCTCGGCGCGCCGGCGGCACTGGGCCGGCCGTACGTCCGCGAAGAGCGCTGACCTGTCCCTTCGGGACGTCTCTGCAGTCCGGAGTGAGGCCATGGCCCGCGCCGCCATGTCCGTGAGGGACACCATACGCCCGCTCAGCAGGAGTTTCGTGCTGCGACCGACCGCAAGCGGCCGCGCACGACGTCACAGTCTCGTTCCATTTGACTGTCCGTTTCGGCCGTGTCTGCAGTCCGGAGTAAGGCCACGTCCCGAAAGGACAGTGGTCAGAGCTCGCGGAAGGAGATCGCCTGCGCGCCTTCCCACAGCGTGAGGCGGCCGAGCTCGCGCAGCTGCTCATGGCCCTCGACCAGCGTCGAGAAGTGGTTCGCCCACAGCTGGCCCGCCTTCGAGGCGAAGTTGCAGTAGCCGTACGGGAACAGCAGCTCCGTCTCGCTCTGGCCGCCGGGATAGAGCGCGAGCTCGCCCGGGTGCGGGTACGACGTCGCGTTCTCCGGGCCGATGCCGAGGTCGCGGTCGCCCCACGGGATCCAGTTCGACTCGCCGCTCCAGCGGCAGTGGATGATCCGGTCCTCGAACGGCAGGATCCCGCGGAAGGCCGCGACGGTCGCCGGCGCGAGCTCCTCCTCCCAGCGCGCGACGAAGCGCATTCCGGCCGCGGTGATCTCGAGCACGCGCGGAACCTACCTGCGTTCCGTCGCGAGCCGCAGGCCGAACGCGACGAGCACCGCGCCCGTGACCGCGTCGACGACCCGGCGCACGACGGGACGACGCAGCATCGAGCCGAGGCGCGCGACGACCGACAGCCACGCCAGCGTGAGCAGGCAGAACACGAGCCCGTACGCCAGCAGGCCGCCGAACGACGACGCGAACTGCGGTAGCAGGCTCGTGAAGAAGACCGCCATCTTCGGGTTGCCGAGGTTCGAGAGCACGCCCTGGCGGAGCGGCGCCTGCCGCGACACGGCGCGCACCTCGTGCGCCCGCCCTCGCCATGCCGACCACAGCGATCGCGCGCCGAGCCACACGAGGTAGGCGCCGCCGACCACGCGCAGCGCGACGAACGCCGGCTCGAACGCGACGAGCAGCGCGGCGACGCCGACCGCGGTCGCCACGACCCAGACCGCCTGGCCGAGCGCCACGCCGCACGCGGTCAGCACGCCGCCGCGGTGACCCAGGGCGAGCGTGTTCCGGATCGTCAGCGCCGTGTCCTGCCCCGGCGAGACGATCACGACGAGCGCGACGAGCAGGAACGTCATCGCGAGGCCAACCAGCGCGCGAGCGTGTCGCGCTCCGCCTGCGTCATGTGCGTCGCGTTCCCGAGCGGCATCGCGTGCGTCGTCACCGCCTGCTGCTCGATCTGCGCCGCGTGCGACTCGATCTCGGCGCGCGACGTGAACCGGATGCCCTGCGGGGCCGATGCACCCGCGTGGCACGGGACGCAGCGCTTCTGGACGATCCCCTGCACGACCGCGAACGACGGCGGCTCCCCCGTGACCGCCGCCGGTGACGTCTTCTCGGGCCGGATCGCGAACGCGAGCACGACGATCGCAAGCCCGGCTGTCGCGGGGATGAGCCACATGTCGCGGCCCGTGTGGCGCAGGTTGAAGTAGTGCCGGATCCACGCGCCGATCGCCATCAGCGCGACGAGGATCAGCCACGCGTTCTCGTGCCCGTACGTGAACGGGAAATGGGGCGACAGCATCGCGAGCACGACCGGCAGCGTCAGGTAGTTGTTGTGCACCGACCGCAGCTTCCCGCGCGCGTTCGCCGCGGGATCGGGCTCGCGGCCCGCCTGCTTCGCGCGCACGAGCTCCCAGTGGGCGGGGATGATCACGAAGAAGACGTTGCCGACCATCATCGTCCCGATCATCGCGCCGACCTGCACGTACGCTGCCCGCGGCGCGAAGATCTCGGTCGCGCCCCACGCGCTAACGCACACGAACGCGAACACGGCGATCGCGAGCAGCAGCTGGTGGTCGCCGAGCACGCGGCACAGCACGTCGTAGACGACCCAAGCGGCGACGAGCCCGCCGATCGAGATCGCGACGGCCTCGCCGTCCGAGAGATCCGCGACCGACGGGTCGACGAGGAACGTGCCCGCGTGCACGTAGTAGACGACCACGAACAGCGCGAACCCCGACAGCCACGTCGTGTACGCCTCCCACTTGAACCAGTACAGAGGCTCGGGCAGCTTCTCCGGCGCGACGAGGAACTTCTCGATTCGGTAGAAGCCGCCGCCGTGGATCTCCCACGACTCGCCGCCGACGCCGCGCTTTGCGTCGCGCTCGTCCGCCGGTGGGCGCAGGTGGTTGTCGAGCGCGATGAAGTAGAACGACGAGCCGACCCACGCGATCGCGGCGACCACGTGCAGCCAGCGGAAGAGCAGGTTGCCCCAGTCCCACCAGTAGTCGTCGAACGCTACGAGCGCTGCCATCGGTCGATCGCGATCTGGACGAGCTCGTCCACGCCGGTCTCGAGCTCCTGCTCGCGCGTCCGCTCGAGCCGCTCGCGCAGGATCGGCACGAGCTCGCTCTTCGGCCGCCGGTTGACGAAGACGACGAAGCGGAAGCCGAACCGCTCCTCGTAGCGGCGGTTCAGCTCCTCGAGCTCGGGCGACGGCACGTCCGTGCCCTGCTCCGACGCCGACCGCGCGCTCAGGCGGCCGCGCGCGCCGATCGCGGGGTGCGCGTCGAGCACCTCCTTCTTCTCCTCGTCCGAGAGACCGCGGGCGACCTCGCGCGCGCGGCCGAGCGGGTCCTCGAGCTCGGCGAGCCGCTCGACGAGCCGCGTGTGCCCCTCGAAGAGCTCGGCGAGCTCGTCCGCGGTCAGCTGCCGCGGTAGCTCGCGCACCCGTACGAGGAGACGAGGAGCGGGACGTGGTAGTGGCCGCTCTGCAGCTCGAGCTCCAGCTCGACGCGCTTGAAGAACGGCGACGGCGGGTGGAACACCAGCCGGTACGTTCCGGGTGCGCCGAGGAAGAGCGGCGAGACGCGGCCGTCGGCGTCGGTTACGCCCGTGCCGGCGACGCCGTCCTCGCCGTGGAGCTCGACGTGCACGCCGGCCGCGGGCCGACCGCGCTCCGTGTCGAGGACGTGGGTCGAGACGCTCACTTCCGCCACAGCCGATCAGCCTCCTTCCGGTGCTCGCGCGCAATCTCCTCCTCGTCCGCGTTCACGAGCCGCCCGTCGCGCACGACGTCCTCGCCGCCGACGACGAGGCGGTCGACGCGATGCGGCCCGCTCAGCACGAGGTTCGCGACGAGGTCGTCCGCGCCGCCGAACTCGAGTCCGTCCGTCCGCCACACTGCGAAGTCTGCGCGCTGTCCGGGCTCGAGCGAGCCGATGTCGTCGCGCTTCAGCACTGCGGCGCCGCCGCGCGTGCCGAGCCGCAGCGCGTCGCGCGGCGTCATCGCGTCCGGACCGCCGCGGCCGCGGGCGACGAACAGGGCGTTCTTCACCTCGAGGAACAGGTCGCCGCGCTCGTTCGACGCGGTCCCGTCGACGCCGAGCCCGACGCGCACGCCCGCGTCGAGGAGGTCGCGGACGGGCGCGACACCCGCGCCGAGGCGCAGGTTCGACGAGGGGCAGTGCGTGACGCCCATGCCGGCGCGCGCGAACGTCTGCACGTCGGCGTCCGAGAGGTGCACGCAGTGCGCGCACCACACGTCGCCGTCGATCCAGCCGACGCGCTCGAGGTACTCGACCGGCGTGCACCCGTAGAGCTCCTGGCAGAACTCGTTCTCCTCGACCGTCTCGGCAAGGTGCGTGTGCAGCACGAGCCCGAGCCGGTGCGCGAGCTCCGCGCTCTCCTCCATCAGCCGCGTCGTGACCGAGAACGGCGAGCACGGCGCGACCGCGATCTGCACCCGGTCGCCGTCCGCGAGCGCCGCCACCCGCTCGGTGTCGGCGAGGATCGCGTCCAGGTCCTCGACGACCGAGTCCGGCGGCAGCCCGCCCTGCGACTGCCCGAGGTCCATCGAGCCGCGCGAGGCGACGATGCGCACGCCGAGCTCTTGCGCTGCGCGCACCTCGGCCTCGACGAGCCCGGACACGCCGCGCGGGAAGAGGTAGTGGTGGTCGAACACGGTCGAGCAGCCGGAGAGCGCGAGCTCTGCGAGCCCGCAGCGCGCGGCCGCGTACTCCATCTCCTCGTCGACCCCGGCCCACGTCGGGTAGAGCTCCGTCAGCCAGCCGAACAGGTTCGACTGCTGCGACCGGGCGCGCGTCAAGTTCTGCCAGAGATGGTGGTGCGCGTTGATCAGGCCGGGCGTGACGACGGCGCCGCGCAGGTCGACCGCCTCGCCGCCCGGCGGCTCGCCGGCGCCGACCTCCGCGACGAGCCCGTCCTCGACGCGCAGCCAACCGCGCTCATGCTCGGTGCCCGCGTCGTCCATGGTGACGACCCAGGCGTTCGCGAAGATCATCCGGCCTCCAGCGGCACGAGCTCGAAGCGGTCGACGTCGACGAGGCCCTTGTCGGTCAGCTTCAGGCTCGGGATCACCGAGAGCGCGAGGAACGCCATCAGTTGGAACGGCGCCTCGACCTTGCAGCCGAGCTCCTCCGCGGCACGCACGACCGCGTGCGAGCGCTCGACCACCTCCGCGAGCGGCGCGTCGGAGAGGATGCCGGCGATCGGCAGCGGCAGCTCGGCGAGCACGTCGGCGCCGTCGACGACGACGATGCCCCCGCCGATGTTCGCGAGGCGGCGCACCGCGTAGGCCATCGCCGCGTCGCTCATGCCGACGACCACGAGGTTGTGCGCGTCGTGCGAGAGCGTCGAGCCGAGCGCGCCGCGCTGCAGGCCGAAGCCGCGCACGAAGCCGCGGCCGACGCGTCCCGTGCCGAGATGGCGCTCGATCACCGCGATCTTCGCGAGGTCTCGCTCCGGGTCGGCGACCGCCTCGCCGCCGCGCACCGCGGGCTCGTCGACGAGCGACTCGGTGACGATCTGGCCCGGCACGAGCCCGATCACGCGCGCCGGGCCGCCGCTCCAGGGAATCCGGAACACCTCCGGGCCGAGCGCGCCGACGCGCACCGTGTGCTTCACCCATTCGGGCACGAAGGCGCGCGGGATCTCGTCCACCGGGCGGCCGCGCTTGAGCACGAGCTCCGGGACGAAGCGCTCGAGGTCGGGGAGCACGAGCACGTCGGCCTGCCGGCCGGGGGCGATCGCGCCGAGGTGGTCGAGCCCGTGGTACAGCGCCCCGTGGTGCGAACCCATCACGAGCGCGTCCTCCGGCGAGACGCCGAGCCTCACCGCGTCGCGCACCATCGAGTTGATGTGCCCGTCGTCGGCGATGTGCTCGGGCTCGCGGTCGTCGGTGCAGAACGCGATCCGGTTCGGCCCGAACTCGTGGACGAGCGGCAGGAGCGCCTCGAGGTTCCGCGCGGCCGACGCCTCGCGGATCAGCAGCCACATGCCGGCGCGCAGCCGCTCGCGGCCCTCCTCGGCGGTGAACGCCTCGTGGTCGGAGCCGATGCCGGCCGCCGCGTAGGCCTGCAGCGACTTGCCGAGCACGCCCGGCGCGTGGCCGTCGACGTGCGACGCGAGCGCGAGCTTCGCGAGCTCGTGCTCGTCGCCGGAGACGACGCCGGGGAAGTTCATCATCTCGGCGAGCCCGATCACGCGGCGGCGGCGGAGCAGCGCGTCGAGGTCGCCGGTCGAGAGCTCGCGCCGCGGCGACTCGTACCCGGACGCGGGGACGCACGACGACGCCATGAAGTACACGTCGAGCGGCACGTGCGCGGAGGCGTCGAGCAGCCAGTGCACGCCGTCGGTGCCGAGCACGTTCGCGATCTCGTGCGGGTCGGCGACGACCGCCGTCGTGCCGAGCGGGAGGACGAGCCGCGCGAACTCGTCGACGAGCAGCTTCGACGACTCGAGGTGCACGTGCGCGTCCACGAACCCCGGCACGACCCAGCGGCCGGAGGCGTCGACAGTCTCGCGCCCCTCGTACTCGCCGAGCCCCGCGATCCAGCCGTCGGCGATCGCGACGTCGACGTCGAGCCACTCCCGCGTGAAGACCGACAGCACGCGCCCACCTCTGATCACGACGTCGGCGGGCTCGTCGCCCCGCGCGACCGCAAGGCGACGCGAAAGAGGTGACTCCATTGAGGGAGAACCGTACAGTTCGTGCCGTGGACGTCCTAACGCCGCGCTCGTTGCAGGAGGCACTCGCCGCGAAGGCCGAGCGGCCCGACGCGCTGCCGATCCAGGGCGGGACGGATGTGATGGTCGCGCTCAACTTCGACCGCGCGCGGCCGCCCGCACTGCTCAACCTGAACGAGGTGCCGGAGCTTCGCGGCTGGTCGCGCGCGGACGGCGAGCTGCGGCTCGGCGCGAGCCTCACGTACACCGAGGCGATGTCGGGCCGGCTCGCGGAGCTGCTCCCCGCGCTCGCGGAGGCGTCGCGCACCGTCGGCTCGCCGCAGATCCGCAACCGCGGCACGATCGGCGGCAACCTCGGCACGGCGTCGCCGGCCGGCGACGCGCTGCCGCCGCTCCTCGTCGAGGACGCCTCGGTGGAGTGTGCGTCCGTGCGGGGCTCTAGGCGCGTGCCGCTCGGCGAGTTCGTCACCGGCGTCAAGCGCACCGCGCTCGCCGAGGACGAGCTGATCACGGCGGTGTACCTCACGCCGTCGCGCGCGCCGCAGACGTTCATGAAGATCGGCCCGCGCAACGCGATGGTGATCTCCGTCGTCTCGCTCGCGGTGTCGGCCGGCGACGAGCTGCGCGCGTCGTTCGGCTCCGCGTCGCCGCGTCCGCTGCTCGTGACCGCGCCGCGGGACGAGGCGTCGTCGTTCGCCGAGCGCGTCGCCGCGGCCGCCGAGCCGATCGACGACGTGCGCGGCACCGCGCGGTACCGGCGCCACGCGCTGCGCGTGCTCACGGAGCGCGCACTCGAGAGGACGCTCGCGGCGTGAGAATCAGCGTACGGGTGAACGGCGTCGACTGCGAGACGGACTGCTGGGAGGGCGAGTCGCTGCTCTTCGCGCTGCGTGAGAAGCTCGGCTATCCCGGGTCGAAGAACGCGTGCGAGCAGGGCGAGTGCGGTTCGTGCTCGGTGCTGCTCGACGGCGTGCTCGTGTGCGCGTGCCTCGTGCTCGCAGTGCAGGCCGACGGGCACGACGTGGTGACGGTCGAAGGGCTCGCCGAGGACGGGAAGCTCGATCGCGTGCAGCAGGCCTTCGTCGACGCGGGCGCGGTGCAGTGCGGCTTTTGCACGCCCGGCCTCGTCGTCGCGACGGCCGACCTGCTGCGCCGCACGCCCGACCCGTCGGACGACGAGATCCGCGAGGCCCTCTCGGGCAACCTCTGCCGCTGCACGGGCTACGCGAAGATCTTCGACGCCGTGCACCTCGCTGCGGGGGCGGCACGGTGAGCGTCGCGCGGCCGGAGACGACGCCGCGGCCGCTCGAGGTCGGCCGCGTCGGGGAGCGGATCCGGCGCGTCGACGCGACACCGAAGGTGACCGGCGAGTTCGCGTACGCATCCGACCTCGTCGCGCCGGGGATGCTCTGGGGCCACACGCTCCGCAGCACGCACGCGCATGCGCGCATCCGCGCGATCGACATCTCGCAGGCGCTCACGGTCGCCGGCGTGCAGGCGGTGCTCACGCACCAGGACGTGCCCGGCGAGAAGCACTACGGGCTCGAGTTCCCCGACCAGCCCGTACTCGCGATCGACCGCGTCCTCTACTTCGGCGAGCCGGTCGCGCTCGTCGCCGCCGAGCACCCGGAGCAGGCGCGGCGCGCGGCCGAGCTGATCCGCGTCGAGTACGAGGAGCTCGAGCCGGTGACGGACATGGAGCGCGCGACGGAGATGGACGACCTCCATCCCGAACGGCCCACGCGCGGGCACGGGTACCTCGACGACCCGCGGCCGAACGTCGTCCGGCACATCCGGATCGTCCACGGCGACCCCGACACCGAGGCCGAGGTCACGGTCAGCGGCTTCTACGAGCTCGGCATCCAGGACCAGGCGTTCCTCGGCCCCGAGTCCGGGCTCGCGGTGCCGGACGGCGAGGGCGGCGTCGACATCTTCGTCGCGACGCAGTGGCTGCACGTCGACCGGGCGCAGGTCGCGCCGTGCCTCGGCCTGCCGCTCGAGCAGGTGCGCATCCACCTCGCCGGCGTCGGCGGCGCGTTCGGCGGGCGTGAGGACCTCTCCATGCAGCTGCACGGGGCAATGCTCGCGCTGCACACGAACCGGCCGGTGAAGATGGTCTACAACCGCGAGGAGTCGTTCACCGGCCACGTGCACCGGCACCCGGCGCGCATCTGGTGCGAGCACCGCGCGACGCGCGCCGGGAAGCTCGTGAACGTGCGCATGCGGATCCTGCTCGACGGCGGCGCGTACGCCTCGTCGTCGACCGCCGTGGCGTCGAACGCGGGCTCGTTCGCATGCGGGCCGTACAACGTGCCGAACGCCCTCATCGAGTCGACGGCGGTCTACACGAACAACCCGCCGTGCGGCGCGATGCGCGGGTTCGGCGCGGTGCAGACGTGCTTCGCCGCCGAGGCGCAGATGGACAAGCTCGCGCGCGCGCTCGACATCGACCCGGTCGAGCTGCGCCTGCTGAACGCAATCGCACCCGGCGACGTGCTGCCGACGGGACAGACGATCACCGGCGCGCTGCCGGTCGCCGAGGTGATTCGCTGCGCCGCCGAGCTCGTCCCGCCCGAGCCGGAGGAGCTGCCGCGCGACCCGCTGCGCCTGCCCGGCGGTGCCGGCAACACGACGCGCGGGGAAGGCGTGCGGCGCGGCGTCGGCTTCGCGCTCGGCTACAAGAACATCTGCTACTCGGAGGGCTTCGACGACTACTGCGCCGCGCGCGTGAAGCTCCATGAGGACGGCTCCGCCGAGGTGCACTGCGCGGCGGCCGAGGTCGGGCAGGGCGTGACGAACGTGATCCTGCAGGTCGCGCGCACGGAGCTCGGCATCGACGACGTGCACCTGGCGCCGCACACGACGGCGACCGTCGATTCCGCAGGCTCGGCGTCCGCGTCGCGCATGACGTGGATGGCCGCGGGTGCGGTGCGCGATGCGTGCCGGGCGGCGCTCGAGGAGCGCGCGCGGCGCCCCGAGGGCGAGATCGACGTCGAGCGCATCTACCGCCATCCGCGCACGTCTCCGCTCGACCCGGAGACGGGGCAGACGACCGGCGAGCGCTCGCACGTCGCGTTCGCGTGCTGCGCGATGCGCGTCGTCGCGGAGGTCGACCTCGAGCTCGGGCTCACGCGCGTCGTGTGGATCGGCGCCGCGCAGGACGTCGGCAAGGCGATGAACCCGCAGCAGGTCGAGGGCCAGATCGAGGGCGGCACGGCGCAGGGCCTCGGCCTCGCGCTGATGGAGGAGATCCAGACCCGCGACGGCCTGATCACGAACGCGAGCTTCACCGATTACCTCATTCCGACCGCGCTCGACATGCCGCCGGTCGAGTCGGTGCTCGTCGAGGACCCCGAGCCGGACGCCCCCTACGGCGCGAAGGGCGTCGGCGAGCCGCCCACCGTCGTCTCGACCGCCGCGATCCTCAGCGCCCTGCGCGACGCGACAAGCCTCGAGCTGAACCGCGTCCCCGTGCGCCCGGACGAGCTCGTCGGCCTCGAGGGCCCTGCGCAACCGTTGAGCGCACGTTGAGCAACCTCGTCCCGGACGAGGTTCGCTAACACGCCCTTAACCGAACCTGGTCCGGGACCAGGTTCCGTTAAGAGACGACGGTGCCGGGCGCGACCTCGCGGTCGGGCGCGAGGAGCACGCGGCCGGCGGCGTGGGAGTGCGCTGCGACGACCGTCGCGTCGTCGCCGTCGAGCGCCACGACGACCTGGCGGCCGAGCAGCGCCTCGCGCTCGTAGGAGCCCCGGTCGACCGACGCCTCGACGGTGCGGCCGCCGCCGACGTCGATGCGCAGGAGGTACGACGGCGCGCGGGCGCCCGGGTGATCGTCCGCGAGCAGCACCGTTCCGACGACGTGCTCCGCCACGGTCCCGGACGCTAGCGCACGCCCTCCTCCGGCTGCGTCGCCGCCTGCGCCTCCTCGCGGACCACGATCGCGACCGACGCGACGATCACGGCCGCGCCGATGAGGATCTGCCACGTCAGATGCTCGCCGCGGAAGGCGATCCCGAGGACGATCGCCACCACGGGGTTCACGTATGCGTAGGTCGCAGTCGTGTTCAGCGGCGCGTGCGCGAGCAGCCACACGTAGGCCGTGTAGCCGACGACGGAGCCGATCGTCACGAGGTACAGCCACGCGATCGCCGAGTCCCACGAAGGCGACCACGAGCCCGCGGTCGCGAGGCCGAGCGGCAGCATCGCAAAGCCGCCGCCGAGCATCTCGTAGGCGGTCGCCGTGAACGGCTGCTTCGGCAGCGGCAGCCACTGCGAGAGCACCGTTCCGACCGACCACATGAGCGCCGAGACCACGCACAGCGCGACGCCGACCGTCGTCGCCCCGCCGGACGGACGGAGCAGCACCGCGACGCCGGCGAAGCCGAGCACGACCGCGCCGACCGCCGTTCCGCGCAGCCGCTCGCCGCTCGCGAGGCGCAGAACGATCACCCACAGCGGCACCGACGCGATGATCAGCGACGCGAGCCCGATCGGCGTGTCGCGCTCCGCGAAGAAGAGCACCGCGTTCGCGCCGGGCAGCAGGCAGCCGATGAGCACGCACGAGGCGATCGCCGGCCACGGCGCCCGCATCGACCCACCGCGGACGAGCACGATCCCGGCCATGATCGCGCCCGCGAGGATGAACCGCGTCGCGACCGCGAGCAGCGGCGGCAGCGTCTCGACGGCGATCGCGATCGCGAGGTACGTCGAGCCCCACACCAGGTAGACCGTCCAGAGGGCGGTCCACACCTTCGCGCGGTGGCTCAACGAGCGAGCGAGAGCGCCGCGCCGGCGCCGAGCAGCACGATCCCGAGCGCACGCGGCCACGAGATCGCGATCTGGTCGACGCCGAAGAGCCCGAACTTGTCGATCACCGCGCCCATCAGCAGCTGGCCCGCGATGAGGATCCCGATCGTCGCCGTCGCGCCGATGCGTGGCTGCGCGAACGTGATCGTGAACACGACTGTCAGTCCCATCACGCCTCCGAGCCACATCCATGCCGGCACGCGGAACGCCTCGCCGAGCTGGCCGACGCCGGCGCGCGCGGCGAGCAGGATCCCGAACGAGAGGACGAGCTGGATCGCCGTCGCGAAAGTGAGTGCCTCCACGACGCCGATCCGCCCGCCGAACCGTCCCATCACGGCGACCTGCACCGAGCCGGCGAGCCCGGCGAGGACCGTGAGCGCGACGGCGATGCCCGTCACGACGGCGGCGTCACCGACTCGTCGCTCTGGAACAGGCTGAACTCGTTTCCCTCCGTGTCCACGCAGCGCGAGAACCAACCGACGTGCGGGATCGGCTGCTTGTCATCTGCCCGGCCGCCGAGCTCGCGCGCCTTCGCGATCGACTTGTCGATGTCGTCGGTGTCGAAGTAGACGATCGGGCCGCGCTCGCCTTCCTGCTGCGGGTAGACAGCGCCGCCCTGGTCGGACGAGGTCTGCACCATGTAGTAGTCCATGTCCGGCATCGCGCTGTCGCCGAACTTCCAGCCGAAGACTCCGCTCCAGAACTGGCGTGCCCGGCCGGTGTCCTTCGCCGGCAACTCGAAGTGGACGAGCTTCCCTGCCATCTCGGCTCCTTCCGTCGACCGGTGCGACGTTACCGGCGCGGTTAGGCTCCGCGCGTTCCGACCGAAAGGGAGCGATGATCAGAGCAGTCGTTCTGTACGAAGAGGAGCCCGACGCCGAGCAGTACGCCGAGCACTGCGAGGTCTGCCGGCGCGTCCCGGGCGGCACGTTCCGCCACGGGAAGGTGTTCGGCGCGCCGATGGGCGAGCCGGCGCACGCCTACTACGCCGAGTGGGAGTTCGCCGACCGCGATGCGTTCAAGGCTGCGACCGGCAGCGAGGAGTTCATGGCGACCGGGAAGGACGCGCGCGACCGTGGCCTGCCGCGGCCGACCGTCGAGTTCCTCGAGGTGAACTAGGCGAAGTCCGGCTTCCGCCGCTCGCGAATCGCCGCGACGCCTTCGGGGACGTCCGGTCCGCTCATGTCGAGGAACTCGAGCGCGAGCGACGCGTCGAAGGCGGGGCCGGCGGCGCGCAGCCAGTTGTTGAGCGCGAGCTTCGTGTGCCGGATCGCAGGCTGCGACCCGGCCGCGAGGCGCTCCGCGATCTCGAGCGCGCGCGCCTCGAGCTCCTCCTCGGGTACGCAGAGCGAGACGAGCCCGAGCCGCTCGGCCTCGACGCCGTCGACCGGCTCGCACAGGAGCAGGTGGTACTTCGCCTTCGCGAGCCCGCACAGGAGCGGCCAGACGATCACCGAGTGGTCGCCTGCCGCGACGCCGAGGCGCGTGTGGCCGTCGACGATGCGTGCGTTCGGCGTCGCGATCGAGATGTCCGCGAGCAGCGCGACCGCGAGGCCGGCGCCTACGGCAGGGCCGGTGACGGCGGCGACGACCGGCTTCGGGCAGTTGACGATGTTGTAGACCAGGTCGCGCGCCTCGTGGAAGACGCGGAGCCGGGTCTCGTAGCTCGAGGCGATGTCGAGCACGAGGTCGAGGTCGCCGCCCGCGCTGAACGCGCCGTCGGCGCCGCGGACGAGCGCGACGCGCGTCTCGTCATCGGTCGCGACCGTGTTCCACACGTACGCGAGCTCGCGGTGCGCGTCCGCGTCGACCGCGTTCAGGCGGCCCGCCTTGCGCAGCGTGATGCGCAGCACGTGTGGCGCGGGCCGGTCGAGCTCCAGGCTCGGGAACGCGTCGTACGGGTCGGCCATCGCGGGGGACTCTATTCTTCCGCGTCGATGGTCTCGGAGGCCCGCCTCGAACGCACGGAGCACGGGCTCGCGCCGCGCGGCGACGGCTGGTTCGTCGTGAACGCGCGCGATGCGGTCTGGCGCCACGCCGAGGGTCGCACGGCGATCGTCCACTTCGAGGGCGAGGCCGGCTTCCGGCAGCTCGGGATCAACGTGAGCGTCGTGCGGCCGGGCGAGGCGATGGCGATGTACCACTGGGAGGCCGACCAGGAGGACTTCCTCGTCGTCGCAGGCGAGGCGCTGCTGCTCGTCGAGGGCGAGGAGCGTCCGCTCCGCGCGTGGGACTTCGTCCACTGTCCCGCGGGTGCGAAGCACACCATCGTCGGTGCGGGCGATGGGCCTTGCATCGTCGTCGCGGTCGGCGCGCGGGACCGCTCCGTCGGCCCGGACTGGGGCGGCTACCCGGTCGACGAGGTGGCGAGCAGTCACGGCGTCGGTGTGGACGAGGAAACGAGCGACCCGGATGTCGCCTACGCGCCGTTCACGCGCCGCAAGCCGGCCGCGTACCGCGACGGCTGGCTGCCCGAGCGCTAGAGCTCGAGTTCGGCCGGCACGAGCCGGAGCGCGATCCGCCGGCCCTCGCGCAGCACGTCGAGCTCCACCGTCGCTCCGATGCGGTCGACCACCATCAGCCGCTGCACGTCGTCGACCGACTCGACCGGGATCGCGTCGACGGCCACGATCAGGTCCTCGGGGCGCAGCCCGGCGTCCGACGCGGGCGAGCCGGCCACGACGTCGACGACCTCGACGCCCGCCGCCCGGTCGAGCTCGCGCGCGACGCGCGGCGGCAGCGGCCGGGAGCCGCCCGCGATGCCGAGGTAGGCGCGGCGGAACCGGCCCTCGCTCATGAGCGCGCCGACGATCGCGCGGGTCGCCTCGTTGATCGGCACTGCGAGCCCGAGCCCGACACCCGCGACCGCCGTGTTGATGCCGACGACGCGCGCGCGGCCGTCGGCGAGCGCGCCGCCCGAGTTGCCGGGGTTGAGCGCCGCGTCGGTTTGGATCACGTTGTCGACGATCCGTCCGGCACGCGTCGGCAGCGCACGGCCGAGCGCCGAGACGACGCCTGCCGTCACGGACGAGTTGAAGCCGTGCGGGTTGCCGATCGCCACGACGAGCTGGCCGACGCGGAGCGCGTTCGCGTCGCCGAGTTCGGCCGGCACGAGGTCGCGTGCGTCCGCGCGCAGCACGGCGAGGTCGGACAGCGGGTCGGAGCCGACGACCTCGGCCTCGTGCTCTGTGCCGTCGACGAACGAGGCGCGGACCCGTCGCGTCCGCTCGACGACGTGGGCGGACGTGACGATGAAGCCGTCGGCGGAGATGACCACGCCGCTCCCGCCGCCGCGGCGGCTGCGAAGGTTCGCGACCGACGGCGCAAGCCGCTCGCTGACGCCGATCACGGCCCGTGAGTACGCGTCGAGCGCGTCCGCCTCGTCGACCACGAACGTCGGCTCCGCCATGAGCCGAGGGTAGCCGCGGCGTTATGGTTGCCGCCGTGGCGGACGTGGAGGTCACGCGCGACGGCGCGATCCTGACGGTGACCCTCAACCGTCCGGACGTCCTGAACGCGCTCAACCGTTCTGTGCACGCCGGCCTGCAGGCCGCGCTGCGGCAGGCGGCGGACGACGCGGGCGTCCGCGCGGTCGTCATCACGGGGGCGGGTCGCGGCTTCTGCGTCGGTCAGGACCTGCAGGAGTTCCGCGGCGGCGCGCGCGACGTCGCCGGGAACCTGCGCGAGAACTATCACCCGAACGTGCTCGCGATCCGCGCGCTCGAGAAGCCGGTCATCGCAGCCGTGAACGGCCCGGCCGCGGGCGCCGGCCTCTCGCTCGCGCTCGCGTGCGACGTGCGCATCGCAGCCGACTCGGCGTCGTTCGTGCCGGCGTTCATCAACATCGGCCTCGTCCCCGACTCGGGCGGCACGTGGCTCGTCCGCCGCGCGCTCGGCACGTCGCGCGCGTTCGAGTGGCTCGTCACCGGCCGTCGGCTCACCGCACCCGAGGCACTCCAGTGGGGGCTCGTCGCCGAGGTCGTCCCGGCCGACGAGCTCGACGCCCGCGCACACGAGATCGCGCAGCTCTTCGCGGCGATGCCGACGCGCGCCGTGTGGGAGACGAAGCGCCTGCTCGACGCGGCCGAGACGTCGTCGTTCGACGGTCAGCTCGAGCTCGAGGCGCGCACGCAGGCCGAGATGGTGCGCTCACCGGACTTCGGCGAGGGCGTCGGCGCGTTCCTCGAGAAGCGCGAGGCTGCGTTCACGGGCACGCGTGAGGTGCCGCCACACCCGGTCGCGCTCGAGGTGAACGACGACCTGAAGCGCTGGCGGCTCACGGTCTTCCTGCGCCTGATCCTCGCGCTGCCGCACATCTACCTCGTCCAGTACTGGGGCTTCGTTGCGTTCCTCGTCTCGATCGTGAGCTGGTTCATCACGCTCTTCCGCGGGCAGTCGCCGCGCGGCGTGCACGAGTATCTCGAGCGCTACGTCCGCTACCAGACGCACGTGCTCGCGTACGTCTCGCTCGTCGCCGACCCGTATCCGAAGTTCCGCGGCTGGTACGGCACGTATCCGGTCGACGTGCGGGTCGCGCCGCCGGCGCCGCAGAACCGCTGGATCACCGGCTTCCGGCTCCTGCTCGCGATCCCTGCGCTCGTGTTCGCGTACGTGCTGACGCTCGTCGCGTTCGTCGTCGCGTTCGTCGGCTGGTTCGTCGCGCTCGCGGTCGCGCGCTACCCGCGCGGGTTCCGCGACCTCCAGGCGTACGCGCTGCGCTTCAACGCGCAGACGCTCGCGTTCGTGCTCCTGCTGACCGACCGGTGGCCGTCGCTCGCCTCCGGCGAGCTGACCGCTACGCAGGCCAGTTCGTCAGCAGTTGCTCGCAGAACGTCAGACCCAGGCGAGACGCCCGGCGCTTGATCTGCGTGTCGTAGGCCGTCGCCCGCGTCTGCGCGGCTCGCGCCTTCTCGAGGTTGTTCGCCTTCAGCGCGTCGCGCACGTCCTCGATCTCCGACGCGAGCTTCCGCGCCTGGTCGAGCATCGCGTCGAACGCCTTCTGCCTCGCAGCCGGGGGGCGGAGCTTCGCCATGTCGGCGATGCCCGTCCGCGCCGCCTGCGCCGTCTTCGTCCAACCCTCCGGGTCGGTCGAGAGGTCGCCGAGCCGGAACACGCGCCGGTCGGAGTCGATGCAGACCTGGTTCGCCTGCTGGACGAACTGCTTGTGCGTGAGTCGCGCGGGTTCCGCCGGCTTCTCCTCGCCGCCGCAGGCCGAGAGCACCACCGGCACGAGGAGGAGGGGCAGGGCTCGGCGCACCGACAGATGTGACGACGCGGAGGTCAGGAAGTTTCCAGCGCGGCGAGCACCTCGGCGACCTCCGGGTACCGGCCCTCGCGCTGCTTCGAGAACACGACGCGCCCGTCGGCGACCACGTCGAACTGGCTCTTCTCGCCCGGGACGATCTCCGCGCTGTGGCTCGTTCCGTTGATCTCGGCCGCGAGACTCGCAGCCCGCCGGTCGTAGCCGCTTCAGACGGGGCAAAAGAGGATGCGGACGTGCGCCATGGGCGGAGACTCTAGCGATGCGGGTGTTGAAGGAGCTTCATGATCCCGCTCACGGCGCGCCACACGCCGCGCAGTGCGCGGTGCCGACGCGGCGGGGCGCCTCGCAGCGCGCGCACGGTGCGATCACGTCGCGGCCGCAGCCCTCGCAGTGGTCGCCGCGGACCGGGAAACCGCAGAACGGACATTGGCCGCGCCGCACGCGCCGCCCGGGCACGCGTCGCGCGATGTAACGCTGCAGCACCCAGTACGCCGCGACCGTCGCCGCCACGCCGATCACGGAGAGCACCAGGATTCCGAGCTCGGACGGGTTCCAGTAGTCGGTCAGGTAGTCGACCGCGAGGACGAGCGCGAGGATCGTCGCGGCCACCAGCGTCGCGCCCGCGAGCGGCAGGTAGCGCGAGTTGCGATGACGCAGCCGCGCGAGCAGCCAGTAGCCGATGCCGAGCGAGACGAGCACGAGCGCGAACCGCACGAAGAACGTGACGCGCTCCTCCGTCCGCCGCTCGTCCTCCTCGACACCAGTCATACGTCGCTCCGCCCTCGCTGCGGCCGGTGCGGTCGCACGGACTTCGCGCTGCGCCGCGCGCACCTCCTGCCGGGCGCGTGCGAGCCTGCGCTCCGCCGCGAGGTACTGCGTGCGCAGGCGCGGCGCGGCATCGTCGCCCGCCTCGAGCGCGGTGCGGTACCGCTCGCGCCTCTCGGCCACGTCGCTCAGGGCGTTCGCCGTCCGCTGCTGCGCGAGGAAGAGCCGCTCCTCTGCGCTGTCGTGGACGGTGACGGCCTCGCGGTCCTGGGCGGTCGGCGTCGGCATCCCGACCCAGTCGCGGATGTCGTTGTCGATCTGCGCGTACGCCCACACGCCGCCGACGAGCAGGAAGGCGACGAGGACGACTGCGAGCAGCTTCTCGCTCTTCGTGGTCTCGAGGTGCTCCGCGTCCACGGATGTCATGACGTACCCCCCTTTGTGCGTGGTCGAAGCTGGACGGCGAGCTCGCAGTCGAGCGCGTTCGCGACGCGCAGCAGCGTGTCGAGCCGCGGGGCCCGCGCCCCGCTCTCGAGGCGCGCGATCGCCGACTGCGTCGTGCCGCAGAGCTGTGCGAGCTCGCGCTGGGCGAGCCCGAGCTCCGCTCGGCGTGCGGCGATCTCGGCTCCGAGCCGTTCGTAGACCGACCGGTAGTCGACGTCGCCGGGCCCGTCGAGCGCCCGCTCACCGAGCCGCCGGACGCTCTCCCGCAGGTTCCGTCCGCTCATCGCAAGAATGCGATAATAGCACGGATGCTATGAGCGTCTCAGGTGCGCTCGGCCCTCGACCACTGCGTGACCGGCCGTTCACCGACGACGCCGTCGAGCTCGATGTCCACGCGCTCGTTGAAGAAGCAGAGCATCCCGCGGACCGCTTCGGCGTCGTGCTGCGGCTCGGCGTACGTCCACACGACGTCGTCCTCGAACGTGTCGCCGGCGCGCACGTGCCAGTACGACGCGGAGCCCTTGTACGCGCAACGCGTCTTCGTCTCGCTCGGCTCGAGGAGGTCCATGCGCACGTCCTCGGCGGGGATGTACCAGCGCGGCGGCAGCGACGTCTCGAAGAGCGCCTGCGCGCGCATCGTGTCGGCGACGACCTCGCCGCCGACGAGCACGCGGACGCGGCGCGTCGTCGGATGCACGTCGATGCGGTGGAACGGGTCGCGCGGGTGGCCGAAGAGCTGGTCGTCCTCCGCGAACCACTCGTCGACGCGGTTCCAGTACAGCGCGACGTGACCGCGCAGGAAGGCGGCCGGCTCGACCGGCTCCCGGTAGGCCCAGACGGCGTCCGGCTCGGTGCGGTCGCCGACGCGGATCGACCAGTACGACGCGTCGCCCTTGTGCGGACAGTGCGTGCGCTTCTCGCTCGGCTCGAGCAGGTCGAAGCGCACGTCGTCCTCCGGGAGGTAGTACACCGGCAGGTGCCCCGTCTCGTGCAGGAGCTTCGCGTCGAGCGTGTCGACGAGCGTCTCGCCGCCGACGAGCGCGCGGATCCGCTGCGGCACGGGCCACCACAGGAGCAGGGAGCCGGTCGGCGGCTCGATCGCGACGTTCAACTCGCCCCTCGGGCGCTTCGAAAAGGGACCGCTGCCGGCCGTGAGCGACACGTACCGGAAGTATGCGGGGGGCAGGAAGCCCGGCGCCGGCCGCGAACCAATTCGCGTGGCTCAGAAGGACGAGAGCCTGATCGAGGAGATGCGCGAGCAGCTCCGCAGCGACCGCGAGCGGGCTGCCCGCCGGCCTCCCGTCCTCCCGCACGTGGAGCCGGCACCCGAACCGGCCCCCGAGCCCGAGCCGCAGCGCTCGACCTTCGGCGACCGTCTGCGGCGCGCGTTCAAGTCGCCCTGAACCGCGCGAGCGGCACGTGCGGCCGAGCTCAGTTCGCCTTGCAGGCGGCGTCGGCGAATGAGCGCTGCTCGGTGGTCGCGAGCTGCTCGGCTGCGGGGTCGAAGAGGCCTGGTGCGTTTCCCTGCCACAGCATGTCCGGCGTCACGCCCGGGCCGATGATGGTCGCGCGGTACTTCGTTCCGCGTCCGATCGGGTGTGACCCGTGCGGGAAGAAGCCGTAGCAGAACGTTCCGGCGCTGCGATGCGTCAGGAAGCTGTTCTCGCGCTTCCACCCGGCGCCGTACGCAGAGTTGAACGTGTCGAGGTAGATGTTGCGGCCGTACGTGTCGAGCGGGACGCCCGCGGGCGTCGAGCGGAACCCGAAGACGCCGCCGCCGTTGTAGGTGAACGTCCCGTAGAGGTGGTCGAACTTCTTGTAGGCCCAGTCGGTCTTGATCGTGAGCACGGGCAGCTCGCCCGTCCAGTGGGAGAGGTGGAGCTCCCACACCGACTGCAGCGGTGTCGCAGCGACACCGTAGTTCGGCAGCGCGCGCTGCCACGACTGCAGGGCCCAGTACGAGCCGTCGGGTGCCTTGCATGCGGCCACCAGCCAGCCGAGCGGCGCTTCGTCGTAGGCGCCGCAAGCCGCCCCGAAGGTCTTCCAGTAGTCGTTGCGGTACTTGCCGTACCCGCCGGAGTAATCGAGCTTGAACGCGACCTGCGGTCGAGCCTTCGTCGGCGCGAGCGCGTTCACAGCATCCCACGCGAGCACGTGCTTGAGCTTGCCGGCAGACGTGTACGTGAGGAGCGCCTCGCCTTTCGCGTTCACGGCGAGCTTGACGCCCTGCGCGTTCCGGTCGACCAGCTGCGACGCACCCGCCGGTGCTGCACAGGCGAGGAAGAGAGCCGCAGTCAAAATGAGGCGCCGCATTTGCACCTCCTTGACTCGCTGCGCGCGACGCTACCACCGTCCCGCGCCGCGATCTACGGGCGCGGCCGATCGAGAGCCAGATCGTCTTGAACGCGCGGCCGTCGCGTCGCTTCCGCCGGCGCGCTCAGTGTCGAGCGGCTAGGTCCCGGCGACCGTGATCGTGCGGTGCGCGACGGATCCCGCCGCGGTGTTCGCGTCGATCTGCACCGTGTAGGTCTTGCCCTTCGCCACCGTGAGGCCGGTGAGCGAGACGCGAATCGTGCAGTCGATCGAGAGCGGCACCGAGGGCTGCGACGTCTGGACGGTCCTCCCTCCGAGCAGCGTTCGAATGTTCGCACCGACCCGTGCGCCGATCCCGTTGTTGGCGCAGAACTCGCGCAGGTAGACCGTCAGCGCCGGGTTCCGCGTCCCGCCCTTGAACGACGCCTTGCCGTTGACCATGTCGAGCGGCTTGACCGCGGAGGCCCACTTCGGCTGCGCAGGCTTTCGGGCGCCCGTCCGGCGGTAGATCCCGCTCTGCCAGGGGTTGCCGGTCGAGTCGCGGAACACGAACCAGACGAACATCGGCACGCGCTTGTCCTTCTTCGCGATCGAGATCGCCTGCGGCAGGTACTTCGCCTGCTGCGCCTCGGTGACGCCGTGCGGCTCGCCCGGCTTCGTCTCGTCGCCGTACTCGGTGATCCAGACCGGAATGTTCTTGCGGCCGAACGCCTTGTCGAGATCCTTCTCGAATTGCGGCATCGTCGAGAGCATCACGTTCGGGTAGCGCACCTTCTGCGTCGGCGGCAGCGACACGGGGAACGGATACGGATGGTGCGCCCACGCGTCGAACTTGAGCTTCTTGTTCGCCTTCGCGACGCCCTTCATGAACGTGGCCGGCGCGACGGTGTCGGTGTTTCCGCGGAGCTTCTTGTCGCGGCCGTGCGACGACGTCTCGCCGGCCGCGACCAGCGCCTTCGAGTTGCCGGCCTTCAGTCCGGAATACCCGGCGGCGGCGAGCTTCGCGTAGTTCGCGGGGCTGACGATCTTGCCCTGCGAGTTGAACTGCGGCGCGAGGAAGTTGCCGAGGTTCGACTCGTTCCAGATCCCGAAGAAGCGCACGAACGGGAAGCCGGGATAGCGCCCCGAATAGCGTGAGGCGAGGGCGCGGCAGAAGTTCTTGAAGTCGGCGGTGTTCTTCGGCAGGAACTGCGCCGCCTTGCCGCCGTTCGCCCAGCCGGGCGTGCCCCAGATCGTCATCAGCACCTCGAGGTTCCGCACCTGCGCGTTCCGGACGAACTCGTCGAGGTCGTCGAACCGGTACGCCTTGTCGAACGGGTTCGTGGCGCTCGCGGGCCGCCTCGGCGCAATCTGGCGCCAGTTCACGAGCGTCCGCACCATCGTCGCGTTGTTGTTCTTCACGACGTCGAGCTCGGCCTGCCGCGTTCCCCGGTAGCGGAGCGTGGGGTCGTCGTGGAACCCCATCCACATCCGGTCCTGACCGAATGCCGGCGCGGCGACGATTGCGGTAACGAGAGCTGCGAGGGCGAACGCGCGGATCCGCGCATGGTAGAGGTCGCGTCGGTCGCAGGCGTGAGACGCTTCGCCGGTGGGTGGTGTGACGACCAACGCGCGGGCGGCACCGACCGTGGCCGAGGTGGGCCGGATCGCGGCGATCGCGGATCCAGCCGTCCGGAACCTCGCGATCACCGAGTGCTATTCGCGGCTGGCCGCCGCGCTTGCCGCTCGAACCGGCGCCGGCGCCAACTGGTGCACGTATGCGACCTGGGCGTCGCGGCAGGCGGGGCGGACGATTCGCGGTGAGGATCTGTACGGGCAGATCGAGCGGCGGCTCCGCGAGGGCCGGCCGTTGCTCCGGCCCGTGCAGACGCTCTGGCGGCGTCTCCTCCGACGTGGCCTGCTGAACCCGGCGACGCGGCTCGGACGCCTCGTCGCGGAGTTGCACACGCCGTTCGACGCCGTCGAGCGCGCCGCCGCCGCGGTCGCGCGCGGCAACCTCAAGGTCTTCGACGAGATCGGCGTCGAGTTCGCGCGCTACCTCGCCGAGTGCCCGCCCGGCGAGCCGGCCGACTCGCCGGCGTTCCGCGCGTTCAGCGACGGCCTTCGCGACGGGGACCCGCCTGAAGGCCAGCGGTACCTCCGAGCCGCGTTCCGCCGCTACCACCAGCTGCGCGCCGTGCGCGAGCCGGGACCGCGGGCCGAGCTCTTAGTGCTCGCGAACCTCGAGATCGGTCTGCACGAGCAGACGCGGCTCGACCCGGAGATCCGGGAGGCGATGGACGCGGCCGACGCGACGACGCACGACCTCGGCCGGCGCGCGCTCGCGGCGGTGTTCCCGTCGAGCGACCGGTGGTGGGCGGCAGCCCGTCGCCCGGCTGCCGCCGCGGTCGGGGTCGTGGCCGCCGGGGTGCAGCGCGGCTCGAGCAGGCTCGCGCGGGAGCTGATCACGGACTCGATGATGGTGCTGTCACTCCCCGGACGGGTCCTCCTGCTCGGCGCGAACATCGAAGATGCATTCCCCGACGAGCTCCGCAACCCGACCGAGGCGGACCTCGCAGAACTGCTCGCGCGCTTCGAGCCGGCGTCACCGGCCGGCGACGACTGCGGCGTCCGTGACTGGTCGGCCTTCGAGCAGCGGATGCACTACATCGCGCACCTCTTCCGCGCCTTTCATCTGGACCCCGAGCTCGCGTCTCCGCCGTTCACGCCCGAGCAGCTCGCCGCGATCGAGCGCGGCGTCGTGCCCGACGGAGAGCTATGAGCTCGTGCCGCTACGGGTGACCTCTACGATCCGCCCGCAGGGGCCGGCACACGAGAGGGAGGCGAGATGGCAGAGGTCGTGCTGTTCCACCATGCGATGGGTCAGACGGAAGGGTTCACGGCGTTCGCGGGCGAGCTGCGGCAGGCAGGCCACACCGTGCACACGCCCGACCTCTTCGAGGGACGCACCTTCGGCAGCATCGACGAAGGCATGGCCCACGTGAAAGAGCTCGGCTTCGAGGAGATCATGGCCCGCGGCGATCGAGCCGTGGACGCCCTGCCGAACGAGCTCGTGTATGCCGGCTTCTCGCTGGGCGTCGTGCCCGCGCAGAAGCTCGCGCAGACGCGCCCCGGCGCGCGCGGGGCGCTCTTCTTCTACTCCTGTGTGCCGGCATCCGAGTTCGGCACGTGGCCGTCGGGCGTGCCGGTGCAGATTCACGGCATGGACGCGGATCCGTACTTCGTCGACGAAGGGGACATCGATGCCGCCCGCGAGATCGTCGACGCGAACGACAACGCCGAGCTCATCCTCTATCCCGGCAAGGAGCACTACTTCGCCGACTCGAGCCTGCCGTCCTACGACGCGGGAGCCACCGCGCTGCTGACGCAGCGCGTGCTCGAGTTCCTCGAGACGCGGTGAGCCCCGGCTAGATCGTCTTGAACTGCTCGAACGGCTGGCGGCAGCTTTCGCAGTAGCGGATCGAGCGGCACGGGGTCGGGCCGAAGATGTTGTCGAGGCGTGTCTCGTTCGAGCCGCAGTACGGGCAGCGGAACGCCTTCGACCGGAGCTGTACGAGCTTCGGTGCGCCCGCCTCGCGCGGTGCCGGCGGCGCGAAGCCGGCGGCCCGCAGCTTCTCGCGGCCCTGCGGCGTGATGCGGTCGGTCGACCACGAGTCGTCGCTCACGACCTCGACGTGCGGCTCGCCGCCGAGCTCGCGCACCTTGTCCTCCATCGCCGCGCGCATGTAGGCGAGCGCCGGGCAGCCGAGGAACGTCGGCGTGAACTCGACGCGCACGTCGTCGCCGTCCACCGCGACGTCGCGGACGACGCCCAGCTCGACGAGCGAGATGACGGGGATCTCGGGGTCCGGCACCTCGTCGAGCGCCGCCCACACCTGCTCGGCGGTTACCACTCCGCTCCCGGCGCCGAGCGGCGCACCGACGTCATCTCCTCCCAGAGCTCCGCGAGCTCGGGATGCCCGCCGCGCTCGATCGGCTCGGCCTCGGGTAGCCCGACGCGCTCTGCGAGCCGCGGGCGCAGCTCCGCCGGGAGGACGCCGAGCGCGTACGGCCACAGCTCTTCCAGCGCCTTGTCGTATCTCGGCTCGTCACGCAGGCGCTCGTGCCACAGCTCGGCGTGCATGCGGTGGTACGCCTCCTCGCGGTCGATCTTCGCGGCGAGGCCGGCGACCTTCGGATCGTCGTCGTCCATCAGCGCAGCGACCCGTACCGCGTCCGCCTGTTCGTACAGATAGCGCCGCGCGATCGTCGGCGCCCACTCCATCAGGCGCAGCTCGACGAGCGGCGAGCATCGGTACTCGTCGGGCTTCCGGTCGAACGCGAGCGCATCCGCGTCGTCGCTCAGCAGCTCGTACGCGGCGCGCGCATGCCCGATCTCGTTCTGCGCGATCGACGAGAACGCGACGTCCTCCTCGAGAGTGGGCGCGATCCCGGTCCACTCCGAATCCCGCCACCCGATGACCAGCTCGTCGTCAGCGAGCTCGAGCAGCAGCTCGTTCACGTGCCTCCTTCAACCGCGCCTTGATCGAGTAGCCGTCGACGCGCCGGTACTTGAGGTCGAACTCGTCCGCCCAGTCGGTGACCGTGTGCACGGCGTCACGCGGGACGAGCCAGAGCGCCTCGGACTCGCCGCGGCGGCCGTACTGCTCGCGCGCCCACGCCTCGGCGAACTCGGCCGTCGGCGCGACGATCGAGCCGGCGTGCGCGAACGGCTGCCCTTTCCGCTCCTGCCGGAACACCTCGAAGATCACGCCGCGAGCACCTTGTCGCGCACCCACTTCTCCTGGTCGAGGAAGCGGCGGCGGAACGCGAGGCGATCCGCCGAGCGCGGGCCGTGGCCGGTGACGACCGACATGAGCTCGTCCCAGTCGGGCTCCGTGTACTCCCAGGCGCCGTCGTCGCCGCGGCGCAGGTTCGGGTCGGGCACCGTCAGGCCGAGCTCCCAGATCTGCGGCACGTAGCCCTCGAGGAACTGTTGCCGCGCCTCCTCGTTGCCCTGGCTCTTGATTCGCCAGTAGACCATCGGGTCCTCGTCGGGCGGGATCTTCGTGCCGTGGAACTGCATCAGCGGTCCCCACCAGCGGTCGAGCGCCTCCTGCACGAGCTCGCGCTGCTCGTCGGTGCCCGTGACCATCGCGAGGATGACGTCGCGGCCGTGGAGGATGTGGAACGACTCCTCCCAGCAGATCTTCTTCATGATCCGCGCGTACGGCGCGTACGAGCACTTGAGGAGCGCCTTCTGGCTGATGATCGCGGCCGCGTCAACGAGCCAAGCGATCACGCCGACGTCGCCCCACGTCTCCGTCGGGTAGTGGAACACGTTGTGGAACTTGGCCTTGCCGTCGACGAGGTCGCGCAGGCAATCCTCGCGCGGCTTGCCGAGGTCCTCGACGACGCGGTAG
>JBKPLI010000172.1:0-6877 GCA_046731555.1 Actinomycetota bacterium | reverse complement strand
CACCGGCTCGGCCGCGACCTCGAGGTGCACGAGCAACTCGGAGCCTAGCGCCTCGGTCGCGCGCACGATCCCGCGCAGCGTCGGCCGCTGGCCGTCGGGATCCCGCAGATGCTCGGGCCGGACGCCGAGGCCGATCGTGCGGCCTTCGTAGCGCGCGAGGCCCGGCCGCGAGGCGAGCAGCTCGTCCGGTATCGGCAGCTCCTGCTCGCCGACGCGCGCGACACGGGCCTCGACCGTCGCCTCCACGAGGTTCATCGGCGGGCTCCCGATGAAGCTCGCGACGAACAGGTTCACCGGCCGGTCGAACACCGACTGCGGCTCGCCCGTCTGCTGGAGGACGCCGCCGCGGATCACGGCGACGCGGTCGCCCATCGTCATCGCCTCGACCTGGTCGTGCGTGACATAGATCGTCGTCACGCCCACCTCGCGCTGCACGCGCGCGACCTCCGCGCGCATCTGCACGCGCAGCCGCGCGTCGAGGTTCGACAGCGGCTCGTCCATGAGGAAGACCCTCGGCTCGCGCACGATCGCGCGGCCCATCGCGACGCGCTGCCGCTGGCCACCCGACAGCTGACGCGGCTTGCGGTCGAGCAGCTCGGCGAGACCGAGCGCCTTGCTCGCGCGCTCGACACGACCCCGGATCTCGGCCTTCGGCGCGCGCCTCGCGCGCAGGCCGAACGCGATGTTCTCGAACACCGTCATGTGCGGATACAGCGCGTAGTTCTGGAACACCATCGCGACGTCGCGACGTCGCGGGTCGACGTCGTTCACGCTCCGGTCGCCGATGAAGATCTCGCCGCCCGTGATGTCCTCGAGGCCGGCGACCATCCGCAGCGCCGTCGTCTTCCCGCAGCCCGACGGTCCGACGAGGACCATGAACTCCCCGACGTCGACGCCGAGCGAGAAGTCGTCGAGCGCCGTGACCCCGTCGTAGACCTTGGTCACCCCGTCGAACATGACGGATGCCGGCCCGCCTGCGGACGCACTCACGGCGGTGAGTATGCATCGCGGCAGTTGTAATTACAACATACTTGTATTACATCACCTCGCCATGTTAAGTTCGGCCCGCTTTCGGCCTAGAAGGGAGCGACATGACGACGGACGACCGGGAGGTGTTCGAAAGGCTCCTCGACGACGAGGACTTCGCGCCGGGCCTCACGCGCGCGGAGATGCTCAAGCGCGGGGCCGCGGCGGGTGCGGCGATCTGGGGTGTGTCGGCGCTCTTCGGCGCGGGGACGGCGTTCGGCGCGGGGCGGCCGCTGACGCCGACCTTCTACCAGTGGATCTACGGGTTGCATCCCGACATCCCGAAGGGCATCAACAAGGACTACGACAAGAAGCACGCGCTCGACGCGAAGATCGCGCCGGTCGCGGGCTTCGGCATCGACCGCTTCGTCGCGGAAGCGAAGAAGAAAAAGAGCACGTGGGACGTGTACGTCGGCATGACGCCGTTCGTCGAGATGGCGGCGCTGATCGACGCCGGCGTCATCGAGCCGTGGGACAAGTACTTCCCGAAGGGCGCGCTGGCGGACCTGATCCCGTCGATCCGCCAGGAGGCGACGTATCAGGGCCACATCTGGGCGTATCCGTTCCTGCTCGACATCATCATCCAGGCCTGGAACGGCGAGATCGTCGAGAAGGCCGGCCTCGACCCCGACAAGGCGCCGAAGACATGGGACGAGTTCATCGCGAACGCGAAGAAGGTCGTCTCGTCGAAGGCTGCACCGTTCGGCGCCGTGTTCGACGCGCACGGCTGGCGCTCGCTCGCGCCGATCACGCACACGTTCAGCACGGACGTCTACCGGCCCGACGGGCTCTTCGACTTCACGAACGAGGCGACGGTCAACGCGCTCGAGGTGATGAAGCAGCTCAAGGAGCTCGCGCCGAAGAACATCCTCGAGCCCGGCAAGGTCGACGGCGGCGTGAACCAGACGCCGGACGAGGAGACCTTCGCCGCGCGGCAGGTCGCGTACTACATCAAGTACCAGAACGCGCCGACGCGTTTCGCGGGCACGTGGCCCGACCCGTCGGTGCTGCACATCGCCGGGCTGCCGAAGCAGCCGGGCGGCGCGGGCGGCACCGTCTTCTGGAACACCGGCGCCGCGCTGTTCAAGTACGGCCAGAACAAGCAGCTCGCCGCCGACTACATGCGGTTCCTCACCTACGACCAGCGGATCTGGCGCCACGCGCTCGGCAAGGACGTCCGCGGGGCGTCGGGCCAGCTCGCCCCCTACAAGTCGATGTGGGCGAAGTGGGAGAAGAACCCGCCCTCGTGGATGGCCGACTGGGCGTTCACGGTCCGCAAGCAGCTCGCGACGAGCAAGGCGATCCGCACGAACAAGTTCGGCCTGACGCAGTTCTTCATCGGCCAGCCGGGCTGGGAGAAGTACCTGAAGGGCGAGGAGAGCAACCCGAAGAAGGCGCTCGCGAGGGCCCAGGCGCTCGTGCTCGCCGAGGTGAAGAAGCAAAAGAAGAAGTAGGCAGGCCGAACGGAGTCGTGTCCCCTCCTCGCGTGAGGCGGCCGGACGGTGGCTAGCAGAGCGGGCGCCGTCCGGCCGCCGGCCCGGTCACATGCGATCTGGCAGACCACGTCGGAGCTCGCGCGTACGTGGCCGTATCTCATCCCGGCGCTGTTCTTCTTCGTCGGCTGGCAGCTGTGGCCGATCTTCCGCGCGCTGTGGATCTCGTTCACCGACTTCAGCTTCCTGATCGACGCGTCGCCGGGCGACGCGAACTGGGTCTGGTTCGACAACTACGTCGAGGCGGTGAAGGACCCGCTCGTTCGGGACGGGCTGATGCGCGCGGCGATCTTCACCGCGATCTTCCTGCCGGGCATGGTCTTCCTGCCGATGGTGATCGCGGTGCTCGTCGACCGCGTGACGCACCGCAAGCTCGCCTCGACCTACCGGTTGATCCTCCTGATCCCGGCGATGATCCCCGGCCCGCTCATCTTCATCCTCTGGGTGTGGATGTACTCGAACGGGATCGGGCCGATCAACTACATGCTCGTCAACGTCTTCCACATCTACGACGTGACGACCCAGCCGACGTGGCTCGGCTCAACCGATCTGACGTTCCTGTCGATCGCGCTGATGGAGTGGTGGTGGGGCCTCGGCTTCCACACGATGTTCTACCTCGCGGGTCTCTCCACGATCCCGAAGGAGCTCTACGAGTCGGCGCGCGTCGACGGCGCGAGCGAGTGGCGCATCTTCTGGAAGATCACGTTCGCACGTCTGCGACCGATCCTGCTGGTGCTCGTCGTGCTCCGTTTCGGCACGGCGTTCGCACTCATCGACGAGTACATCCTGCTCGGCGGGTTCGATCGTGAGCGACCGACCTACACCTGGACGGTGTACATGTGGGACACCGCGTTCCAGGTCGGTAACCAGAACCGCGGGTACGCGGCTGCCGTGGGTTGGCTCGGCACGCTCGGCATGCTCGTCGTCGTGATCTGGCTCTTCTACCTGTTCAGGAACCGCGACTAGATGGCGACGCGTGCGGAGACCGTCTCGCGCCCGACCGCCGCCCGGCGGCCCGCACCGCGCCGGCGCCGCATGCGGTGGGGCGCGATCGTCACGCACGGCGTGCTCGTCGCGGCGTGCATCGTGATCCTGTTCCCGCTCTTCTGGGTGCTGCTGCTCTCCGTCAAGTCGCTCCCGGACGCGTACACGAACCGCATCTGGCCGCACGACTTCGACTTCGGGTCGTACCACCGCGCGCTGACGGCAATCGACACGCTGCCGCAGAACTTCCGCAACAGCGTCGTCGTGACGCTCGCGACGATGCTGATCACGACGACGTGCGCGATCCTCGCAGGCTATGCGCTCGTGCACCTGCGCACGCCGGGGAAGAGCCTCGTGCTCGCGATCCTCGTCGTATCGCTGTTCGTGCCGAGCCGTGTGACCGGGCTGATCTCGATCTGGGAGATCCAGGACCGGCTCGGCCTCATCAACTCGACGTGGGGCCTGATCCTCCCGTACCAGACGCTGGCGCTGGCGGTGAGCGTGTTCATCATGCGAGGGGTCTTCGAGACGATCCCACGCGAGCTCGCGGAGTCGGCCCGCGTCGACGGCGCCGGCTCGTTCATGATCCTGCGCCGCATCATGCTCCCGCTCGTGCGCAACGGCGTCATCGTCGTGTTGATCACGAACTTCATCGCGGCCTGGGGCGAGTGGCTGCTCGCGAACACGCTGACGAACGACCAGGACAAACGGACGCTGACCGTCGTGCTCGCGGCGGCGAACGCCGGCTTCGGCCAGTGGCAGTGGCCCGACATCGCGGCGATGTACGTGATCGCGATCCTGCCGGGTCTCGTGGCGTTCGCGTTCGCACAGCGGTGGTACATGCGCGGCCTGCAGGAGGGAGCGCTGAAGGGATGAGCCGGCTCGACGGGCGGACGGCGCTGGTTACCGGCGGCGGCTCGGGGATCGGGCGCGCGATCTCGCGGCGGTTCGCGGCCGAGGGCGCGTCCGTGGTCGTCGCGGACGTCGTCGGCGAGCGTGCCGAGGAGACGGCGGCGGAGATCGGCGGCCGCGCGGTGCAGGCGGACGTCACCGTCGCGGACGACGTCGCGCGCATGGTCGAGGCGGCCGGCGCCGTCGACGTGCTCGTGAACAACGCCGGCGGCGGGATGGCGAACGGCGTGCTCGAGATCGACGAGGAGGCGTGGGACCACGACGTCGAGCTGAACCTCAAGTCGGCGTTCCTCTGCTCGAAGGCCGTCCTGCCCGGCATGATCGAGCGCGGCGCCGGCGTGATCGTGAACATCGCCTCGGTGAACGGCATGGCGTACTTCGCGAACGAGCCGTACAGCGCCGCGAAGGCCGGGCTCCTCAACCTCACACGCAGCATGGCCGCGCGCTACGGGCCGGACGGCGTGCGCGTCGTCGCGATCGCGCCCGGCACCATCCGCACCCCGCTCTGGCAGGAGCGCGTCGACAAGAAGCCGGAGATCTTCGAGCGGCTGATGCGGTGGTACCCGCTGCGGCGCGTCGGCGAGCCGGAGGACGTCGCGGCCGCGGCCGCGTTCCTCGCCTCCGACGACGCGTCGTGGGTCACCGGCGAGGTGCTGCGCGTGGACGGCGGCCTCCTCGCGGGCAACGCGCAGATGGCGCGCGAGCTCGTCGCCGACTTCGAGGACTGATGCTGGACCTGGTTATCCGCGGCGGCCGCGTGATCGACGGCGCGGGGAATCCGTGGTACCGCGCCGACGTGGGGATCGCCGGCGACCGGATCGCGGCCGTAGGGCGCGTGGACGACGGCGCGCGGCGCACGATCGAGGCGGACGGGCTCTTCGTGTGCCCCGGGTTCGTCGACATGCACACGCACTCCGACCTGCAGCTGCTCGTGAACCCGGCGCACGAGGCGAAGGTCTGTCAGGGCGTGACGCTCGAGGTGCTCGGGCAGGACGGGCTCTCGTACGCGCCCGTCACCGACGCGGTGCTCGAGCAGTTGCGGGGGCAGCTCGCCGGGTGGAACGACGACCCGCCGGACTTCGCGTGGGACTGGCGGACCGTCGCCGAGTACCTCGACCGGCTCGAGCGCGACGGGATCGCCGTCAACGCCTGCTACCTCGCGCCGCACGGGACGATCCGGATGTGCGCGATGGGCGTCGACGACCGCGCGCCGACGGCGGATGAGCTCGCGGACATGAAGCGCCTGCTCGCGGAGGCGCTGCGCGACGGCGCGGTCGGTCTCTCGACGGGCCTCACGTACACGCCCGGGATGTACGCGGACGACGACGAGATCGTCGCGCTGCTGGAGGTCGTGCGCGAGCACGGCGGCTACTACACGCCGCACCACCGCAACTACGGCCGACGCGCGCTCGAGGCGTACGGCGACTGCGTCGAGATCGCGCGCCGCTCGGGCGTCCCGCTCCACCTCGCCCACGCGCATCTCGGCTACGAGGTCAACAAGGGCCGCGCGCCGGAGCTGCTCGCGATGATCGACGGCGCGCGCGACGACGGCATCGAGGTGACGCTCGACACGTACCCGTACCTCGCGGGCGCGACGTACCTGCACGCGTTCCTCCCGAGCTGGATGCACGTCGGCGGCTCGGACGCGACGATCGAGCGCCTGCGCGACCCGGCGCTGCGCGAGCGGCTGCGCGTCGAGATGGAGGTCGAGGGCTCGGACGGCCACCACGAGGTCCCCGTCGACTGGTCGACGATCGCGATCTCGAACGGCGCGTTCGTCGGGATGACGATCGCGGAGGCGACGACTGCAGCGGGCGCTCGGCCGATCGACTTCGTCTGCGACCTGCTTGCCGACGAGCGGCTCGGCGTCTCGTGTGTGATCCACTTCGGGAACGAGGAGAACGTGCGCGCGACGATGGCGCACTGGTCGCACACGGCCGGCAGCGACGGCATCCTCGTCGGCGACCGTCCGCATCCCCGCTCGTACGGGACGTTCCCGCGGTACTTCGCGGTCTACGTCCGCGAGCTCGGCATCCTCACGTGGGAGGAGGCGGTGCGGAAGATGACGTCGCTCCCCGCGCAGCGGCTCGGCTTCCCCGATCGCGGGCTGGTGCGCCCGGCGATGGCCGCGGACGTGACGTGCATCGACCCGGAGCGGATCCGCGACACGGCGACGTACGAGGAGCCCCGGCAGCTGCCCGAGGGCATCCCGTACGTGATCGTCAACGGCACTGTCGTCGTCGACGACGGGCGGCGGACGGACGCGCTGCCCGGACGCGCGCTCAGGTCACGGCCGCGCGGATCAGGTCGAGCGCGTCCATGCGCATGAGGCCGTAGTGGTAGAAGTCCACGCGTTCTAGTTCTCGCGCGCGCGCGAGGGCGACCTTCTCGCGCAGATTCTCCGCCGAGTCGCAGTCGGGCAGGCCCGGCCGCAGGATGATCGAGATTGCTGCGTCGCCGTA